>NZ_CP017241.1:2765000-3065000 GCF_001908375.1 Rhizobium etli 8C-3 | reverse complement strand
GAAGAACTCGGTGCCGGCGTCGAGCCGCATCTCACCCGTTTTCTGACGCTTTCCATCGCCGCCATCCACGCAGAAGGCGGAACCGTCGACAAGTTCATCGGCGACGCTGTTATGGCAATCTGGAACGCGCCGAATCGTGAGCCCGATCACGCGCTCCGCGCCTGCCGCGCCGCCAAGGCTATCCGAGACGCGATGCATGCGATGCCTCCACTGGCACCTCAGCACGACAGGGTGCGGGTCAGGATCGGCATCAACAGCGGCACTGCGCTGGTCGGCAACATCGGCTCGGTAGAGCGGCTAAGCTACACCGCGATCGGAGATGTCGTAAACCTCGCGAGCCGCCTCGTCGGAGTAGCTAAGGAGAACGGCATAGAGATTGTCCTGAGCGGCGAGACGTTTGCGCGGACGTGCGGCAGGTTCGCGGCGCGTCCGCTCGGCGAGACTACCGTGCGCGGCAAGTCGCAATCGGTGCCGATTTTTACGATCGATGGAACGGGTCCCGAGGCGTGAGGGAGAACGCAACATGGACAATATATTTCCCTTTATCAGTCTGCTGATCTGGCTGCAGGTCAAGCATTTCGTGGCCGACTATCTGTTGCAGCCGCCTTGGATGCTCGAGGGCAAGGGTCACATTAGAAATCCCGGGGGTTACGTGCATGCTGCCATCCATGCCGTCGGTAGCTTCCCCGCTTTGGTTTTCTTTGGGCTGGACATGGGGATCATTTTCGGTTTGGGAGCAAGCGAATTCGCAATCCATTATGCAATCGACCACGCGAAAGCCATTCATTCCCGTCAGCACTCTGGTGACATCATGACTCGCGCATTCTGGGCTGCGCACGGAGCAGATCAGCTATTGCATCACCTGACCTACGCTGGAATTCTGGCAGCGGTGGCATGACTCATATCCAACCGGCTTTCGCAATCGGTGTCGGGACGGTGCGGATGTCTTCTTTTACTCGGCGCATAAGCCAAGATCCAAGTATGAATAACGGACTGAGAGTTCTACCGTTCGTCCTGCTCGTTCTGCGAGACCGGGCGGATATGACCACTGAATCATGAAGTTTGTCGAGCCTTGGGAACTCACAACAAGCGTTTCCGGGGAGAATGCGATATGACGACGAAGCATTCTAGCCAGCCGCTTAAAATGGCGCGGAAATCAGACCCTCACTCTGATGACGTCAGGAATTTCAACAGGGATCAGTGCCTCATGAGCGGCATCGATGAAGGCTTGCCTTGCTTGCTCTTTCGACGCTCTTCCCTCGGCTACGCCGATGCACACTTCCATGGCATCGAAAAATGCCTTGCCATCAGAGACTGGCCAATACCGCAGAAGCATATCGAGAGCTTCGCGGGTATTTGTAATCGTGTAGAGTTGCCCGCTTTTCTTGCAGACGATCATTACCGGCTGAACCCACTGCGCACTGTCCATGGCTCATCCCACAACCTATCGGCAAGTACACTCGCTGGAATCGATCGCAGGCGCAAGGGGATTGAAAGGCTTGATTGATTTCTGATCGATCCGGAAGCCACAGGGAGAAACGCGGGGAAATCGCCTGCCGCGCTCAGGCATTCTCCCGTTCGATAAGCCCTGAACGCGCGGCGGTTTCCGGAGCCTTTGCACGGGCAAGTTCCTGCAGGAATCGATCCATCAGGGGAGAATCTCCAAAGCGCCGATAGTCGCGTTCGGAGGCCAGCGAAAACTCGGGTTTGGCTTGCACCAATCGCGCCATCGCAACCTGGGCTTCCGCCACGTCACCGCGACCTGCCAACAATGCGGTTCGGATCAGCAGGCAATCCGCATCCTGCGGCGCACGGATCAGGCATTCTCCAATGACGCTGTCCGCCTCGTCCAGGCGACCAGCGGCATAAAGTGCCTGACCGTGGACGTAGGTGTAGTATTCCGGCGCCATCGGATGCAGGCGCCGTGCGCGCTCGGCATTGCTGACTGCCTCGCGATAATTGCCGAAACGGACCTGCGCCTTTGCCAGGGCCATCAGGCTGTCAGGATCGTTGGGGTTGAACTCCACGGCGCGACGCGCGGCCTGGATTGCGCCGGAATAATCGCCGCTGACCGCAAGACCGAAGCTCAACACCTGGTAACCAATGGCAAGTGTGGGGTCGAGACGGATCGCCTGTCGCGCCTCGCTCAGGCCCGTTTCCACGTCGGCCATCGTGGCTCGCCCGCTTACGCCCTGCGTCATGTCGATGATGTAGGTCATGCCGAGATGGGCTCGCGCCAAGGCATATCCCGGATCCAGCTCCAACGCGCGATGATAGAGTGCGCGCGCCGCAAGAAGCGCTTCGCTGTCCTTCGAACCATGTTTGTAACGATCCCGCGCCTTAAGGACGAGGTCATAGGCCTGCAGGTTTTCCGTCGGCCGCCTTGAGGCGTCGGCAACTTCGGATTCGCGAACATATGAGACGAGGTGCGAAACAATTTCGGTCGTGAGTTCCGTCTGGACTGCAAACACGTCCTCGACGCGGCGATCATAGCTTCTCGACCACAGATGAGCGCCGCTTCGCGTATCAATCAGCTGCGCGACGACGCGAAGCTGATCACCCACGCGCCGCGCGCTGCCCTCCACGATATAGCCAGCATCCAACTTTTGGCCGACTTCGCGGATATCGGCCGCCTCTCCACGCAATGCGAATGTCGAATTGCGAGCGATCACCTGAAGTTCGGGATTGCGTGCCAGTTCCGTGATGATGTCTTCCGTCAATCCATCGGCGAAATAGTTTTGTCCCGAATCGCCACTCATATTGTCGAAGGGAAGGACGGCAACAGAGGGACGCCGATCCATATCTCCGACGCCGGTGAGCCAAGTAACCCTGTCGGCGATCGTCTCGGTCATCGTCTTCAATCCAGGCACCTGGCTTGCTGCGATGACAAGCAGGAGGACGCTCAGGAAAATCGCAAAGGGCACCGCACCACGCGACCGGTGCAGGGCACGCGTGAGCCGTGTCAATCCGTGAGCGCCGTCGCCGTCTAACCTGACGGCATATACCTCAAGTTGCTCTGGAATGTTCTTGGCTTGCCGTAACCCGATTCTGTGGAAAAGGTCACCACGACCCCGGTCGGCGCTCCGCACGACCGCAGCGCTCACAAATATGCTGCCAGGCTCGGCCATGGCTTCAAGCCGAGACGCGACGTTGACGCCATCACCGAACATGTCGCCATCATGCTCGATGACATCTCCGAGATTTATGCCGAGACGCAGATTGAAAGGTCTTTCCGCAAAGCCGAGCTGAATGCCGATCGCCGCATCAAGGGCCTCGTTCACGCTTGGAAATGCGGCAAGGAACCCGTCGCCGGCGCTCTTGAAGATCCGGCCACCATGGTGCTCGACCGACGGTTTGATTACGTCGTCGAAAACTGAACGCAGTTCTGCATAGGTCGCCGCCTCATCCTCGGCCATCAGGCGGCTATATCCGGCGATGTCGCCGGCCATGATCGCAGCAAGCTTCCGTTCCACGCTCAGTCCTCGTCACTCCGGCTCAAGACTACAACATGGTCGCTATGTCAGCCATTCACAGTTGAGTGCGCACAAGGCTTCAGCCCTTTCCATACGGCCGCCAGCCTTTGAAGCTGCTTGTGTGCTTGGCCTCTCAACACCGGCTATCTTCGGTCGCATCAGCCCTTGCGTTTGGCCGTTCCTGAAATCCATTTTGCCTGCTGGCCGCTTATGAGCGCGCGATAGCGCTCCTGGCTGGCGGTCAGGTGGGCGCGCATGGAGGCGCGGGCGGCTTCCGGATCGCTTGCCGAGATCGCCTTCAGGATTGCCAGATGCTCGCGCTGCAGACCTTCCTGATAGTTGCGCGATAGCGTGCTGTCGGTACCCCAGGGCGAGGCGACATCGCAGGGGATCGCTCGCATGCCGAGCGCATCGAGAACCTCTACGTAATAGGAGTTGTTCGTGGCAGCCGCGATGGCGCGGTGGAAAAAGAAGTCGCTTTTGCCCGTTGCCTCGCCACGCTCAAGCAGCCGGTCGAATTCGAAGAAAGCTTCCTGGATCTGTGCCTCCTGGGCGGCGTTGCGCCGGAGCGCAGCAAGCCCGGCACTTTCGATCTCCAGCCCCATGCGCACCTCGATCACGTTAAGCGCATGCGAGATCTTGTTGCCGACGTCAAGCGTGATCGACCCGAAGGCAAGCGTCGGGTGGTCCTTGACGAAGACGCCGGCGCCTTGCCGCGCCTCGACGAGCCCATCGGCGGCAAGGGTCGCAATCGCCTCGCGCACAACGGTGCGGCTGACGCCGAAGAGCTCGCCCATCCGGCTCTCCGTCGGCAGCTTCTGGCCGGGTGCGTATTCCCCGGACAAGACCTGCGCGCGGATGGCCGAAACCACGCTTTCGGAGAGTTTCGGCCTTCGCTCGATCCTCAAATCAAGGGCTGTATCGGCCGCCATGTCCGCTCTCCTATTTGAACGCAGCCGGCAACCACAGCGAAATAGCCGGGATGTAGGTGACCAGTCCGAGCACCACGAGGCCCGCGCCATAGAACGGCCAGATCGAGCGCATGGCCTCCCAGACGGAAATCTTGCCGACCGCGCAGGCCACGAATTGCACCGCGCCGACTGGGGGCGTATTCAGCCCGATGCCGAAATTCAGGATCATGATCACGCCGAAATGCACCGGATCGACGCCGTAGGCCTGCGCCACCGGCAAAAAGATCGGCGTGCAGATGATGATCGTCGGTCCCATGTCCATGAAGGTGCCGAGCACAAGCATCAAAACATTGAGCAGGAGCAGTACCGTCAATGGATCGTCGGCTACGGCCTTCATCCAGGCCACCAGCGAGGCAGGGACCTTGAGGAAGGCCATCAGCCAGGAGAAGGCGGCAGCGGTGCCGATGATCAAAAGCACCATTGCCGTCGTGCGCACGGCGCCTTGCGTGGCGTGGACGAAGTCTTTCCAGCTCATCTGCCGGTAGACGAAGAGGGTTATCAGCAGCGCGTAGAGCACAGCGATGCACGAGCTTTCCGTCGCCGTGAAGATGCCGGACCTCACCCCGCCGAAGATGATTGCGATCAGCAGAAGTCCGGGCAAGGCGACAGCGAGCAGATGTGCAACCATGACAAAGCCGGGGAACGGCTCCGTCGGATAGCCGCGCGAGCGCGCGACGATGTAGGCCGTCACCATGAGGGCAACTGCGAGCAGGATGCCGGGTAGTATGCCGGCCGTGAACAGGTCGGCGATGGAAATCTTGCCGCCGGCAGAGATCGAATAGATGATCATGTTGTGGGAGGGCGGCAGAAGCAGTGCGATCAGCGCTGCCATCGAGGTGACGTTGACGGCATAGTCCGCGCCATAGCCGCGCTGCTTCATCTGCGGGATCATCAGGCCACCGACGGCTGCGGCCTCCGCCACCGCCGAACCGGAAATGCCGCCGAACAGCGTCGCAGTGACGATATTGACCTGGCCGAGGCCGCCGCGCACGTGGCCGACCAGGGAAGCGGCAAAGGCGACGATGCGGCTCGCGATGCCACCGCGCACCATCAGATCGCCGGCGTAGATAAAGAAGGGGATGGCGAGCAGCGAAAACACGCTCATGCCGGAATTGAGCCGCTGAAAGACGACCAGTGGCGGCAGGCCCATATAGACCACCGTCGCAAAACTGGCGACGCCAAGGCAGAATGCAATCGGCGTGCCTATCAGCATCAGAGTGGTGAAGACACCGAACAGGATCCAGAGTTCCATCGCGCTACACTTTCAATTTGACGTTCGGGTCAGCGTTGATGTTTTCGATCTCGACGGCAATCTCTGCCGGCAAGACCTCATCCAGTGCCTCGTCGATCGGTTCGCCGGCGAGGCGGAGCACGATGCGCTCCAGCGAGAAGATCACGGCAAGCACACCCCCGCCGGCAAGCGGCAGGTAGTCGAACGCGCCGGAAATACCCAGCGAGGGCAAGGTGGTGTTCCAGGTGAGCTTCATAAGCGCACCGCCGTACCAGATCATGCCGGCGCCGAAGGCGAGAATGACCACGTCCGAAATCATGCGCAGGACGCGCTTGCCGGATTTCGGCAATACGTAGAGCAGCACGTCGAAACCAAGATGGTTGTTTTCCCGGATGCCCACGGCAGCGCCGAGGAAGATGAACCAACTCATCAGCATGACTGAGCCCGGCTCCGTCCAACTCGGCGAATCGTTCAGCACGTAGCGGCAAAATACCTGCCAGGCGACGAAGGCCGTCATCAGCACCAGGCCGGCGCCGGCGAGCCACAGGGCAGCGTTGCTGAGGCGCGTCAGCAAATTGACAGCGGGTGTCAGGCTATTCGACATAAAGGACCTCGTCGAATTGGGCGTTCACTCTCCCTTGTCGGGAGGACGATGAAGACATGCGCGAGACGGCAGATGAACCGGGGTGGAGTAAGTACCCACCCCGGTTGCGCACGTCGCCTTCCCGCACAAAAAGGAAGGCACGATGCGGCTACTGCACCGCCTTCACATCCTCGACCATCTTCTTCAGCACGTCGTCTTTGACGTGCTTTGCGTAAACCGGGGCCATGGCGTCGATGAAGCCCTGCTTTTCCGGCGTGGTGATCTTTGCACCGAGCTTTTCGACATTGGCGCGCGATTCAGCGACCTTGGCCGACCAGAGTTCGCGCTGCTTGGCGACGCTGTCCTTCGCCGCCTGCTTGAAGATCTCCTGATCCTCAGGCGTCAGTTTGTCGAACGCAGCCTTGTTCATGACGAACACCTCCGGCAGGATGGTGTGCTCGTCGAGCGAGTAGTTCTTCGCTACTTCGGCGTGCTTGGCGGTGTCGTAGCTCGGGAAGTTGTTTTCCGCGCCGTCGATGACGCCCGTTTCGATCGCCGAGTAGACCTCACCATAGGGCATCGGCGTGGCGTTGGCGCCCAGCGCCGCCACCATGTCGACGAAGATGTCGGACTGGATAACGCGGAACTTCAGACCCTTCATGTCGGCGACCGTGCTGATCGGCTTCGTCTTGTTATAGAACGACCGCGCGCCGGCGTCATAATACGCCAGCACGACGAGGCCGACCGGTTCGAACGCCTTCTTGATCTGGTCGCCAATCGCGCCGTCCATGACCTTGTGCATGTGCTCTTCCGAACGGAAGACGTAGGGCAGCGCCGGCACGATGGTTTCCTTCACCGTCCCGTTGAACGGCGCCATCGAGATGCGGTTCAGCTCGATCACGCCCGAACGCACCTGCTCGATGGTGTCCTTCTCCTCGCCGAGCTGGGCGGAATGATACACTTCGATCGCATAGCGGCCCTGCGTGCGCTCCTTGACCAGCTCGCCGAAATATTTGACGCCCTCGACGGTCGGATAGCCGTCTGGATGAGTATCGGACGATTTCAGAACTGTTTGAGCGCTGGCCGCGCTCATGAACGAGGCGGCAACCATAAGGCCCGCCGCCAGTTTAACAAGGTTTTTCATGCTCTCCTCCCGTTTTGCATGACGATTAATTTTCAGAGACCGTACGCTTTTTTGCGTGCCGACAAGAAAGGCCAGCAAGCTTTGGCCCTCCTCCGGACACTGGTGGTCCGGCACGATCGAGAAACTGCCCGGAAATGGAAGAGGTCGATTGAGACATGCCGATATCGCGTCCCATTGGGATCACGATGACGCACGCTCCAACCTCACCATAGAGGCTCGTGCGCTCGTCTCGATTTGGATCGGTGAACCCCCTCATTCTTGCCGCTCCTCCAACCGGCCCCCTATGGCTAGAACCAGCAAGGTGTAATGTCAACATACAAAAGCTACGCACTTGTATGATGAATTTCTGCCGTTGCTTCGACGGTTTCTCATCGCCAGGGCGGGGATGGAAACTGGCAGAAGACGATGGACACGCGTTTGCTCGAGACATTGACAATGAGGTCGATGCGGGCATTCCTTTATGCATGCATAAGGGCTGCGGGGAGACTGAGATGGCAAAATTGCGCGTCGGTTTGATCGGTCTCGGCATGGCAGCAGCGCCGCATGCCAAAGGACTGCTCGATCTCAAGGACAGGGTGGAAGTCGCTGCCGCCTTCAGTCCGACGCCTGCCAGGCGGCAAGCATTTTCGGAAACTTACGGTTTTGCGACTTGCGAGGATACCGAGGCAATATTCTGCGACCCGTCGATAGCCGCGGTCATGATCCTGACGCCGCCCAATACGCACCTTGAGCTGGTGCGGCGGGCAGCCGAAGCAAACAAGCATGTGCTTCTCGAAAAGCCGCTGGAGATCACACAGGAGCGGGCGAGGGCGCTGGTCGAGGTGACGGAGCATGCCGGCATAAAGCTTGGCATCGTGCTGCAGCACCGCTTTCGTGCGGTCAGTATTGCACTTGCCGCACTGATCCATGAAGGCCGTCTCGGCGAGATCGTCAGCGCTTCGGCGCGTCTCCACAACTGGCGGCCGCAAAGCTATTATGACCAGCCGGGGCGCGGCACGCGGGCTCGCGATGGCGGCGGCGTGCTTCTCACCCAGGCCATCCACACACTTGACCTTCTTGTTTCAATCGCCGGCCTTCCAGACGAGGTCAGAGCCTATACTGCAACCAGCAAGGTGCACCGCATGGAGACGGAGGATCTGGCGATGGCGGCCATTCGCTTTACAAGCGGAGCAATAGGCACGGTCAGCGCCACCACCTGTGCCTACCCCGGTTATCCGGACGAGATCGACGTCATCGGCACGCGCGGCATGGCCCGCCTTGACGGGCGACATCTTGCCGCGTCCTTTCACGATGGAACCGAAATCTCAATCGAAGACGAAGCAGCAGGCGGTGCCGGCGCCGATCCCATGGCCTTCCCGCACGACCATCATCGCTCCGTGCTTGCCGATTTTCTCGACGCCGTTGAGGATAACCGCGAGCCGTGCGTCAACGGGCGCGAGGCACTGAAGGTTCACCGCCTCATCGACGCCATTCTCGCCGCAGCTCAAAGCGGCAAGCCAAAACGTCCGTAAAACGTTTCCGCGACCGTCCAAGCCGGCGTCAGCAAGCTGCTCCTCCGGTGCACTTGGCACTGGCTCAGGAACCATCCTTTTCGGCACGAGTTGAGCGTGGAAAGGAGAACCGACATGCCAGCAAAATCCAAAGCACAGCAGAAGGCGGCTGGAGCAGCCCTCTCCGCAAAGCGAGGCGAAACACCGAAAAGCGAACTCAAGGGGGCTTCCAAGCAGATGGTCGAATCCATGAGCGAGAAACAGCTCGAGGAGTTTGCCGCGACCAAGACGAAAGGAAAGCCAGAACACGCCTCCCGGAAGGGGTAGGATAACTGCGTCAGAGACGACTTCGGTCATAACGCAATCGGTAAGGGCGGCTTGAACGCGCGGCGCGCGAGGAACGGCGAATGATGGCTGCAAACGCAAGCTGGAGATTACATGCGCGCCGTTTTATTCTGCCCTTCGAACCATCCGGTAATGGCGTCGAGGCGCCGTTTCACTCTCGTTTTGCGGCCGGTTGAGCGATAAAGTTCAGCAAGGCTTTGCGTCGCCTTCAATTCCCAGGTCTTTGCGCCCTGCTTTTGGGCAAAGGCTGCCGACTTGCGAAACGCGCGCTCGGCAGCGTGGGCATCGCCCTTAAGGTAGAGGCCGGCCACGCCGCCAAGTCGAAGCAGTTCCGCAGTAAAATAATGTTCACCGGTCTTCCTGGTCAGTGCCAGCGCCTCGTCGACCACGCCGGCGGCGCCTTCGAATTCGCCGAGCGCGAGGTTTGCTTCTGCCAGAAGGCCGAGATAGCAGGGCTTGTCTATCTGCTGCTCCCCGAGGTTGTCGCAGGTGGCGCGCATCTGCTGCAGGCCCCGGCCGTCGTGATGGGCATGAACCATCGCCCAGCCCTGAAAGAACGATGCAAGGTTCGCCCATAGCTGAAAGCCGTTCGCCTTGGCCAGCGGGCCCAACTCGTCCACCATTGCCTGCAAGGCGGCCACGTCCTTGCGCAGGGCCATCAGAACACAGCCGTTTCCAAGCCAGGCAGCCAATCGGTAAGCGGATTGGTGGCGGGCATCCTCCTCGGCCTCGCGATAAAGCATGATTGCGCGCTCGTGATGTCCAAGCAGATGCAGTGCCCATGACAGGTAGATCATCGTCATGTTCGGAAAATCGCTGCCGACCTCATCGGCCTTCGAGCGGTAAGCGAGAGCCTCCTCCAGATATCGCCGGGCCTCTTCGAGCCTGCCCTGCGAAAAGAGGCACATGCCCTTGAATTGCATGCCGAGAACGAGGGCTTTCAAATTCTGTTTCTGGCGCCCCATATCGAGCAGCTGGTCGCTTGCCCATTCCGCATCGGCGAATCTCGCCGAATTCAAGGCGGTACCAAAGAGCCCGTCGAGCGCGCGGATAGCCGCTTCCGGATCGCCGAGACTTTCGCTCAAGGACATGACATTGCGATAGGCCGCGCTCCCTTCGGGCGTGACATGGCCGAACGTGGCATAAAGCACATCGCCGCGCTCGAGCTCGAGCTTGAGGCATTTTCGGTCCCGTTCGGGCGATGGCGGCAATTTTTGGAGGCACTCCAGGCCGTTTGCGAACATATTGGCGGCCTCGACCTTCGCCCAGGTGGCGCCCGTCTTGAGGCCGGCGGTGAGCCAGCAATCGGCTGCCCGTTGGTAGAGTCCGGCCGCAGCGAGATGTTGCGCAAGGACTTCGGGGTGCTCGGCGGCCTGTCTTGGATAGAGCTTTTCAATCCCTTCGGCGACAAGATGATGCAATTGTCGGCGGCGATCGCGCAGGAGGGTAGCCTGGGCTGCCTCTTGCAGGAGTGCATGGGTAAAACTGTAGCTCGGCCAGTTGATCGCCGGTTGCGGCGCGATCAGACCGGCCTGGATCAGGCGATCCAGGATCGAAACCAGAGCCTCTTCGGACAGCCCTGAAAGATGCGCAAGCAGCCCGATGTTGAACACTCTGCCGATGACAGCGGCCATTTGCGCAATCATCTTTCCGGTCCCCAGCTTGTCGAGGCGCGAGAGCAGGAAAGACTGCAATGTTACCGGTATGTCCGCTGCAGCATCCGGTCCTTCCTTCAATATGGAGGCAGCATGGCCGTCGGCGACCGCGCGGCACAGTTCCTCGACGTAGAGCGGCACTCCTTCGGCCCTGGCGAGAACGAAATCGCTGGCGTCATCGGTCATGGCGCTGCCGGCTGCCAGCACGCGGCAAAGCGCCTGGGCTTCGAAGCGGGTCAGCCGCCTCAGCCGGAGCCCAAGCAGGGACGGATTTTTCGCAGGCGCCTGCAGCATTGCCTCGCGCGAGGTAACGACGATCAGCATCGGCGAAAACCGCACTTCATCGATCAGCGCCTTCAGCACGTCGCCTGAGGAGGGGTCGATCCACTGTTCGTCCTCGATCGTCAGCCAAAGCGGATCTGTCTGCGACATGCCCTGCAGCCATTCGACGAAAAAGCGGCGCACGATCGTCTGCTGCTCTTTCGATGTCATGTCCGGCAATGAATAATCCGTATGCTCGATTGCAAGCAGTCGCGAAAACACCGGCAGCGTTTGGGAAAGAAGAATATCGCAGGAGGAAAGGGTCGCTTCCAACAGTTCCGCGTTCGCCTTTGCCGGCGCGGCATCGTTGATCCCCGCATGACGCTTCAAGAGATCCAGAAACGGATACAAGGCACTGTTGGAATAGGCAGGCGCACATTGAAGCGTCAAGGCTTTGAAGTGCGCAGCGCGTGAGCGCGCCTCGAAAATCAGCCGCGACTTGCCGATGCCCGCTTCGCCCGAGACCAGGATCGCCCGTCCGCTCTTTTCAGCCGCAATACCTTCTGCAAGCTCACGCAACCGGTCGAGTTCTGCCCGCCTGCCGACAAGCTTCGTCAGGTGGGTCCTTTTTGCGAACCGGTTTTCCAGCGTTCGCGCCTTGTCGATGCGCCAGATTCGCACCGGATCGCCGAACCCCTTCAACGACTTCGCACCGAGTTCGACAAAATCGAAGGCTCCATTGGCGGCGTCGCGGGTCTTCTGGTCGGCAAGAATTGTCTGAGGGGCGGCCAATGCCTGCAGCCGCTGGGCGAGGTTTGGCACCGGTCCGAAGGCGACAGTCGACACTCCGGCGGGTGCTCCAGCGAAATCGCCGACAACCACAAGCCCGCTTGCAATCCCGATGCGGATCTCCAATCGGGATCCGTCAGGCGTTTCAATCTGCGGCATCGCCTGTATGAGGCTGAAGCCGAGCCTGATTGCACGTTCGGCGTCATCCTCTTCGGCCGTGGGATAACCGAACAATGCCTGCAGCGCGTCGCCGATATAGTTGGCTGTGAACCCGCCATGTGCCTTCACGAGTGCGGCGCATCGGTTGAGATAGGTCTGCGTCAGCTTGCTGAAGTCTTCTGGATCGAGGCGCGCGGCATATTCCGTCGAGCCGACCATGTCACAGAACAGGATGGTCAGCGGCCTTCGCTCCACGGGCACCATCGGCCGCTGATGCGGTTCGCGGGCTTCGTCCAGCTGTGCGATTGCGGAGAGGATTTTTCGGCGCGGACCGAGTGGGATGCCGAGCTCCTTGAGGTCATCGTCGGACAAGAGACGAAGCGCGTCGAAATCAATCTGTGCCTGGACAAACGCGTCCCCCAGCCGACCAAGGCCGAGCGCGTTCAACCATGTCAAAACCTCGTCCATCGTATTTTCTGCCAGAAATCCGTCCTTCGGCATTCACCGCGATCGGCTGAGGCCAATTGCCCCGCAGCGTCCGATTCATATTACATGGAGCACTGAGTAGAATAACATGCAGCTCTTCTAAATTTAGCAATTTCTTTCTTACTATTTCAATATGATGTACTCCAGCGTCAGTCGGAAACTTCAGTGCATCGCAAGTGCGGCGGCTTCGATTCCAGTCGCACGACCTATGCGGATCGGGCGAAAAAAGCCGTCCGGCAGTAACCTTGCAAGTTCTTCGGGAAGTACCTCAACGGCTACGGCGAAGTAGCCGGCAGAGACGACGTGCGATTCAACATGGCCGCCAGGGAGAGCCTCATACCTGCGGCGCGCACCGCGAGCCTCGAGCGAGCTGGAACCCCGCCAGTACCGGCTGGACTTTCCCGGTACCTGCAATTGCCGATATGCGATCCCGCATCCTTTTGAAGAGATTTGGCTTCGACCAAAGCGAACGTTGCCTATGGCTCGGAGGACCATCTGGTTTCGGCGGATGTGCGATACGATTGATGGCCGCGACTGGCGCCGCGGCCATTCTCCGGGCTTAAGATGGCATGGCCTGATCGCAGGACAGATCGCGGCAGCGCCTGATGCCCGTGGCAGCGATCAGCGCGCCAGCCACGGCGGCTGCCACCGGGACGATCAACGCCGTTTGAAGCGATACCAGCCGGGCTTCGGAAGATGTAGCTTCTCCAAGAACATAGGCTCCGATGGCACTTGCACCCGACAGGCCGAGCGCTGCGCCGAACTGAAAGGCGGTGTTGAGCAGTCCGCCGGCCAGCCCCTGTTCGTCTTCATGAACGCCATCGGTGGCGGCGATTGTCAGCGGGCTGTAGGCGATCGAAAAGGCCAGTCCCAGCAAAAGCATGCTTGGAAAGATTGCCGCATATGTCCAGTCGAGGCCCATCGGCAGCAGCAATGCGTAGGAGGCGGCGGCAAGAACCAGGCCTGCGAAGATAACGCGGTCGTTTCCGAAGCGGTTGACAAGCCTGGGCGTCAGGATGGGAGCGACGACCGCGTCGATGCCGATCACAAGCATCGCCATGCTGGTCTGCATGGGTGTCCAGCCGAGCAGTTCCTGGAGATAGAGGGTCGCGATAAACTGGAAGCCGAAGAACGAGCCGGCAAACAGCAGCGCTGCGAGGTTGGAGCGGACGAGGGAGCCGGAGCGGAATATTCCAAAACGTATGAGCGGCGCGCCCGACAGGCGCTCGATCAGCAAGAAGGCAAGCCACAGGGCCGCGCTCAGGCCGAACATGCCGAGCGTCCATGCCCAGCCCTGGTCCAGATGTTCAAGGCGGGTCACGCCATGAACCGCAAGCAGCATTGCTGCCGTCAGCACGACGGCGCCTGGAATGTCGAAACGTTCTCTGGTGGTTCCAGGCTGCTTGTCGGCAATGAGCCTGATCGCGGCGGCAAGGATGAGGAGCGCCATGATCACGGGTGCGAAGAACACCCAGCGCCAGTCGATTGCAGCAAGCAACCCGCCCAAAACGAGCCCGAGCGAGAAACCGGCAGAAGCGGTGGAGGCGTAGATGGTCAATGCGCGGTTGCGCTGCGGACCCTCCGGAAAGTTCGTCGCAACGAGCGCCAGGCCTGCCGGTGTCATGAATGCCGAGGACGCGCCGGTGACGAAGCGGGCCAGAAGGAGCATCCAGCCCTCCGTCGCAAGGCCGCCCAGCCCGGAGAATGCAATGAAGACGGCAAGTGCGGAAAGAAAAACCCGGCGTTTGCCGAAAATGTCGGCGGCACGGCCGCCGAGCAGCATGAAACCGGCATAGCCCAGCACATAGGCGCTCACCACGCCGCTCAGCGTGGTTGTCGTCAGACCAAGATCGGCCCGGATTGCCGGAAGCGCAATGTTGAGCATGGCAACATCGATGCCCTCGAGAAAGATGGCGCCGCAAAGGACGATCAGCGTCGCTGCGGCACGCCGCGTCATAGGCGCGGCGCGTGCCTGGGAAGATGAAAGGGTCGTGGACATAACATGATCCTTCGTTGACGATGAAGAGGCAAGTGACTTTTCGTCAGTCAGTTCCCTCTTGTAACCATCAAACAACTAGGCCATGCTCCCGTCCCATGAAAGAAGGCACTTTAAACTCACCGAGTAACCTTTGCAGCAGCGAGGCGGATTACGACGTCCTGCAATGGGATGTGCGCGAAGGCTGCGAGGTACGGCAGATCCTCGATCGGATCGCCGATAAATGGTCGCTTCTGGTGATCGCTCTTCTGGAAAAGCGCACGCTCCGCTTCACGCAATTGCGCAACAGCATCGAGGGTATCAGCCAGCGCATGCTGACGACCACCTTGCGCAACCTCGAACGCGACGGAATTATCGAGCGGACGGTCTATCCGGTCGTGCCGCCGCGTGTGGAATATGCGCTGACGCCCCTCGGCTGCACCTTGCACGAAACCATTCGCGCGCTGGTGGGGTGGACGGAATCGAACCAGGCTGAAATTCTGGCGGCCCGAGCCCGTTACGACGCCAGGGCAGCCAGCGAGCGCTGGTGAAAGGTGATTTGCCGATGGCGACCGAACATCCGACTGCGCCTGCAAGGGCGACGCTTGCTTCCATCGATCGCTTCTGCCGCGCCGTCTTCATGGCAGCGGGTGCTAACGAGGCGACCTGCGACGGGGCGACGCGGGCGATGATGCATGGGACGCGGCTCGGCATCGACAGCCACGGCGTCCGGCTTTTGCCGCACTACGTCAAGGGCCTGATCGAGGGCCGCATCAACCGGCAGCCGAAAGTGGCACTTTCTTCGGCATTCGGAGCCGTCGGCGTGCTCGACGCCGACAATGGCCATGGAGGGCTTGCCACCTACGTGGCTATGGATCATGCGATCGAATTTGCGGCCCGCCATGGCGTCGGCGCCGTGGCCATCCGCAATTCCTCGCATTTCGGGCCGGCCGGCGCCTATGCGCTCAATGCTGCCCGGCGGGGCTTCATCGGTTTTGCGTTCTGCAATTCCGACAGTTTTGTCCGCCTGCATGACGGCGCGATGCGCTTTCACGGCACAAATCCGATTGCCTGTGCAGTGCCGGTTGTCAACGACAATCCCTGGCTCTTCGATATGGCCACCAGCGCCGTGCCTTATAACCGCGTGCAGCTTTACAGGAGCCTTGGCAAGAGTTTGCCGGCTGGTACGGCTTCCGATAGCCGCGGCTACGATACCACCGACCCGGAACTGGCCGATATGCTGGCACCGCTTGGCGGTGAGTTCGGCTTCAAGGGGGCCGGCTTGGCCGGAATCGCCGAAATCCTCAGCGCCGTCCTGACCGGAATGAAGCTGAGCTTCGACATTGCGCCAATGCCGGGTCCGGATTTCTCGACGCCGCGCGGACTGGGTGCCTTCGTGCTGGCGATGAAGCCTGAGGCTTTCCTGGAGAGACGACGCTTCGACGCCGCCATGACGCACTACCTGGAGACGCTGCGCAATTCGCCGGCTCGCGACGGCTTGAACGTCATGGCGCCGGGCGACCGCGAATGGAAAGTTGCCGAAGACCGCGAGAAAAATGGTGTCGAACTCGACCCTGAGACGGCGCGATCCTTTGGGGTGCTTGCCGCACGTTACGGTCTAAAACCGCCTTTCAGTCCATAAAGGCCCCCCTTGCGGCGGATTGACGCACAGGAGGATCAGTGTTACGAATGGATGAATTGGTCAGGCCACTTGGCCAATTGCGCGTTTGAGGAGAAACGCGCCAGGGAGGCTAGATGTTTTCGGCTGTTGAATCGCGCCGCCTTTACAGGCAGGTGGCGGACCAAATTCGCTCGATGATCGCGACGGGCGAACTGGCTGTTGGCCAGCGCCTTCCGCCGGAGCGCGAACTCGCCGAAAAACTGGCAGTCTCGCGTCCGACCATTCGCGAAGCATTGATCGTGCTGGAAGTGGAAGGGCTCGTGCATATCCGCATGGGCTCGGGAATATATGTGGCGCGCAAGCACACCGTTCAGCCCGCTCAGCCGGAGCGCGAACCGTTCGAAGGGCCTTTCGAGCTGCTGCAGGCCCGCGCCATCATCGAATGCGCGATTGCCGAGGAGGCTGCGCAGCGCGCAACGCCAAGCGACATTGCCGTGCTGGACGAGAATCTGCAGCAGATGGCAAGCGCTGTGAACGATACCGATGCGGCGCTCGAAATCGACCGCGGCTTTCACACGGCGATCGCCGGCATCGTCGGCAATGCCGCGCTCATCCGCTTCACCGGCGAGATCTACGATCAGCGCATGACGCCGTATTTCGAGAAGCTGGCGAGCCATTTCGAGGGACCGGATTCCTGGACGCGCGCGATGGAGGAACATCGCGCTATCAAGGATGCGATCGCCGCCAATGACCCTAAGGCCGCCAAGCAGGCCATGCGGACGCATCTCGACAGATCGCAGAAGAGGTTTTCCGAAAGCTTCGGGGAGGAGCTTTTCAGGGACGACGAAGAAGGCCGCGCTGCGGCCCGCAGAAATGCAGAGACCTAACGCAAGCTCGGGAGGAAAGAGCGATGAAGATCAGACTGGCCACGATAGTTTGCACTGCAGCCGCCATCATGGCGACGACGGTTGCCGCGCATGCACAGACGGTCCTGAAATGGGCCCATGTCTATGAAACGTCCGAACCCTTCCATACGGATTCGGTCTGGGCATCCGAAGAGATCAACAAGCGCACCGGCGGCCGCTACAAGATCGAGGTCTATCCCGCTTCACAGCTCGGCAAGGAAGCCGACATCAACCAGGGACTGAAGCTTGGCACCGTCGATATCATCATTTCCGGTTCGAGCTTTGCCGCCCGCGACTACAAGCCGATCGGCGTCACCTATTATCCCTATATCTTCCGCGGCCCGGAACATCTGATCGCCTACACCAAGAGCGATGTCTTCAAGCGCCTTGCCCAGGGCTACGAAGACAAGACCGGCAACCATATCACTGCCGTCAGCTATTACGGCACGCGCCAGACGACCTCGAACAAGCCGATCGCCAAGTGCGCCGACATGCAGGGTCTCAAAATCCGCGTTCCCGACGTACCGGCCTATCTCGCGATGCCGCGCGCCTGCGGCGCAAACACGACACCGATCGCCTTTGCCGAGGTCTATCTTGCGCTTCAAAACGGCACGGTCGAGGCACAGGAAAATCCGCTGACGACGATTGAGGCGAAGAAGTTCTATGAAGTTCAGAAAAACATCATCCTGACCGGCCATATCGTCGATCATCTGAACACCGTGGTTTCCAAGACCCTGTGGTCGAGCCTTTCTGCCGAGGACAAGACGATCTTCGAGACCGTGATGCGGGAAGCTGCAGAGCGCACTACCAAGACGATCGAAGGACGGGAAAAAGGCCTCATCGCCACCTTCAAGGAGAAGGGGCTCAACGTGACGGAAGTCGACAAGGCCGACTTCGAGAAGGCCGTTGCCGAAAAGGTCGCCTTCGAGGATTTCGGCTATGAAAAGTCCGACTGGGAAGCCATCCGCGCTATCCAGTAATCGCAAAGGATGCGGCGCCATCGGGCGCCGCATTCTCCCTTCCGGCGAAAACGGATGTTGCCCATGTCGCAAGAAGTCCACACCCAGATCACTCCCGACGAGATTGCCCATACTTTCGAAGGCGCGGCTCCGACCGCAAAAGCCTCCGACTATGCCCCGGAGGACTGGATCACCCTGATCGTCTTCTGGCTCATGACCGGCTGCGTCTTTCTGCAGTTCTTCACGCGCTATGTATTGAACGACAGCTATGCCTGGACGGAAGAGATCGCCATCAACTGCCTGATCGGCGTCGTCTTCCTCGGTTCGGTCATGTGCGTGCGCACCTCGCGCCACATCCAGGTGGACGTGTTCTACCACTACATGCCGCAATCGATGGCAAGGATCCTTGCCAGCTTCGTCGACGTCGTCCGTATCGGCTTCTTTATCTACGCCTGCTACCTGATGTGGCGCTATGTGCAGATCGTCGCCGAGGAGGAGATGGTGACCATCGCGCTGCCGCGCAACATCGTTTTCTACAGCGTCTTTGCCGCATTCGTCCTGATGCTGCTGCGCGCCATCGTGGTCTTCGTTGCCAATATGCGCCGCGGCTATTCCGTTCTGGAGCGGCCCGAGGAATTCCAGAAAATCGAGGATTGATCACATGCTCCTGCTTGTCGGCTCGTTTCTCCTGCTGATGGTCATCGGCGTGCCTGTCGCGATCTCGATGGCGTCCGCCTCGGTGCTCTATATCGTCCTCTACGGCGTTGCGCCCGACATCATCGTCGCCCAGCGAATGATCGCCGGCGTCGAGAGCTTTCCGCTGCTTGCCGTTCCCTTCTTCATTCTCGCCGGCAACCTGATGAATTCGGCAGGGGTGACCGGGCGTATCTATTCGTTTGCAGTTGCCCTCGTCGGCTGGATGAAAGGGGGCCTTGCGCAGGTCAACATCATCGGCTCTGTGATCTTCTCCGGCATGTCGGGAACCGCCCTTGCCGATGCCGCCGGGATCGGCACCATCGAGATCAAGGCGATGAAGGACCACGGCTATCCGGTTGAAGCAGCCGTCGGCGTCACGGCGGCCTCGGCGACGCTCGGCCCGATCTTCCCGCCGTCTCTGCCCTTCGTCATCTACGGCATGATGGCGAACGTCTCGATCGGCGCCCTGTTCATGGCCGGCATTCTGCCCGGCATCGTCATGACCGTTCTGATGATGGTGACCGTTGCCGCATTCGCCTATGCGCGGAGCTGGGGTTCGGATGCACCCTTCGATGTCAAGCAGCTTCTGTCGGCGTCGCTGGAAATCGTCGTGGTGCTGCTCGTTCCCGTCGCGATCTACCTCATGATGCTTGCCGGGTTGTCGATGAACGTGTCGACCGGAATAGCGCTTGCCGCGCTTCTGGCGCTGGACTGGTATTTCTCCTTTTCTGCCGTCATGGCCCTGATGACGCCGGTCATTCTCATCGGCGGCATGACAATGGGCTGGTTCACGCCCACGGAAGCGGCAGTCGCGGCTGTCCTCTGGTCGCTTTTCCTGGGGCTGGTGCGCTACCGCACCATGACGCTCTCGACACTCGCCAAGGCGAGCTTCGATACGATCGAGACCACCGCCTCGGTCCTCTTCATCGTGACTGCGGCCTCGGTCTTTGCCTGGCTCTTGACGGTCAGCCAGGCCGCACAGCTCTTGTCGACGGCGATCCTTTCGATCACCGACAACAAGTGGGTTTTCCTGATCCTCGTCAATCTGCTCATGCTTTTCGTCGGCTGCTTCCTGGATACCATCGCGGCGATCACCATCCTTGTTCCGATCCTTTTGCCGATCGTGACGCAATTCCAGATCGATCCCGTGCAGTTCGGCCTGATCATGACGCTCAATTTGATGATCGGGTTGCTCCATCCGCCGCTCGGAATGGTATTGTTCGTCCTTTCGCGGGTGGCAAAGCTTTCCGTCGAGCGTACGACCATGGCAATCCTGCCCTGGCTGGTTCCGCTGTTCGTCGCACTGATCCTGATCACCTTCATCCCGTCGGTCTCGCTCTGGCTGCCGCAGCAGCTCGGGTTGCTGAAGTAATGGGGAGCGAGCTTGTGCAGACGCGTTTTGCCCGGCTTTACGGAGCGCGGGACCTGAGGGTCGAGGCAGGCCCGGTGCGCGAACCGGGCGAAGGCGAAGTACTCCTGCGCATGGCCGCTGCAGGGATCTGCGGCTCCGATCTGCATTACTACCAGGACGGCGGCTTTGGGCCGGTGCGCGTGCGCGAGCCGATCATTCCCGGACACGAGGCGTCGGGCTTCGTCGAGACGGCGGGCGCCGGAGTGGCCCTGCCCGAGGGAACCCTGGTCGCCGTCAACCCGAGCCAGCCGTGCGGATCGTGCGACTATTGCAAGCGTGGGCAGCCGATCCACTGCCTCGACATGCGCTTTATGGGAAGCGCCATGCGGCTTCCCCATGAGCAGGGCATGTTTCGCCAGTGGCTGGTCGTGCCGGCTCTGCAATGCGTCGCCGTTTCCGGTGAGGTCAGTGCGGCCGAAGCGGCATGTGCCGAACCGCTCGCCGTCTGCCTTCATGCAGCTTCACGTGCGGGCGATATCGCGGGAAAAAAGGTGCTGGTCACCGGCGCCGGCCCGATAGGATGCCTTGCCGTTGCCGCGGCGCGTTATCATCAGGCTGCCGAAATCGTCGTCACCGACCTCGCTGACGCAGCACTTGGGCGCGCAAGCGCGATGGGAGCGGACAAGACGATCAATGCAAGAGATCAGGACGCGCTCGCACCCTACGAAGCCACAAAAGGATATTTCGACCTTGCATTCGAATGCTCTGCGGCAGCACCGGCAATCCGCTTTGCGATGGCGTCGGTCAAGCCTTTCGGCACAATCGTGCAGGTGGGCGTGACCGGCGACATCGCCATTCCGCTCAATGCCCTGGTCGGCAAGGAACTGCATATCCACGGTTCGCAACGCTTTCACGACGAATTCGCAGATGCGGTGGCATTGATCGCCAGCCGGCAGATCGACATCCGTCCGATCATCAGCCACAGCTTTCCGCTCGAACGCGCTTTGGAGGCTTTCGAACAGGCCGGCGACCGCCAGGCCGCGTGCAAGGTGCAACTGATATTCTAGGAAGCAAAAAATAGCTCGCCCAGCTCATCGCGCGCAATCCGGCGAAGCCGTGCCGCCTCCGTCTCGTCGATGCCGCGGTATGGTGACCGCAGACGTGTCCCGACAGGTCCCCAATTGCCGATTGCGCTCAGCAGTTTATCGAGCGCGGCATTCGAATAACCGGCCTTCTGGCGGAAGGGCACGATATGTTCGTCCATGAAGCGGCAGATCCGGCCTTCCGTTTCCAATGCCGCCTCGAGGTCGGTCCTAATCAGATCGGTCCATCGCTGCGCCCCGCGCGGGCTGAGGCAGGCGACATTGGAAAATGCGCCTGCTGCCACGCCTTTACTCATGCCGGTCGCCAGGTGATGGCCGGGTACGAAGAGCGAGAATTCCTGGAGGTGCTTTCGCGCTTCGCCGTACCAGTCCGCGCCGCCATCGGAAAGCTTGATGCCAACGATATCAGGGCAGGGGATGCAGATACCTGCGAGCTCCCGGGGCGTCAGAACGCGTTTGGCATGCGGCGGATTGTAAAGGATCAGCGGGCTCCCATCGGCGACCTTTGATGCCCTCGCCAGGAAATCTGCGGCTTCGAGATCGTTGACCGGCCACCAGTCCGGCAGGATCACCTGAATGGCCAGCGGCCGAAGGGAGGCTGCACGCCTAACGCGGTCAAGCTGGATCATCGCATCCGGCTGGCATGCGCCGATGACGAAGGGCATTGCGGCTTTCGTGCAACGCTTGGCCAGCATGGACTGGATCCGGTCGAATTCCGCTTCGGTCTGGTTGTGGAATTCGCCCGCCGTGCCGTTCGAATAAATGCCGTCGACGCCGGCTGCGATCAGAATATCGATTTCCTCGCCGAGCTTGGCGAAATTGATGCTGTCGTCCGCCTCGATCGGCAAAAGAAGGCTTGCCCAGTTCCCGCCGATCGGATGGCGCCTTTTTTCTGTCACGGAATGCTCCTTCTGCCGATCAATCCAGGTCGTCTCGAATGCAGGCCTTGAAATGCCCAGGAGCCACTTCGCGCAGTTCCGGCACGGTCCGGGCGCAGGCATCCAGCGCCTTTGGACAGCGCGTGCGGAAGACGCAGCCGCTCGGCGGGTTGGCGGGGCTTGGAATGTCGCCCTGCAATATCTGCCGGTTACGCCTGGCATCCGGGTCAGGCGAGGGGATCGCCGAGAGCAGGGCGCGGGTATAGGGATGCTTCGGCCTGGCATAGAGATCGGCGCTCGCCCCGATCTCCATGATCCGCCCGAGATAGAGCACGATCACCCGGTCGCAGATATATTCGACCACGGCCAAGTCATGCGAAATGAAGAGCATGGTGAGGCCAAGGCGCTGCTGCAGATCGCGCAGCAGGTTGATGACCTGCGCCTGGATGGAGACGTCGAGCGCCGAAACGGGCTCGTCGGCAACGATGAATTCCGGCGACAGCGTCAAGGCACGCGCAATACCGATGCGTTGGCGCTGTCCGCCGGAAAATTCATGCGCATAGCGATTGAGCGCGTCGGCCGGAAGATCGACCTGTTCAAGGGCCGACCGCGCCCGGTCGAGCCGTTCCTGGCGCTTTCCGATGCCCTGGATCGTCAGCCCCTCCGTCAGTATTTCGCCGATGGTCATGCGCGGCGAGAGGCTGGCATAGGGATCCTGGAAAATATACTGCATGCGCGGCCGGGCCCGCCGCATGGCGCTGGCCGTCAGCGCGGTGAGTTCGGTTCCGTCAAAGCGCACGCTTCCGGAGGAGGGCTCGACCAGGCGCAGCACCGAGCGGCCGATCGTCGTCTTGCCGCTGCCGGATTCGCCAACGAGACCGACGACCTCGCCCTTGCCGATATCGAAGGAGATATCCTGCAGGATCGTAAGTTTCGTCCCGCGCGAGATATAATGTTTCGCAAGACCGCGAACCGAAAGCAAAGGCTCGTTCATCTAAATCTCCCGCCAGCGGATACAGCGGCTTTTATGTTGCGCATTGACGTCGTCGAGCGGAGGGACAGCCGCGCAGCACGCGTGGATCGCGAACCTGCAGCGAGGCTGAAAGGCGCAGCCCGGCGGCATTTTCATCAGGCTCGGCACCATGCCGGGAATGGCGGCGAGCTTTTCGCCGGCGAGCTTCATGCGGGTTGCATCGCCAAGCCGCGGCATCGAGGCGAGCAGGCCGATCGTATAGGGATGCTTCGGATGGCGGAAAACCTCGCCGACCGGCCCCTCTTCGACGATCCGCCCCGCATACATGACCGCGACGCGGTGGGCGATTTCCGCGACGACGCCGAGATTATGGGTGACGAAGAGCATCGCCATGCCGCGCTCGCGCTGCAGCTTCAAGAGCAGATCGAGGATCTGTGCCTGGATCGTCACGTCGAGCGCCGTCGTCGGCTCGTCGGCAATCAATAGCGCCGGATCGCAGGCGAGCGCCATGGCGATCGTCGCGCGCTGGCGCATGCCGCCGGAAAGTTCATGCGGATATTGGCCGGCACGGCGCTTCGCATCGGGAATGCCAACGCTTTCGAGCAGGGCAATGGCCGCATTCATCGCCGCCTTCCGCTCCGCCCCGCGATGAATGCGGATCGGCTCTGCTATCTGGTCGCCGATGGTGAAGACGGGATTGAGGCTCGACATCGGCTCCTGAAACACCATGCCGATATCGTCGCCGCGGACCTTTCGCATGTCCTGCTCGTCAAGCAGGACGAGGTCGGCCACTTTGCCGCTCTTCCGCTTCAGGCGAATGCTCCCGGCGGCGATCGCGCCGATATTGCGTGAAAGCAGCCGCATGACCGAAAGGCTCGTCACCGACTTGCCCGACCCGGATTCGCCGACGAGTGCCAGCGTCTCGCCGGCGGCCACGGTCAGGTCGATGCCGTTGACCGCCGTCACCTCGCCGCCGCGGATGCGAAAGATCGTCCGCAGTCCGCGAATGTCGAGAATTGGATCGGCGGTCTGTTGCATGGCGATCATCAGCCAAGCAGCCCGGTCGCGCGCAGGATCTCGTCGATCCGGGCGGTCTCGGCCTGGTTAAGCGGAGCACGCGGCCGCGGCATGAAGGCAGTATCGATGATGCCGAGCCGTTTCATGGCAGTCTTGAAGGCGCCGATGCCCGAGGCGCCGCCGCTGACACGGCCCTGCGCGACCCAGACGATTTCGAAAAGCCGGCAAAGACGTTCCTGCTCCTGCTTCGCGAGAGCCCAGTCGCCGCGCTGTGCTGCATCCCAAAGGCGGACATAACCGTGCGGGTCGACATTGGCGATGCCCGGAACGACGCCGTGCGCACCCATCAGCAGCGCGGTGTCAACAACGATTTCCGAGCCTGTCATCAGGAAGACGTCCTTGTGCGCGGCGAGATCGAGAAGCGCATAGCGGAAATTGCCGTCGTCGCCGCTTGAATCCTTCAAGCCGATGATCGTGCCTTCCTTGGCAAGCGTCACGGTCGTTTGGCGTTGCAGCTTGACGTTGACGCAGACGGGAATGTCGTAGGCGATGAGCGGCACGTCGACGGCGTCGCGGATATAGCGGAAGTGGTCGAGGATCTCGGGCTGGCTGGTAACGGTGTAGAAGGGTGCTGTTACGACAACGGCGTCAGCACCCGCGGCCTTTGCGATCTTCGCGTGCGAGATGACCCGATCGGTCGTCGGATCGATGGTGCCGACGATGAGCGGCACGCGGCCGTTCACCACCTTGGCCGAATGTTCGATGATCTCGCGCCGCGCCTTGTCGTCGTAAAAGACCACCTCGCTCGTCGAACCGAGCACGAAGACCCCGTGGCAGCCGGCGCCGATCAGGTGCTCCAGAACGCGCGTATAGGAGGGATAGTCGACGGTGAAATCCGGATTCAGCGGCGTTACGACAGGAGGAACCACACCCTTGAATTTGCTCATTTCGCTTTCTTTCGATTGTCAGTTTAATTCGGCGCGAGGGTCGAAGGCGTCCCTCAGGCCATCGCCAATGAAATTGATGGCAAGCACGGCAAGGACCAGCGCCCCACCGGGGAAGAGCCATTGCCATGGATATTGTTCGAGAACCGCGGTGGAGCGGGCGGCATTCAACATGTTGCCCCAGCTTGCAGCTGGCGGCGCAATGCCGAGCCCGAGGAAGGAGAGGCCGGCCTCGAGCAGAATGGCATTGGCGATCTGCAGCGTCGCATAGACCATCAGGATATCGATCGAATTCGGCAGGCCGTGACGGAACAACAGGTGCGACAGGCCGGCGCCCATGCCGCGCGCCGAAAGGACGAAATCGCGTTCGCGCAGTTCCAGCAGGCGCGAGCGGATCATGCGGGCAAGCAGCGGCCAGGAGAGCAGCGAGATCACCAGCACCGTCGGCCAGATGCCGGTACCGGCAATCGAGGCGAGCACGAGCAGGAAGATGACGGGCGGCAGCGTCATGACCAGGTCGACGAAGCGCATGGAAAGCGCATCAGCCCAGCGGCCGGCCAGGGCGGAGACGGCGCCGAAGAGGAAACCGATCATCGCAGAGATCGCAGTCGAGGCGACGGCGACCAGAAGCGAGATGCGGCCGCCCTCCAGAACCCGGGCAAAGACATCGCGGCCAACGCCGTCCGTGCCGAACCAATGCGTCGCGGTCGGGCCGCTGTTCATGGCCAGAAGATCGATGTCGTTCGGCAGGAAAGGCCACCAGAGCGGATAGGACAGGATGATCAAAAGCATCGGGATTGCGACGCATAGCCCGAAGACGGCTGCCCGGTTGAGAAGGAAGCGGTCAAAGGCGCGGGCGAGAGGGCCTGGGCTGCGGGTTGGGGCGCGGGCCAGCATTGATCAACCCACCTTGATGCGCGGATCGATAAGCGCATAGGCGATATCGGTCAGCAGATTGACGATGATGACGCAGGTGCCGATGACGAGCGTCGCACCCATGATGACGGGATAGTCGCGCGTCTCCACGGCATCGACGAGCAGAAGGCCCATGCCCGGCCAGTTGAAGACGCTTTCGATGAAGATCGCCCCGCCAATCGCAAGGCCGATAGTCGAACCGATCAGCGTGACGACGGGCAGCAGCGCGTTTCTGAGAGCATGCTTGGCGATGACCCAGAATTCGACGACGCCTTTGGCGCGGGCGGTGCGCACGTAGTCCTGGTTGAGGACTTCGAGCATCGAGGCGCGCATGTAGCGCATGATCAAGGCAGCCTGGGCGATGGCGAGCAGTGCGGCAGGCAGGATCAGATGCCGCAGGAGATCGAGGACGGAAAACGCCTCGCCCGGCGTCAGCATGCCGCCCGACGGCGTCCAGTTCAGCCGGACGGAAAAAATGTAAAGACCGATCAGCGCGCTCAGAAAGGCCGGGCTGGAAATGCCGGCAAGCGCGAAGACCGAAAAGGAAATGTCGGCGAGGGAATTGCGCCGCACGGCGCTGATGACGCCGGTCGCGATCCCGGCGACGATCGAGATGACCAGCGCGGTGCCCATTAAAAGCACCGTCGGGCCGATGCGCGAAAGCACGAGGGTCAGGACCGGCTGGTCCAGCCGCTTGATCGAGTAGCCGAGATTGCCCGCCAGCGCCTGCTGCAGCCATGCGAGATACTGAACCGGCAAAGTCTGGTCGAGCCCGAGCCGGCTGCGCAATTCAGCAAGATCAGACGACGACATGGGGATGTTGGGATCGATATAGGCATCGATCGGATCGCCGGGGGCAAGGCGCAGCAGCAGGAAGATCAGCGCGCTCAAGGCAACGAGCATGCCCATCCCGATGATCACGCGCCGGAGGCTGTATCTGAGCATTGGAAATCCATTCCGTGAGGGTGGCCGAAGCCACCCTCGATCGTTCAAGAAGAGCGCCTTATTCGGCGATCGACCACTGCTGCGGATTGGCCTGATATGGCCCGCCGCCTGGAGCCGGCGTCCAGACGAAATCCTTGACCTTCGTCGACACCACGCCGTAGCGGTTCGCGACCCAGAGCGTTGCCCAGGGCAACTCGGTGTTCATCACCTTGCAGACCTGCTGATAGCGGGCATCGCGCTTGCTGGCGTCGGTTTCGGCAAGGGCAGCATCGAGTGCTGAGGTCAGATCCGGCATGCGGGCTCGCACGACGTTCGGGCCTGCCGGCGGAATCTGCTTTTCGTTGAGGCCGGGATTGATGCTGCCGGCATCCGGGCCGTTTTGCAGGCCGGCATAGACCATCTGGAACTGCGAGATGTCGGCATCTGCCTTCAGCACGATGCTGTTGTAGGTCGGCGCATCGACGGCGCGCGGAACGACGTTGATGCCGACCTGGGCGAGCATCGCCTGCACGGCCGCGAGCACGTTGGTCGCAAGCGGCGTCGTGTAGTAGGTCAGGAGCGTGATCGGCTTGGCGCCGTTGATCTCGTCCCAGCCGGCTTCCTTCAGCAGTTCCTTGGCCTTTTGCGGATCGTAGGCGTAGGCTTCGATATCCTTCGGCACCAGCCGATCGGCGATATAGGCGCAATTGGCCCGCGTCGCAGCGCCGCCGTAAAGGCTCTTGATGATGGCGTCGCGATTGATGGCATACATCACCGCCTGACGGACGCGCACGTCCTTCCAGATCGGCGAATCGTGGTTGAAGCCCAGATAGTTGACGACGAAGGAATTGCCTTCGATGACCTTGAAGGATTTGTCGTCCTTGAAGGTCGGCACGTCGTTGGAATCGACATAGGTGAACTGGATTTCACCCGACCGCAGCGCAGCGATCGCTGCCGCCGGATCGGCGAAATAGCGATTGATCACCCTTTCCAGCGCCGGCTTGCCGCCGCGATATTCGATGTTGGCAGCGAGCTCTACATATTGGTCGGCGACGTATTTGGTGAACTTGAACGGGCCGGTACCGATCGGCGACGTCGACCACCAGGTGCTCTTTGCAAGCTGATCGGCGGGGATGGTGGCGAGCGCGTGCTCGGGCAGCATCATCACCTTGGTCATCGTATCCAGGACACTGGCGCTCGGTGCGCTCAGCTTGACGACGAGCGTATGGTCGTCGGGTGCCTCGACCGCGGAAACCGGCTTGAGGCGGGCGGCAAGCACCGAGCCCGTCTTGGCATTCATCGCCAGTTCAATGGTGAATTTCGCATCCTTGGCCGTGAAGGACTTGCCGTCATGCCACTTCGCATCCGCGAGCTTGAAGGTGTAGGTCTTCTGGTCGTCGCTGACCTCATAAGACGAGGCCAGTACGCCGACGACCTTCTGCAGCTTATCGTCATAGGCAACGAGCGGCTCGAAATAGATACTGAGCCAGGTGAAGCCCGCGGTCGCTGCCAGCGGATTGAAATTGCCCTGAAAGCCGCCGGGGCCGACGTCGAAGCCGCCGGAAAGGGTCGCTGCTTCAGCCGGCGGTGTGAAAGCTGGAATGGCGGTCGTTGCCATCATCGCGGCGAGCGCGATGGCCGATAGTCTGGACAGTCGTTTCATTGTGTTCCTCCCACATTTGAACTTGTCTTGTTATTTGCAATCACCCGGGAGATGCCGGCATAATGGCGATCCAGGCGCATGCGCGCTTCCTCCAGGTTCTTTGCTTCCACCGCATCGACGATCGCCTCGTGGTCCCTCCAGGTGGCCATGGGATCGACATTGTCGAGATTGACGAAGTCGGACGCCTTGTAAAAAGCCAGCCAGAAGACATCGATCAGCCGCACGAGCGTCTCGTTGTTCTGGCAGCGGAAAAGCAGGCGGTGGAAGAGCTGGTCGTCTTCGGCAAATGACTGGCCGCGCTCGGCATAAAGACGCATCCTGTTGACCGTCGCACGCAGCTCGGCGATATCCTCGTCGCTGATCATCTCCAGCGTCTTGCCGATCAGACCGACTTCGAGCGTGCGGCGGATCTCGAGGACTTCCTCGATCTGGCGAAGCGCGCCGCCGAGCCCGTAAGCCAGGTTGTCGAGCAGTGGCTCGAAGGAGAAGGCCTTCACGAAGATGCCGACACCGCGCCGCGATTCCAGAACGCCAAGCGACTCCAGCGCCTTGATGCCCTCGCGCAACGAATTGCGGCTGACGCCGAGTTGGCTTGCAAGCTCTCCCTCGGCCGGCAGCAGAGTTCCCGGCGCAAGGCCGTTGTCGGCAATATAGGCGCGAAGGCTCTCTTGCACCGAGACGTGCAGCAGAGGCGCCCGCGTCAGAGGCTTCATCGTCTTAAGCGCCATGCCGATCCCGCTCCTGCGTGAGTTCCGAATACCGATAGACATATCCACTTGTAGGATATCTGTCAATTGGATAGCCATGTGGCCCCACTTGATTGTCGGCATCGGGCATCCGCTGTTTCTTGAAAGCGTTTAGAAAAGCCTGAGCGACTGTTCAGCCCAGGCTGCCCGCAAAGCGAGCGGAAAGCTTCTGAGCCCGGAATTCCTCGGTGATGAAATTCACGAAGACGCGGGTCTTTGCGGGAAGAAGGGAACGGCTGGGATAATAGAGCGAGATCAGTCCGGCATCGGCATACCATTGCGGGATGAGCCGGACGAGTTCGCCGCTTTCGAGACAGGGCAGGGCGTCGGGTTTTGCAATCAGCGCCACCCCAAGGCCCAGGACTGCTGCGCGGCACATGGCGGCGGGATCGTTGAGGACGATCTTTTCCCGCGGCCCTCCAGCAATCTCCTCGCCTGCGGCATTGCGCATCTGCCAATGGCGGATGCGTCCGGTGCGCATCGAGCGCATGACGATGCCGTCGAAAGCGGAAAGGCCGGCTGGATCGGCAGGTGGGGTGCGGTCGTGCATATAGGATGGAGAGGCGACAGCGATCAGGTGCGCGGGTGCAAGTGTACGGGCTACGACGCCGGGCGTCAGCTCGAAACCGCCGCCGATTGCCGCATCGTAACCTTCGGCGATCAGGTCGACCTGCCGGTTCTCAAATATCCATTCCGGCCGGATCTGCGGATAACGCGCGACAAAGCCCGGCAACAGCGGAAGGATATAAGTGAGGCCGAAAGTCGGGCTCATGCTGACTTTCAAGATACCGGACGGTTCGCCGCGATCTGCCGAGACATCTGCGATCGCCTCCTGCAGGCTCTCGAGATTGCCGCGGATGGCAAAAAGGAAGCGCTCACCGGCTTCTGTCAATGTCAGCTTACGGGTGCTGCGTTGGAAAAGCCGGACGCCAAGCCTGGTTTCCAGCGTTGCGACGTTCCGGCTGACGGCAGCCGGTGTGACCGAAAGCCTGCGCGCGGCAGCCGAGAAGCTGCCGAGTTCGGCGCTGCGTACGAAGGATTCAAGGTTGGCAAGCGTTTCCATCGGCCGATTTTCAATTCCAGCTTGAAGCCGGCGAAAATTATTGCACCGAAACTCTTAAAGGCAAGATCATGATTTTTGAGGAGAGCCATGATGTTAAAGTTAACCTATATAAATAATAGCTATTTCTTGTGTCTTCATGCTTTCGACGCTATTTGCATGGATAGAAGAAAGCAGCGCGCGGATCTGCGGGGCGATCGTAAATGCTGACCAAAAAGGGAAAATACGGATTGAAGGCCCTGGTTGATCTGGCGCGTCTGGCGCCGGGGGAAACCGCCTTCATCAACGATGTCGCCGCACGCAACAATATCCCGAAAAAGTTCCTCGATACGATCCTTCTGGAGCTGCGCAATGTCGGCATCCTTCGCTCCAAGAAGGGGCCGGGCGGCGGCTATTCACTGTCGCGGCCGGCCTCGGAAATCCGCATCGGTCACGTCATCCGCACGCTCGACGGGCCGCTCGCTCCCATTCGCTGCGCAAGCCGCACGGCTTATGAAGCCTGCGACGACTGTTCGAATCCGGAAACCTGTCATGTGCGCCGCTCGATGACCGAAGTGCGCGATGCGATCGCCGATATCCTCGACAACATGACGCTCGAGCAATTCGTCGCCAAGGGCGGCAAGCTTGGCGATGGAGGCGACGAGACTATGCCCGTTTTCGCGGCAGGCTGACCTAGCGATCCTTGCGCAAATGACGGGCGGCGCGCCGATGAAGAACATCGGCGGATGTTTTCAGCGCACGGATGCGGGCGTTGCGCCAATGGCGGTCGAGATTGAGCGCGATACTCGCGGTGTTTTCCCCCATCAGTTCGAAAATCAGGTTCGAGGCATCTATTGCCACCTTGCTTGCGACGGCGCGCGCGGCAGTCGCGCAGAAATAGGCATCTTCGCCCGCCGGGCCGCTGATGTTGATCTGCGCGATGTCGAGCTTGCGGCCAGCCCTTTCCAAAAGCGCGGCGACCGTCTCTGTGCCGATCGCAAGCTTGCCGAAGTCGTTAGCCGGCGCTGAGCCGGCATCGGCGGAAAGAACCGCACGCGCTATTCCAAGATCGACGGCCGCATGCAGCAGCTCGCCGATCGCCGATGGCGCATGCGCGGCAAGCGCGACAACATTCCCCTCCACGTGCAAGTCGCTGGCCACGATGGCGGCTGTGCCGTTGGTGCGCTGCCCAAGGCCGTCCCAATCATCGACGAGCTGAAGGCCTTCCTTGTCGGAGGGGAGGTAGAGCACCGTCTGGTCAATTCCGATCGCGATCCAATCGGAAAAGAGCACCGCCGGCGACGACGTGCTGCGGCCATTCAGTCGATACCCGAGAGCGCGGGAACCGACTGCGGCAGCATCGGGAAAAGCGGCCGCAGCAAAACGATCGCCTTCAAGTACGCGCGCATAAAGGGCGCGCTGCAGCTCTTCGCCAGCCTGCTGCCGAAGTCCGTCGAGTACCGAAAAGTGGACTTCCAGGAACTCCCCGATCGAGGGATCGCCTTCAGCGATAATCGCAACGATTTCGGCGAGCAGCGAATTGCCAACGTCCAGTCCTTCATATTCGGGCGGAACGGTGATCGCGCCAAGGCCGGATTGCGAGAGGGCGTCGATTTCCTGATAGGGCAGGATTCGATTGATGTCGCGCTCGCTCGACTGGCGCTGAAAGGCGGCGGCAAGGGTGCGGGCCGTGCTGATCGCCTCTTCCTCGCTTCCGATGCGCCGTGCGACCGGCCGCGCCCGGTCGTGAAATTGCGATACGGTTCCCATCGATCGTACTCTTGTTCGATAATGATAGAAGTGATGGATCGCAGCCTCGATGATAAGGCCGGTTTTTCTACAAAACCGGTGCAGTTTGAATTTTCTTACCAGCTTGATAGAGATGGCCATGCCTGACCATCCCGCAAACCTTCCAATTGTCCACGGCGCAGCTTTCAGTCAGGCACAGGATTGATTATGGCTCATCCATCGAAGATGACCAGGAGGTTCCCATGATGCTATCGCCCGCCCGGCAACGCCTCCAGCTCGATCCCGGCGACAGGCCGATCTATGCCGTCGGCGACGTCCATGGGCGGCATGATCTTCTGCAGATGGCCGAATATACGATCGTGCGGGATGCAGCACGCCTGCCCGGGCGCAAGCTCATCATCATGCTTGGCGATTACATCGACCGCGGCCCGTCATCTGCACAGGTGATCTCCCATCTGATGGGGCCGGTGCCGGAAAGTTTCGACCGCATCTGCCTGACCGGCAACCACGAAATCATGATGCTCGACTATATCGACGGAAAGATCTCGTTTTCCGAATGGATGCGCATGGGCGCCGATTCGCTGCTGCGCTCCTATGGCCTCGACGCCGAGCACCTGCCGCTGATCTTTCCGACGGCCTCGAAGCTTGATGGCTTCATCCGCCAATCGCTGCCGCGCCAGCATATCGACTTCATGCGGGCGCTGCCGATCCTCGTCGATACACCGGAGGTTTTGTTCGTCCATGCCGGGATCGACCCCAGCCTTACGATCGACAAGCAAAGCGACGATGACCTCGTCTTCATCCGCGAGCGGTTTCTCGACAGCGGCATCCCGCTGCCGAAGCTTGTCGTTCATGGCCACACGCCCTGCAGCGAGCCGGACATTCAGCCGCGGCGACTCAATCTGGACACGCGGGCATTCAAGAGCGGGCGGTTGACCGTCGCCCGCCTCTGGCGGGGTCGGGTTCACCTCTTCTCCACCTGATCAGGCTTCGGCAGACTGCCGCTTCGGGGGAATTTCCGGCGTGTAATAGCTGACATACTTGTGGTGGTAGCGTTCCGCTCCGCCGAAGTTGCTGAATTTGGAGAGCTCGGACATATCCGTCTTGTTGAGGATGACGCCCAGGATCTTCTGCTTGATCTGCGGTTCGGCATTGACGATATCGCGCACCATGTTGGTCGGCGTCTGGCCCCATTCCGTCACGAACAGGAAGCCATCGACCTGAGGCGCGAAGGCCTTCGCGTCGATGACCGGGCCGAGCGGTGCAAGGTCGACGACGATGTAGTCGAACATCTTGCGGGCATTTTCCATCAAATTGAACATGCCCTGCGAGGCAAGAAGCTCGCTGGTGTGCATCAGGTTGTCGTTCGAAACGACCGGCAGGATCGCAAGCTTGGTGTGGCTGTCGACCCTGACGGCGCTTGCCCACGGCACTTCGCCGAGCACCGCTTCGACCAGTCCATGCTGCGGCGGGGTCTTCAGCATGCGCGTCAGGCCCGGGTTGCGAAGGTCGGCGTCGATCAGCAACGTGCGCTTGCCGCTTGAGGCAAGCAGTGCTGCGAAGTTGGCCGCCGTCGTCGACTTGCCTTCGCCTGGAAGGGCGGAGATGACGCCGATGACGCGGTCGCTCTTTCCCTGGAACATGACGTCGCTTGCAAGCTTGGCGTTGCGTAGCGTTTCGGCAAAGATCGAGCGGGGCGCTTCAAGAACGATACGCATGATGCGTTCGAAACTGGCGCCGTCTTCGAGCACTTCTGCGGCCTGTGGCAGCGGGGTCTTGCGCGGCTGGAAGACCTTGCGCTCCTTCGGCAACTTGCCGACCAGCGGCAGATAGCCGAGGAACTTCAGGCCGAGGATGGAGCGAACGTCACCCTCGACGCGGAAGAAGCGCTCGCGGAATTCCTGGAATGCCGTCAGCGCGGCGCCAGCCATCAGGCCGAGGACGATCGCCAGACCAAGCGTCATCGTCTTCTTCGGGCTCGACGGTGACGTCGGGATACCGGCTTCGGAAATCACACGCGCCTTGGCGATCGGGAAGGACTGCTGCTGTGCAGCTTCCTCGTAACGACCGAGATAGGCCTCATAGAGCGTCTTCAACGCGGTTGCCCGCTGTTCGAGATCGTTGAGCTTGACGATCGACTTGTCGGATTCGGAGTTCTTTCCGGTCAGATGCCGGATGTTTTCCCGAAGCGATTCCTCACGCGATTTGGCGACCTCGAACTCGTTGCGGTAGCTGGAGGTGAGCTGCTGGAGTTCCTGGAAGATCTGGCGCGTCAGGTCTTCCTTTTCCGTGCGCAGCTGCACGGCCTGCGGATGGTCGGCACCGAAATTGGTGGTGATCTCCTGCTCGCGGCGGGTGACCCCGATATAACGGGTGCGCAGGTCCTGGATCACGGAATTGTCGGTCTGGCCGGAGGAAATTGCCGCGTTGTTGACCGCACCTTCCGGACCCTGATCGACAATCGACTTGAACTGGCTGTAGCGGGCCGAGGCGCTGGCCGCATCAGCCTGCGCGACGATGAGCTGCTTGTTGAGGTCGGCAAGCTGCTGCTCGGACATCAGTTCGCCGTTCGCCGACGTCAGGCCGTTTTCGGTCTTGAACTTTGCGACTTCGAGCGCAGCCTGCTGCGAACGGTCGCGCAGGTCGGCAAGACGTTCCTGCAACCAGACGGAGGCGCGTTCCGTTGCGTCGAAATTCGCGTTGAGCTGGTCGTTCAGATAGGCGTCTGCATAGGCTTTCGTCACCCTTGCCGCCAGCATCTGGTCCGTCGAGCGGAAGGCGACGGCGATCACCGAACTGCGCGAAACGCGTTCCACGCTCAGTGCCTGCTGCAGCATGGCCGCGGCCTTCTGACGGCGGCCATTGCGGGCATTCTCCTCCGAAGCCGGCGGCCCGCCCGGTGTCAGGGCGCTGGCAATGATTTTCACCCCGGATTTCACCAGTTCGACGGGCGACTGCCCGGGATCGAGGATGGTCGCGTTCTCGGAGAGGTTTTGAGCATCGACCACGCTCAGCGCCAGCTCGTTCGACTTCAGAATCTCGACGGCGCTCGCGATCTGCATGTCCACCTGCTGGGCGCTGGCGGCAGGCGCCTCGTCCTCGGCATATTTGGTCATGCTGTCATCGAGCAGGATCTGCGTCATCGATGTGTAGACGGGTGTCGAAAGGATCAGATAGATGGCAGCAAGCGCCACGAACGCGACGACGCAAAGCGCGATCGAACCGGCGCGGCGAGACAGGATCGCAATCAGCCGATCGATATCGATGAAGCTGTCGGAATCGTCGGACGCTTTCGGTACCGTGCTGTGCAGGGTCAGGTTTCGTTGGTTCATGAGGTCATCCTTTGGGCGAGCGCGGCGCGCTGCCGAACGTTTGAATGTCTGTCTTGAGGCCGGCGAGATTGCGCAATGCCGCGGCCAATCTGTTGATGCGGACAGCGATCGGCATCTTGAGGTGGCGCAGCGCGACCGGATCGCTCCATGCCGCCTTGATCGTGCCGGAGATCGACCTGTTCTTGATGCTGTCGACAAGCAGGAGGAACGATCTTGCCTGCCGCAGGCTCCGTGTTCGGAACTGCTGCGCAGACACGGCCTCCACATCGAGCGTGTGCTTGCCAAGGAAGACCCTGTCGGCCTCCATCATCGCCTCGATATGCCGCAGTTCCAGCACCCGGGAGATGGAACCCTCGCGGATATTGTAGTCATAGCCCGCAACGGGCTCGACCACGCAGCGCGCCCCAAGCGCCAGCGCAGAGGCGAGGAATACATAGTCCTCGCCGATCCGCAGATTTTCGTCGAAGCGCAGTGCGTGCCGCTCGATGAAGGCTCGTTCGAAAACAGGCTTGAGATAGCCGAAATTATGGGTCGTCTGGAAAAGAGCATTGGAGCGAATGAAATCGGCCAGCGTCAGTTCCGGCATGGCTGCCAGCGCGCCTTCGGAAAACATCGTTTCCGGCGGCGTGCCGTCGGCGCGGATCACCCGCAGATTGTCGACCGCGATCTGCGCACCAGCTTTCTCGGCGCGGGCAATCAGTCTGGCCAGCCGCCCCGGTTCGATCGCGTCGTCGGAATCGAGCACGGCAAGCCACCGCCCCGTTGCCGCGGCAATGGCTGCGTTGCGCGCTGCGGCCGGTCCGCCGTTCCTTTCGAGCGTAAGCAGACGGACATTCCTTTGAAGATAGCTTTTGGCCACCTCGCGCGTGCCATCGCCCGAGCAATCGTCTGCAACAATGACCTCGACGGTCACGCCGGTCTGCGCCAGCGCGCTTTCGATCGCCTTCGAAAGCGTTTCAGCTGCGTTATAGGCAGCCATGATGAAGCTGATGTCCGGCTGCTCCTTCGTCATGCAGTCCCCTCTGCTGCGCCATACTGGCGAATTTCGCGCACGCCGAGCAGGCCGCTAACGACGCCGAGATGCATCATGCCGCGAAGCGCGTAGCGATAGCGTGGAACGGGCACAAGGATACAGACGAGTGCCACGCCCAGGCAATAGCCTGCCTTTGCGGTGGCAAGCCCGATCTGTTTCAGGCGGTTGAGGCCCTGATGCCTTTCCTGCAGCAGACGTCCATGGGTCTGGCCGAAACGGAAACGGCGTTTGGCAAGCCACGAAAGCTCTGCCCGTTGTTCCGGCACCGCCTCATAGACATAGGCTTCGGGAGCATAGGCGATGCGTCCTCCGTCCCGGTGCATATGGCTGAAGAATTCGGTGTCTTCGCCGCCCGACTTTCCAAGCGCCAGATTGAAGCGGCGGCCCTTCACATGTTCGGAGCCGAGATTGAGCAGCACGTTGCAGGTGTAGCCCGTGCGAATTTCCTCGCCCACCCAGACCGGCAGCGTCGAATGAAAATCACCTTCGCGCATCCAGGCTGGAGCGGTCGATGCATAGACGCTGCGGACCGGGCCGAGGACTGCATCGGCGCCGGTCTTTTTTGCCGCATTCAGCAGTTCTACCAGCCAGTTTTCCGAAGCATCCTCATCGTCGTCGATGAAGGCCAGGAATTCGCCCGTGGCATTTTCGAGGCAGGCGTTGCGGGCAATCGAGATGTTCGATGCCGGGCAGTGCACATAGGCGATCTCGTGCGGGATCGCCTGGCGGAGCGCGTCGACGCGCTCCTGGGCGCTCGCCGTCAAGTCATTGTCGGCAACGATGATGCGCAGGGTGACGTTTTCAGGAACAGCAAGCACGCCAAGCGAAAGCAGCGCCTTGTCCAACGAGGCGCGGCGATAGGTACAAACGCCGATATCGATCTGCATGCCTTGGTCCTTCATCAAGACGCCTTGCGGTTGCGGAAGCTCAGGAGCTCCATCCAGAATCCGGCCGACCAGGCGAAATGCATCACCATGGCCGAGAGCGCGGCAAGCGGCCCGTATGGATTGCGCTGGCCGACCGCCATCCAGAAACCGTAGCCGACGCAGGCAACGGCCCAGAGGCTGAACGGAATAACCGCAATCCAGCTCAGCACGGCCAGAAACGCGCCGATAAAGACAGGCACCACCGCGAGCGGCAGCATCTGGCGAAGGTTCGGCATGCTGCCGTGCTTGAGGATGTTCTTCGCACGGCCCCGGCCATAGCCGAGATATTGCCGGAAAAGCGTTCCAACGGTTGATCTTGGATAGTAGATCATCCGCGTCTTGTCGGTCATCCAGATGCCAAAGCCCGCCTTTTTCAGACGGTAATCCAATTCCGCGTCCTCATTATGACTGAATGTTTCATCGTAGCCGCCGACGGTCTCGAAGGCTGCGATGCGCATCAGCGCATGGTGGCCGTGATCGGTCCAATGGCCCTTGGCTCCCTCGCGATGCTTGGAGCCGCCATTGCCGAGTTTGGAGTTCTGCGCGAAAGCGGTGGCCTTCTGGAACATGCCGAATCCGATCGTCTCCATGGCGACGACGACCGAATCCGCCTGAGTAAGCTCGGCCTCTTCGACGAGCCGCTGGCAGTAATCTGCCGGATAGTCGCCGTGGGCGTCGATGCGGATCAGGTATTCATAATCGCGCCCGAAGGTCTTGACCGCGAGATTGATGGCTGCACTCTGGATGCGGCCAGGGTTGTCGAGCAGGATGATGCGCGGGTCCGTTTTGCTGATACGGCCGACGATCTCACGCGTGCCGTCGGTGCTTCCGCCGTCTGCGACGACGATGCGGGCGTTCAACTGATCAAGCGCGGAGCCCAGTTTTTCGATCAAGGGCTTGATATGCTTTGCCTCGTTCAGGCAAGGAATGATGATAAGGCTGGCGACGCTGGAACAAACATCAGTCTTCATTGCAGTCGACCCTTCTGGAACTGCGGTTGCGGGGTTAGAGGCATCGGCCGTGTGCGTTTCGGGGGCCGACGGCACAAGGCGGGACAGATTTTCTACCAGGGCGCGACAATCGCTGCGGTCGGCCAGCCAGCTCTTCCGATCTTCGGCGGCGACTGCCGCAGCGAGTGCGCCATAACGTTCACCGGCCAGTTCCTGGAAAAGCGCTTCAAGGCTTTCGACAGAGGCGTCGTGCAGCGTAAGGCCAATATTCTTGCGGGACAGGAAGCGAGCCGTCTCGGTGCCTGCAAGTGCAATGGGAACGCTGCCATGCAGGCAACCTTCATAGACCCGGTTGGGAAGCAGCCAGGCGGAATTGAGACCCTCCTCGAAGAAATCGATCGCCCAGGAGAAATGGACGTCGCTGTAGATCGCCGGCAGGTCTTCCGGGTTCTTATATGGCCCCTCGAAGCTCAGGTAGGGCTGATTGGCGACGAAGGTGTCGAAGTCCTCGAATTCGGAATAGGCCGGCCGGCCGCGCAGCACGATGCGGACACGGCCGTTCATCCTGTTGGAAAAATCGGCGAGCAATTGCAACGACTTGCGACAGCGCAGCGCCCCGAACCAGCCGATTTTCCAGGGCTCGCCCTCGTTCGGGGGCAAGCGGATCTGGGCTTGCGGCATGCCGTCAAGCGCCAGCACCTTGTTTTCGACAAGCATGATAGGCGCCTTGAGAGCCGAGCGCGGAACGAAGTAGTTCGCGATGAAGGCGGGCGAACTCGTCAGGATCAGTTTCGCATCCCGCCCGAAATAGGCTTCGGCGCGGCGGACCAGCCTGCCGGTTATGCCGTCATTGACGAGCAGGCGATGGATGTCGAGGCATTCGTAGACGATCGGCACGCCGCCGAAGAGGTGGCTTGCCCGTTCGGCGACTGCAAGCGATTCCAGATTGCGCCCGATGATCACGTCCGGCCGTTCGACACCGCTCAGCAGGCCCCGCAGACCGGCGACCGCCCTTGCAACAGCGGCCATCCGCTGGCCGAATTTGGCATCGGCGGTTCGGCCAAGTTCGACCGGCGTGAGACCGTTGACGGCTGCAAGCGCGTTTTCGCCTCGCCGGAAGCCGCAAAGCGTCACCGAGGCGCCTCCTTCCGTCAACATCAGCACACGGCGGCGCACGGCAGGATCGGCCAGATCGTGCGCCAGATAGAGGACTTTGAGCATCAATACTCCTTGCGCTATCCCGGCTGTCACCGGAGTCCGTTTCGTGCTGTGCAATGGTTCGGCGGTTTCAACAAGCTTAATTGAGTGTGCAGGCGATCGAACCCTGGAACTGGCATTTGTCACCCGGGGCCGTGTAGGCTACCCGATCGATTTCCATCGTCGTGGGTTGGGTGTAGACGAATTTGCCCATCCAGTCCGCAAGTTTGTCCGTTCCCCAAAGGCTGAAGAAGATCTTCTGCGCGTTCTGGGGAATCTTCGACGGATCGGTGACGTCCTGGACAAGCTTGCCGTTCAGGTAATAGCGAAGCCTTTCGGGCTCCCAGACGAATGCATAGTCGTTGAAGCCCTGATCGGCGGCCTGGCCGACCGGCACGAGCTTTTCGTTACCGCCCTTGGCCTTGATGTACTGGTTTACCTGGACACTCGAGGTGTCCTTGCCGAGCACCTCGAAGTCGATTTCGTCATGCTGCTGCTTATCGGCAGGGCCGATATAGGTGAAGAAGGCAGAGTTCAGGCCCTTGCCGGTGGCAGACTTGATGCGCGCTTCATAGGTGCCGTAGCTGAAGCGTTTTTTCGTCTGGATCTCGCCGCAGAGATAATTGCGGTCCTTGGATTTACCCTCCGCGAAGGTCAGCTGCAGCATGCCGCCCTCAGCCTTCACCTGGTTTTTCGACCATGTGCAGTTCTGGTGGGCGCCGTTGTTCCAGCCGTCGGAAACGAACCAGACGCTTCGGTCGATCTTGTCGAAATCATCCACGAAGGATTTGCCCGTTGCCTGCTGGGCGTGGGCAGAAAGGGCTCCGAGGATAGTGGCGCCGATCGTCAAACTCTGGCAAACGAGTCGCGCATGGGCGATTTTGGCCGTCATGTCTCACCTTTGCTGTGGAACGAATTCTGCCGGGACATCCCGGCGGGAAGGGGATCGAGAGCTCTGTTTAGTCCGCCCGCCCGTCAGCACGGCATAAAGGCGCGGCGCGTTACTGCGGACAAAGCTGTTGGAAAGCACAAGCACTGGAAAGAGCACCAGAAGCGAGCCGCAGAAGAAGAGCGGATAAAAGCCGATGCCTGTCTTTCCCCAAACCATGAAGAACAGGACAAGCAGCGGATAATGGGCGCAGAAGATCCAGAAGCTCAAGCTTCCGGTCTTTGAAAGACGCTGGCCGACAGGTGTCTTGATCAAAAGCGCCGAGAGCATCCAGAATCCGGCGGCCCCGCCGATTGCCAGCGCGTTGCGGCACAGCTCCACCCAGTCCGGCATCGACGGGCCGGTCATGTAGATCGCGGTTGCAAGCAGCCCTGAAGCGGCAAGCAGCAGCGCCACGCCCAATGGTGCAAAGCGGTCGAGCGCCTTGATATCGATCTTGTACATGCTCGCATAGATGCCGAATGCGAAGCTGAAGAGGATCGAGCGCTTGATCACGATATGGAGCGACATTTCCGGAATGAGCGCAAGCAGTAACAAGGTCGACAATGTCAGCAGGGGGATCCGCCGGATGAGCCAGGCCAGCAGCGGCGAAAGCAGGATGCAGACGAAGAGGTCGCGCAGGAAGTACAGCGGGATGTTGGTGGGAAATTCCTCGACCGCAAAGAGCTGACTGAGAAGGCCACGCATCGATGCGGTCCACGGGCTGACCACATAGCCGTCACCGATGCCGACGCTCAGCATCGCAAGCGCGGCGATGAAGAATGCCGTGTTCCAGATGAGGAACGGCAGGAAAACGGTCTGCGCTTTCGTGCGCACCGTCTTCACATAGTTGAAGTCCTCCGTCCCGCCGCGAAACAGCAGGTAGCCGGAAATGGCGCTGAGGCAGGGAACCCCGACGCGGAAGAGCGCTTCGCTCAGGAAGACCCGCAGCCAGTCGAAGACACCGTAGGTTCCGTTGAACGGCGTATTGGCAGGGTCAAACGGTATATGGACGAACACGATGCCCGAAATGAGCACGATGCGCATCAGGTTGATCCGCGAGGATACGTTGGCGTCAACGTTCACGTTATCAGTCACCCCTATTGGGTCGCACCCCCCTTGCGACCGTTTCAACGAGAGCAGACTCGAGCCCGCAGACCAAAAGCTAGAGCGTTTTTACGGAAGAAAATATGGCACTGCAGCAAAAATCATCGGCGATCCCGTTCCGGGACGGTTGAATTGAACGGCTCAGCGACGGCTCTTATCGCGATTGGCTTTAAGAGAAGGAACTGAAACGCCGATGGGCCAATGTATATCGGAATGTCATCATAAATTCAAATTGGGAGGTGATGAAAGCCGCCGCGACTGGAAAGTTTTGTCTTTTGGTGAAGGGATCGATCCGGTTTCACGCCATGCCGGCTGCCTAAATGTGGCTGGAATGTGGCAGTCCTCCGCCGGATGAGTATATTCGGCACATGGCTGAGAGTGCGCTCTTGGCCTTTGACAAATTTCGGCCGGAATGACCTAGATCATTTCGCAGTGCAGCAACTTGCTCGGGTGCAGTGGCGGCCCTATGTGCCCATGCACCGGACGCTTCAGGAGAAAGAATGGCGACCTTCACGATCATCATCCCGTTTTATCAGCGCGAGGACGGCATTCTGCGCCGTGCGCTGGCATCGGTCTTTGCCCAGAGCTTTCAGGACTTCGATGTGATCGTCGTCGATGACCAGTCGCCTTATCCCGCCGACGACGAACTGAAGCCGCTTGCCGAAAACCAGCGATCGCGCATTGCGGTCGTGAAACAGTCAAATGCCGGACCAGGCGGGGCACGGAATACAGGCCTCGACAACGTTCCGGCGGCAACGCGCTTTGCAGCCTTCCTCGATTCAGACGACTTGTGGACGCCCGAACACCTGCAAAATGCCCATGACGCGCTGCAGACGTTCGATGCCGACTGCTATTGGGCGTCAATCCATGGCGGCGAGGAGTTCGACTATCATTTCAGCATCGCCGACCTGGAGGCCAGCGAGAAGGCCGTGCGCCTTGGCGAGCATCCGCTGCTGCTCGAGATCCCCGACATTGCCAGCGTGATGCTGAAGAACTGGGCTTTCCTCCACATGTCGTGCATGGTCATCGGCCGGCCGCTCATCGAGAAGGTTCGCTTCGACGCTGCGCTGCGGCTGGCGGCGGAGGACGTGCTTTTCTTTTGCGACTGCATGCTTGCGGCGCGACGCGTGCTTCTTTGCGCGCAGGCGGGCGCCTTGCGCGGAGAGGGCATCAACATCTTCCACGGCGTCGACAATGATTCACCGCAGTTTCTCAAGCAGCAGTTCATCACCTGGATGGCGCTGGATCGGCTTGAAAGCCGGTTTTCGATGCGTCCGCAGGAGATCGAGACCATCAAGGCCTACAAGAACCGGGCGCGCAAGCAGGCGCTGTGGAGCCAGGCGCGGCTGGTGCGCCGACGGCGCCTGCCGGACTTCCAGATGCTGGCCCGCTGGGCGTGGCGTGATCCGGCTCTGTTTGCAAGTGCTCTGCAGATCGCCGGCGGCAAACTTTCGAAGTAGCGATTCCTATTCGGCTGACGACGGCAGCAGATATCTGAGGCCGCCGGCGCCTTGCGTGGCGATCTCGACGCCGCCGGGGCTGCGGAAACGCTCCGTCTTGTCCATGAAGATGCCGCCGGCAATTGCCGGGACGGCGAAAGGATGGGTGAGGGCGTAGCGCAAGGCTGCACCCGCGCCCGATTTCTTCTTGATATCGAGGAAATGGCGAAGTTCGTACTTGCCGCGAGCATGGCTCTCGTGGCGACGCACGGCGGCGGCGGCTTGCGGCGTCAGGCTGCAGTTTGCCAGGATCGCCCGGTCGGCTTCGTAAAGCTTTCGAAGATCCTCCGTCCGGTGGCTGCCGCTCAACGAGTTGCCGCGCACGACGGCACCGTAGCCGCAGCTGTGGATCACCTTGTAGCGCGCGCCGTTGGCCAGGGCCCTGACGTAGAGGTCGTAGTCCTCCCCTAGACGCATCTCCTCGCGATAGCGCAGCCTGTGAGCATCAAGAAACGCGCGCCGCATCACGGGCTTCAGGAAGCCGATTTCGCCACGCCGGACGCCGCGCTTCGAAATATTGCCGTCTACGAAGGCCACAAGGTCGAGAAACACCGGACGGTCCAGGAAATGATCGAGCTGCTGGGGCGCACGCGTCACGGTCTCGGCTTCGACGAAGGCAATATTGTCGGCGACGAAATCCCAGTCGTCGTTGGCAAGCATCCGGTCGAACCGGCCTTCGAAGAAGAAGTCGTCGGCATCGAGGATGCTGATCAGAGGGGCGGTGGAGATTTCGATCGCGTGATTGCGGGCCGCCGATGGCCCTCTGTTCTTTTCGAAGGAAACGACATTCAGGCGACTGCTGCCGTCATCAACAGCCCGGGCGGCGCTTGCGGTTCCATCGGCGGATCCGTCGTCGATGACGACGACTTCAGCCACCTGTTTTTCCCGCAAAGCCGAAGCGACAGCCATTCCGATCGTATCGGCGGCGTTCTTGGCGGCGATGATCACGCAAACGCTTGCCTTAGCCATTTCAACCACGTCGTACCCTCCGTTGTCTCGCGCAACAGTTAGGACGTCGCCGCTTCTGCGGCAATGCAAAAACCTTCAAAAGATACTACAGGATCGGCCGGCGGCTATCGATCGCGGCCTTGAAGTTTGATTTCAGCGGTTGAAAGGTTCCGAACCATTGAAGGGCGAGACAGGAATCTGCTCCTTTTCGTCGCTTCGGGCCGGCGTATGGGATATCGCCGTGGTGCCTTGGGAATTGCGCGCCTTGGCTTCCTTCCAAACGAGGAACAGGACGCCGCCGAAATAGCCCAACTGAAGGAGAACGGCGCAGATCACCGTGTCTATCAGTGTCGTTGTCAGTGAGCCGTTCAGCCAATAGATCGCAACCGCAAAAACGGCCAAAGCGCCGATCATGCTTACGAAAACGCGAGGTGCATACATAACCGTGCCTCCCTTGGGGAGGCTCGTTCAATGAACAGTCATTGAATCAGGCTTCCTCCCTAAGGACCCTTTATTTTGTATATTTTAGAAGGCCCTTTGTTTCAACCGAACCAGAGCATTCTTTTTCATCCGTCCTCTCGTTATCTACAGTATTCGGTTTAAGGTTTCCTTCCGGCTTTGGGTAAAATCGACGACGCCCCGTTAAGGAATGCCGTGACAAGGATTCGGGAGCAAATGTGTCCTTTTTACTCCAGGTTGTGAAAAATGTGACATTGCACGCAGTCATTAGCGTCACATTTGCCTACCGAATGAACGCATGAGAGCCAAATGCGTTCAACTTTTATTACAAAGTTTTCATCTAAACCGATTTGAGTGTGCGCCGCAAAATGGATGGTGCGACGCAATAAATTACCCGATAAGACAATATAGTTGACCTACTCGTGGTAGTGCCCGCATGGCTTAGTCAAATGTCACCCGAAAGGCGTAGAAAGATTTATTCTTCAATCTTTTTGCGACGCGAAGCAAACACCAAGACCTTTAGTGCGCCGCACAGAGTCTAAACAAAAACATTGCATGCTTTGGATGTGAAATTTAGAGAACCCTTAAAAAAAGAAATGTGATAAAGACACGCCCGAAACGGGCCGTTACACAATCGCCATGAAATTGTGGCTTAAAAAAACAAAATCCGCCCATACACTCCTCATTCGTCAGCGCTAGCTTAGCGGCCTGGGCTTACCGACCAAACGGCAAACATAAGTGGAGTTAACTCTATGAAGTCTGCGTCGAGATCGGACAGTACGCCATTTTTTGGCGTGGTTCATGCAAATGTGTTTCCGCCGACTGGCGGGATCATGAAGCGGGCATTCGATATCACGGCTGCCTCGCTCGGGCTTCTTTTCCTGAGCCCGATTTTTCTGATGGTGATGCTGCTCGTAAAGCTCTCCGACAAGGGGCCGGCTTTCTATGGGCATCGCCGTATTGGTCACAACGGCCAGGAGTTCCGTTGCCTGAAGTTCCGGACCATGGTCGTCAACGGCGACAAGGTCCTGCAGGAGCATCTGCGCAACAATCCGAAAGCGATGGAGGAGTGGCGTGAAACGCGAAAACTGCAAGACGATCCCAGGGTCACCGCGGTCGGAAGCGTGCTTCGCAAGCTCAGCCTCGATGAACTGCCACAGCTCATCAACATCCTTCGCGGCGAAATGAGCGTTGTCGGGCCTAGGCCCGTCGTTCTTGATGAACTGGAACTCTATGAGTCTTCGGCCGTCTACTATCTGCAGGCGCGTCCTGGTCTTACCGGCCTTTGGCAGATCAGCGGGCGCAATGACGTGTCTTACGCTGCCCGCGTGGCTTTCGACACCCACTACGTCGAAAACTGGTCGCTCATCCGCGATGTGAAGATCATTGCACAGACGATTCCCGCCGTCTGCATGCAGCGTGGCAGCTACTGACAAGCCGCTTCCAATATATGCCAAGTAACGTACGGTACTGCTTCTGGCTTGCCGTGCCGATCTATGAGGAAGACTGAATGAGAGACGTCCTGTTGCGCCGCAACCTGCTTGGAAGTTCCTTTATGCACGGCCTCGCTTTCGTTGCGGGGCTTAGCATATTGATCGGGTCCTCCGGTTTTGCCCGGGCTGCCGACTACCAACTCGGCATCATGGACAAGCTGCGCATCCGCGTTGCCGAATGGCAAACGGCGGAAGGCTCGATCCGCGACTGGTCAGTGGTGAGCGGCGATTACACGATCGGCCCCTCGGGCAGTCTCTCACTGCCGTTCGTAGGCGATCTCCCGGCCTCCGGAAAGACGACGGATGCAATCGCGCAGGAAATCGGCGTCGCGCTGCAGAAGCAGTTCGGCCTCAAGGACCGGCCCTCGGCATCCGTCGAACTTGCCCAGTTCCGGCCGATCTATCTCACCGGCGATGTAGAAAACCCGGGCGAATATCCCTTCGCACCCAATCTGACAGTCGTGAAGGCCGTCAGCATCGCTGGTGGCCTGAGGCGGGCCGATGCCGGCCAGCGTTTTGCCCGCGATTTCATAAATGCCAAGGGCGACGCCGTCGTCTATACGACGGAGCGCAACCGCCTCATTGCCCGCAAGGCGCGGCTGCAGGCCGAAACCTCCAAGAGCGACACGATCGAAATGCCGCAGGAGCTCAAGGATCTGCCCGAAGCAAAGGCCCTGCTTGCCAGCGAAACGTCATTGATGAACACGCGCAAGAAACGGCTCACGCTGCAGCTTCAGGCGCTCGATGACCTGAAAGCGCTGTTGCAGGCCGAAATCGTGTCTCTCGGCAAGAAGACCGAGACACAGACGCGCCAGCTCGAGCTTGCCAAAGAGGACCGCGACAAGGTCGAGAACCTGGCCGAAAAGGGCCTTGCCCTCAGCGCCCGAAAGATGGCGGCCGAACAGCGCGCAGCCGATACCGAGGCCACCCTTCTCGATATCGATACCAACATCTTGAAGGCCAAGCAGGACATCAGCCAGGCCAACCAGGACGAGATCACCCTGCGCAACGACTGGGACGCCAAGCTGTCGCAGGAACTGCAGGACACCGAATCCGAACTGGATACGCTCAACCTGAAGATTGCCACCAGCGATGCGCTAATGTCGGAAGCACTGGCGCAATCGAACGACGCGGCTCGTTTCGATCCCCAAAATGCCGCTAGCATCAGCTATTCCATCGTGCGGGAGGTTGACGGCCAGTCGAAGGAAATTCCGGTCCAGGAAAACACCACATTGCAGCCGGGCGACCTGATCAGGGTCACCGCCGGGGTTGCGATGAGATAGCGGAGACCCGCATGCGGATCGCCAAGTCGGTGCTGATAAAGCCTGGTGAGAACGAGCTCTACGCCATTCCGGCGGTTGCCCTTTCTCTCTTCTGCTTCGCTTACTCGATCCGCTTCGGGCAGGTGGCGGTCCTGTTTTACTATGCATTGTGGCTGCCGCTCGTCGCCGTCGATTATCGCAAGGTGCTCGGCAGCTACAGCCGGTACATCTGGCTGTTCGCCTTCGCCGGTTTCGCCTTCCTCTCCGTCTTCTGGTCCAACGTGCCGAGCGTGTCGATGAGGGCGAGCATCCAGTATCTGACGCAGGTGGCCTGCGCGCTGATTGCCGTGCGCGTGCTTGATGTGCGGACGCTGACGCTGGGGGTCGTGGCAGGCGCGGCGGTCGTGCTGCTTTATTCAATCCTCTTCGGCTACTACGAATATGACGTGCTGGACGGGACCTACAGCTTCGTCGGCGCCTTCGCATCGAAGAACCAGCTCGGCGTTTATGCCTCGCTCGGCATCATCTTCGCCTTTGCGGCCGTCTTCATTTACGGCGAGCGCCGTTTCTGGATGATGGCGTCGGGCATGGTCGGGCTTATGGCTGCCTATTGCCTGCTTGCCTCGCAATCCGCCACCTCGGTCATCACGACGGCGGCGATCGTTGCCCTGCTGATCGGGTTTCGCGTCGTGCTCATGCTGTCGCCGCAACAGCGCAAGCTGCTGGTGGTCGGCGGCGGCGTCGCAGCTGTCATTCTGGTGGTCGCGGGCGTCTATCTAGGCGCTGTCGACGCGATCCTGGGCATCTTCGGCAAGGATTCGACGCTGACGGGCCGCACCTATCTCTGGCAACAGGGCATTGCGGCTGCGGCGCAGAACCCGGCCTTCGGCATCGGCTATCAGGCCTATTGGGTTCAGGGTTTCGCAGAGCCCGAGCGGCTGTGGAAGGAATTCTTCATCGCCTCGCGAGCCGGTTTCCATTTTCACAATACCTACATCGAGACGGCCGTGGAACTCGGCCTGATCGGCGTGCTCATCCTTGCTGTCACGATCATCGCGACCCTGTGGGGGCATCTGCGCCGGCTGATCGAGGATGTCCGCAATGATGAATCCTATGTCCTTTTCGGCATTGTCGTTCTGCTTCTGATCCGTTCTTTCGTGGAGATCGACGTTCTAACGCCCTATAATGTCGGTACCTTTCTTCTTTATTTTTCCGCAGGAAAGCTTGTCGGCGCGCGCCAGCGCGCGGCGATGGCCGGCCTGCAGCGTTATCAATCTGCCAGGCCCGTTCGTTCCTGATTTTTGCATGTACGCCGCCGAAAGCGGGCGTGACGAGGGATATGCATGAAGACCCTGTACGGGATCCAGTATTTGCGTGCCTTTGCGGCACTGGCCGTCGTCGTTTTCCATGCCGCAGAAAGAAGTGGCGGGCACTTTACCATCGGCGCTGCAGGCGTCGACGTCTTCTTCGTCATCAGCGGCTTCATCATGTGGGTGATCAGCGACCGCAAGCCGGTAATGCCGCATCGCTTCCTTGTCGAGCGCATCCGCCGTATCGCGCCCTCATACTGGCTGGTGACGCTCATCATGATCGCCGGGGCGATGGCAGGACTGTTTCCGAACCTGCAGCTCGACGCAGGCCACGTGCTTTCCTCGTTCTTCTTTGTTCCGGAGCGCTCGCCGAGCACCGGCGAGATTTGGCCGATCCTCGTCCAGGGCTGGACGCTCAATTTCGAGATGTTCTTCTACGTTCTTTTTGCCGGCGCCCTGTTCCTGCCGCGCCAGTGGCGGCTGGCTTTCCTCTCAGCTGCCTTCGGCTTCTTCGTCGTGATCGGCCTGATGTGGAAGCCGTCTTCGCCGATGCTCGCCACCTATACGCGGCCGATCATTCTGGAGTTCCTCGGCGGCGTCTTCATTGCCGAATTGTGGTTGCGGCGCTGGACCGCCGGCAACAGTCTCGGGCTTGGCTGCGTCGGCGCCGCACTGTGCGGTTTTGCGGCGATTCACCTGACGGGTGCCGGGTTCGATGAATTCATGTGCGCACCTCTGGCGATGGCTCTGGTGTTCGGTATGGTCTCTCTGGAGGCCGACGGCAGCATCGGCCGCGTGCCGGTGCTCACCTATCTCGGCGATGCGTCCTATTCCATCTACCTGTGGCATACGCTTGCGGTATCGGTTGCCATCAAGGCCGCAGGAATTCTTAGCATTCCGGGCGGCCTTGCCGTCGTTGCGGCCATTTGTGGTGGAACGTTGCTTGGGATTGCGGCCTATGAGATGGTCGAAAAGCCGCTGCGCAAGCTCCTGTCGGGCGAACCACTCAAGCGCCGCGAGCTTGCGCGGCGCCCTTCGTAAAAATCAACCTGTTTCCTCGACCGGTTGCCCTTGCGGCTCGGCTTTGCGGCGGCGTGCGCGCAGCACGACATAGAAAACAGGCGTCAGGAACAGGCCGAAGATCGTAACGCCGAGCATGCCCGAGAAGACGGCAGTACCGAGCGACTGGCGCATTTCGGCGCCTGGCCCTGTCGCGATCATCAGCGGCACGACGCCGAAAATGAAGGCGAATGCCGTCATCAGGATCGGGCGCAGGCGCAGATGGCTGGCCTCGACCGCCGCTTCCATCGGCGTCTTGCCTTGCTCTTCGGCCTGTCTTGCAAATTCCACGATCAGGATCGCATTCTTAGCCGCAAGGCCGATCAGCACGATGAGGCCGATCTGGGTCAGGATGTTGTTGTCCATGGCGCGAAGATGCACGCCCAAAAGCGCGGCAAGGATCGCGAGCGGCACAATCAGGATGATCGCAAGCGGCAGCACCCAGCTTTCATATTGCGCCGACAGCGCCAGAAAGACGAAGATCACCGAAAGCGCGAAGATATAGATTGCCGTGTTGCCGGTGCCGCGCTCCTGAAAGGCGAGTTCGGTCCAGTTGAAGGTCGTTCCCGAAGGCAGTTGCGAACCCGCGATCTTCTCCATGCTGTCGAGGGCGGTGCCGGTCGACACACCCGGCGCCGGATTGCCCTGTAGCGGTACCGAGACATACATATTGTAATGCTGGACGAGCGCCGGACCGCTCCTGTCCTGGACTTCGATAAGGGTTCCCAGCGGCACGAGCGCGCCCGTCGCCGACCGGACCTTCAGGGCAAGGATGTCGTCCCGCTCGAGGCGGAATTCCTGGTCGGCCTGCGCCCGCACCTGATAGACCCTGCCGAAAGCATTGAAGTCGTTGACATAGGATGTGCCCAGATTGATCGAAAGCGTATCGAATATGTTCGAGATCGGGACGTTCAGCATGCGTGCCTTGTCGCGATCGATATTGAGGAAGAATTGTGGGGTCGATACGGAGAAGGTCGTGAAGACGCCGGTCAGCCCGGGCGTCTGATTGGCGGTACCCATCATCTGGTAGGCAAGGTCCAGAACCCGCCGCATGTCGCCGCTTTCAAGGTCCATCAACTGCATCTTGAAGCCGCCGGAATTGCCGATACCCCTGACCGACGGCGGCGGGATGGCAATGATGAAGGCTTCCTGGATGCTCTGCAGGTTTTGGTAGAGCTCGCCGATGATCCGGCCGGCGCTCAGACCCTGCTCAAGCCTGTGTTCGAAGGTGTCGAAGGGTGCGAAGACAACGCCTTGATTGGACGCATTGGTGAAGGTGGCGCCGCTGAAGCCTGCAAAGGCCACCGCGTGCGAGACCCCAGGCGTGTTGCGGATGACTTCCGCCGCCTGCTGCACGACGGCATCGGTTCGGTTGAGAGAGGCGCCCTCGGGCAATTGGACGACGACGATGGCATAGCCCTGGTCCATATTGGGGATGAAGCCACTCGGGACGATCCGGCCCATGTAGTAGGTCGATGCCAGCAGTCCCGCAAATACCAGCAACGCACAGAACAGGGCGGTCCTTGTCGCAACGGTGCGGCGAACGATCCATGAGTAGCCGTGGCTCATGCGGTCGAAGCCGCGATTGAAGCCGTTGGCGAGGCCGCGGCCCAGCCGGGTGAACGGATTTCGCGTCTCCTTCCCATGTTCTTCGTGCGGCCGCAGCACGAGCGCAGCGATAGCCGGCGACAATGTCAGCGAGTTGACCGCCGAGATTGCCGTTGCGACCGAGATCGTCACCGCAAACTGCCGGTAGAATTGGCCGGTAATGCCCGGGATGAAGGTTGTTGGAACGAACACTGCGATGAGTACCAGGGAGATCGCAATGACCGCCGTTCCGACCTCGTCCATGGTAACATGCGCCGCTTCCCTCGGCGTCATGCCCTTGGCCAGATTTCGCTCGACGTTCTCTACGACGACGATCGCATCGTCTACCACGATGCCGATAGCGAGCACGAGCCCGAAGAGCGTCAGCATGTTGAGCGAGAAGCCGAAGGCGAGCAGGAAGGCGAAAGTGCCGATCAGAGACACCGGGATCGCGACGATGGGGATGATGGCGGTGCGCCAGGATTGCAGAAAGACGAGCACCACAATTGCGACCAGCACGGCCGCTTCGAAAATGGTCTTGTAGACCTCTGATATCGACTCGGAAATGAACTCGGTCGGATTGTAGACGATGTTGTAAGCCAGCCCTGGGGGAAAGTCCTTGGCGAGCCGTTCCATGTTCGCCTTGATTTCGTCGGCGGTAGCGAGCGCGTTTGTGCCTGGACGCGAGAAGATGCCGAGCGCCACCGCCGGCTTGCCGTCGAGGTAGCTGTTGGTCACGTATTGCTTGGCGCCGAGCTCGATGCGGGCAATATCCTGCAACTGTACGAGGCGGCCGTCCTCTGTCGCTTTCACAATGACGTAGCGGAATTGCCGTGCATCGGAGAACCTGCCCTGCGTCGTCACGGTGTATTGGAACGCGTTTGTGCCCGCCGCCGGCGGCCCGCCGATCGAGCCACCCGAAACCTGCACGTTCTGTTCGCGCAAGGCATCCACAACATCGTTCGGGGTCATGCTATAAGCGGCCAGCCTTTGCGGATCAAGCCAGATGCGAAGGGCATATTCGCGCTCGCCGAAGATTGTGAGGTCTCCGACGCCGTCGAGACGCACCAGCACGTCGCGGATGCGGCTGCGCGCGTAGTTTGAAACGTAAAGCTGATCGTAGCGGCTGTTCGGAGACAGGATATGCACGACCATCATCAGGTCGGGTGAACTCTTTGCGGTGGTGACTCCGCTGCGGCGAACCTCGTCAGGCAGACGCGGTTCGGCGATCGCTACCCGGTTTTGGACGAGAACCTGCGCCGTATCCAGATCGGTACCGAGCTTGAAGGTGATTGTCAGCGACATCGACCCGTCGTCAGTCGAATAGGAGGACATGTAGAGCATGTTCTCGACGCCGTTGATTTCCTGTTCGAGCGGCGTTGCGACCGTGTCGGCGACGGTCTGTGCGTCGGCGCCGGGATAGTTGGTGCGCACGACGATGGTGGGCGGTGCTATTTCGGGAAACTGCGCCACCGGCAACTGGAAATAGGCGAGACCGCCGAGAATGAGCAGGACTATGGAGAGGACGGACGCGAATATCGGTCGGTCCACGAAGAAGTGCGCAAACCTCATTGGGCAAGCTCCATGCTTGCAGCTTCCGGCGGGATATCCTCGCGGCTCTGCGGCAGTTCAGTCGTCTGCGGCGTGACTTTGGCTCCCGGACGGGCACGCATCAAACCGTTGACGATGATCGTTTCGTTGCCGTCCATGCCTTCGCGGATGACGCGGTAGCCGTAAAGCCGCGGGCCGGTCCGCACGGGCTTTGTCGAAACCGTGCCATCGTTGCCGACGACATAGACGACCCGCTGGTTCTGGTCGGAGCCGATTGCCTCGTCCGGCACGAGAATGGCCCTGTAAACGTTGGACGCCTCCACCTGCACGCGGCCGAAAAGTCCAGGCTGAAGCACGAAGTTCGGATTGTCGAAGCGGGCCCGGACGCGCATCGTGCCGGTCTGGCTGTCGACCCGGTTCTCGGCGAAATCGAGCTTGCCTGTGAACGGCTTCTCGTTGGCATCCGTGATGCTGACCTTGACCTCAAGACCGCCGCCGCCCTGCTGAAGGTCGCTGCCGCGCGACCGCGCCGTCTGCGCGAAGTTCAGCAGCCGGCGCTCGTCGACGTCGAAATAGAAGTCGATCGGATCGAGCGAAACGATCGTCGTCAGCACCGACTGGTCGGCCTGCACGAGGTTGCCGGCCGAGATCAGCCGCCGGTCGATGCGCCCGCTGATCGGTGCGGTAATCTTCGTATATTCGAGATCGAGCGTGGCCCGATCTGCCGTGGCCTGGGCGCCGCGGACATTGGCCTGAGCGGAAACCCATTCGCGGCGCCGGTCATCGAGTGTCGAAACCGACTGGCTGCCGCTGGTGGCGAGTGATTCTGCGCGTTTGAACTGCGCTTCAGCGTAAATCAGCGTCGATTTCGCGACTTCAAGCGCAGCGGTTGCTTCATTGAACGCAGTGACAAAGGGGCGCTGATCGATGACGAAGAGCAAGTCGCCTTTCTTGACCATCGCACCATCGGTGAAATGTACTTCCTGCAGGTAGCCGCCGACGCGCGATCGCACGGAGACCTCGTCGACTGCGGCGAAGCGGCCGATGAACTCGTCGCTGTCAACGACATCGCGAACGACCGGTTTGCAACCGTGACGGGCGGAGCAGGCGGAGCATCCTGGGCAATGACGACTGCGGGGAAAAGGACAAGGTAAGAAAGAGCAAGGGCTTTACGAAGAGAGTAAGGCATAGCGGTCCCCCATTCTGGGCGGCCGGTATGCCGCCAAACTTATGCGGTAACGATGCGATTCATTTCTGCTGTGTCGAACCCGGCTTTCTCGCCTTCGTCTAGCTGCTCTTGTCACGCACCGGCCGTTCGGCGGGGGTGCCAGCTTGCAAAAAGACCGAAGGTCTGCTCCGGTAACTCTATGAAATCGGACTATAAACGTCAGTCGGCAGAAATTGCAAACGCCAATCGCCGGTAGTTTGAGAATCTGACCTGGAGCAAGGATTTCGACGATCAGCCCTTGCCACACGTTTCCGACTCGAAGTCCCTGGTTTTGAAAGCCGAACGTGAGCCTGCCCTGCGGCATTTTGGCCGCAACTGCGGAATCTGCGGCCGATCATCTTGTGCTGTGCGCACACTCACTATATCTGCCAACATTATAAGCATACTTATAAATAGCTGGCATGGCTTTATGAGCGCCCATCCGACCCTCGGTTTTGTCCTACACGACGTCGCCCGTCTGTTTCGAAAGCGGTTCGAGCAGCACGCCAAATGCCTCGGGCTGACCCGTTCGCAATGGCAAACGCTTGCCTATCTCGAAAAAAACGAGGGTATCCACCAGGGCGGGTTCGCCGAAATCCTCGAGGTCGAGCCGATCACGCTGGTGGGAATTTTCGACAGGCTTGCCGAACGCGGACTTGTCGAACGGCGGCAGCATCCGGCGGACCGCCGTGTCTGGCTTCTTTATATGCGCGACGAGGCCTTGCCGCTGCTTGCGCAAATGCGGGTGGTCGGACAAGCCACGCGCGGCGAAGCCCTCGACGGCGTCTGCACCGAGCAGCGTGAACAGCTCTTTCAAATCCTATCGCTGATGAAAACAAATCTAGTGCAGGCGTGCCGCACACCAGCCGCCCGGAATGAGCAGAGCCATGGTTGAAAAATCCTCCCTCCGCGTCGTTGACGACGCCAACGTCAAGCATCCGATCGAAGACAAGGAAATCTCCGAAACCCAGGAAACGGTTGCCGAAGCGCCTTCATCCAATTCAGCGCCGGCCGCCGCAGTGGCTACGTCCGACGGCATCAGGGTCCGCCGTCGGCGCAGCCTCACCCGCCCGGTGCTGTTTGCGCTGCTGCCTGTTGCCCTTGTTGCCGGCGGCTATTTCTACGTGAATGGCGGACAGGTGATCTCGACGGACAATGCCTATATCGAGGCGGATATGGTCGGCCTGACGACGGATGTTTCCGGTATCGTCGACCAGATCAATGTTCACGAGAACGAACCGGTCAAAGCCGGGCAGGTGCTCTTTAGCCTGAGGTCCGACAGCTTCAGGATCGCCCTCGACGGCGCAAAGGCCCAGCTTGGCGTCCAGCGCAACCAAATCGAAAATCTGAAGGCCAGCTATCGGCAGTCGCTTGCGGAAATCACGCAGGCTGAGGCCGACATCCCGTATTTCCAGGCGCAGTTCGATCGTCAGCAGAGCCTCGTCAACAGTTCGGCGGCGACACGTGCCGCCTATGATGAAGCCAAGCACGATCTCGATGCTGCGCTTCAGAAGGTTGCCGTCGCCAAGGCGCAGGCTGCGACCACGCTCGCAGAACTCGACGACGATGCCAGCCAGCCGGTCGAGCAGAACCCGCTCTACCTGCAGGCAAAATCAAATGTCGACAATGCCCAGCGCCAGCTCGACCACAGCGTCGTCAGGGCGCCGTTCGACGGAGTCGTGACCAATGTCAACACGCTGCAGGTCGGCTCCTACCTGCAGGCCTCGCAACAGGCCTTCTCGCTGGTTGCAACCAACCGGCTTTGGATCGCGGCAAGCCCGAAGGAGACAGAGCTTACCAACGTGAAGCCCGGCCAAGAGGCGAGCATCCATGTCGACACCTATCCAGGCGTCGAATGGAAAGGCAAGGTCGAAAGCATCAGCCCGGCCTCCGGCTCCAGCTTCTCGCTGCTTCCGGCGCAAAACACAACTGGCAACTGGGTAAAGGTCGTGCAGCGCATTCCGATCCGTGTCAGCATCGACGATACCGACGGCAAGCCGCCGCTTCGCGTCGGCATGAGTACGATCGTCGATATCGATACCGGCCATGCCCGTGGCCTGCCGGATCTCGTCAACAGGCTGTTGGGCCGCGAAGCCGGCAAGGGCCATGAGTAGCGCTGCTGCATCTTCCGCCGCCCCGGTTGCCAATCGCGGCGCGATCACGGCCTGCGTCATTCTCGCCGTCATCATGCAGGCGCTGGACACCACCATCGCCAACGTCGCGCTGCCCTATATCCAGGGAAGCGTTTCGGCCTCCGCCGACCAGATCAACTGGGTCCTGACTTCCTATATCGTCGCGGCCGCCATCATGACGCCGCCGTCGGGCTTCCTTGCTGCCAAGTTCGGCCGCAAGAACGTGCTCCTGACGGCAATTGCCGGCTTCGTCGTGGCATCGGTGCTGTGCGGCGTAGCACAATCATTGCCGCAGATCGTTGCCTTCCGCCTTCTGCAGGGCTTCTTCGGCGCTGCCCTCGTACCGCTCTCACAGGGCATCCTCCTCGATATCTATACGGTCGAGGAGCGCGGCTCGGCCATGGCCCTGTTCGGAGTATCAGTCATGGTCGGGCCGGTCCTGGGGCCTGTCATCGGTGGCTGGCTGACCGACAACATCAGCTGGCGCTGGGTGTTTTACATCAACGTGCCGATCGGTGCGCTCGCCTTTGCCGGCATCGTCATCTTCGTCAGTGAAACGAAGCGAGATCAGCTCGCGAAGCTCGACTGGTTCGGGTTCGGCATGATGAGCCTCTTCATCGCCGCGCTGCAATTGTTCCTGGACCGCGGTGAGCAGCTCGACTGGTTCTCGTCCGGCGAGATCATGGTCGAAGCGATCGTCTGCGCGGCAGCCTTCTATCTGCTGCTGGTTCATACGCTGACGGCCGAAAAGTCCTTCGTCAATCCACGATTGTTTCTCGACCGGAACTTCGCGATCAGCATGGTGTTCATCTTCGTGGTTGGCGTCACCTATCTTGCCTCGCTGGCGCTGATGACGCCTTATCTGCAGACGCTGATGGGCTATCCGGTCATCACGGCCGGGATCGTCATGGGCCCACGTGGCATCGGCACCATGCTTTGCATGTTCATCGTCGGGCGACTGATCGGCAAGGTCGACACCCGCTGGCTCCTCGTGTTCGGCCTCGGCCTTACGGCCTTTGCAATGTACGACATGACGGGCTGGACGCCGGACGTCTCGCAGTGGACGATCGTCTCGGTCGGTTTCATACAGGGTGCCGGTCTCGGCTTCCTGTTCGTGCCGCTGACGACGATTGCCTTCGCTACGCTGCCGGCGCATATGCGCGGCGACGGTACGGGCCTCTACAATCTTTCCCGCAACATCGGCTCGAGCGTCGGGATTTCGATCGTCGCGGCACTGATCGTCGAGAATACGCAGAGCAATCACGCTTCGATCGCGGCCTATGTCACGCCGTTCAACCGGGCCTTTGATGCCACCGCCGCGCAGTCGCTGAGCCCGCTCACCGCGGCAGGCCGGGCTTCGCTCAACGAGCTCATAACGCTGCAATCGACGATCATCGCTTACATGGACGACTTCAAGCTCCTGATGCTGATGTCGCTTGCGGTAATGCCGCTGGCGCTCATCTTGCGCAAACCCAAGGCGGCGCCCGCATCAACGGATCACAGCGCCGTCATGGAGTGATCAGCGGAACGGCTTGCTCAGATATCGCGAGCCCTGGATGCCGAAGCGCCATGGAACTTCGGCATTCTTCGTTATGCCGATCCGCGTGCCCGAGGTGATCGGAACCGGCGCCGAGCGCGAGATCGAAAAAGGCGGGCGGTCGAGCAGCCGGTTGTTGATCTCGATATCGATATCAAGCGCCTGGCAGAGCTTGCCGGGACCGCTGCAGAGCTGGGTCAGCACATCGGTGCCGCGTCGCTCGATCATTCCAGCGATACCGCTTTGCGGCTCCAGCGCGCGGATGAGGACGGCCGAGCCCGGCGTGCAGACGAAGTTCAGGCACCAGTACATGCCGTAGATGCGGTAGATATAGACGTTGCCCGGCGGGCCGAACATCGCGCCGTTGCGCTTGGTCGGTCCGCGGAAACTGTGCGAGGCCTCGTCGTACGGGAAATAGGCCTCCGTCTCGGTGATGCGCCCACCCGAACCGTTGACGAGCAGGTGGCAGCCGATGAGATCGCGCGCGACGGCGATCGCATCGCGCTCGAAGAAGGATCGAAGGTCGCTGCCGGTCAGGGGTGCGTTTCCAATGGCTCCTGTATTCGTCATTCAAGTTACCCGTCGTTTGATCCCGCCGATATCATCGCCCATCGAATGCAGCTACCCGAAACTTGCCCGCTGCTGCGCAAAGAGCTTCACCAGCCAGTCTATGAAGACGCGAACGCGCGGGGAAAGCTGACGATTGCGCGGATAAAGGAGCGAGACCGGCGTCTTGGTCGGCGGGAAGCCTTCCAGGATCTGAATCAGCTCACCTGAGGCGATGTAGCGTTCGGCGTGGTAGCGCGGCACCTGTATGATGCCCAGTCCGCAGCGCGCCGCCGCATGGAGGCTCTCGGCCGCATTGACCGAGACGATGGCTGGGATCGACATGTTGCGGACCTGCCCGTCGACGATGAATTCGAGCGGCAGCAGCCCGCCCGTGGCGCTGGACCGGAACCCGACCATGCGGTGGCTGTCGAGCTTGTCGGGATGTTCCGGTGTGCCATTCAGTTCGAGATAGGCGGGTGAGGCGAGGGTGATCTCTTCCAGCGTAGCGACCGGGCGGACGATCATGTCGCTATCCTGCGGCACGCCGACGCGCAAGACGCAATCGATGCCTTCACGAACGAGATCGACCAGACGATCGCCTTCGCTCATGTAGAATTCGATATCCGGATACGTCTCCAGGAAGGATGGCAGGCCCGGCAGCACGAAATGCCGGGCAAGCGTTCCGTGCACATCGACCCGCAACATGCCCTTCGGTTTGGCGCCGACAAAGGCGCCCTCGGCCTCCTCGATGTCGGCGAGGATCGAAAGACAGCGCTGGTAATAGGCCTCGCCGTCGAGCGTCGGGCTGACATGGCGGGTGGTGCGCTGGATGAGTTGCACGCCGAGGCGCGCTTCCAACTGCTTGACGGCATCGGTCACCGTCGAGCGGGGCAGGCCCGTATCCCCGACTGCGAGGGTGAAGCTGCGGCGTTCCACGACGCGGCAAAAGACCCGCATGGCATCAAATCGGTCCATCTTGTTTGTTCGGTTTGTCGGATAGTGATGCTGAAGAATGCATGATTATCCGCACAATGGAAAGTATCATCTTCTCCTCATCGAAACGCGCTTCGGCGCAAGGAACTGAAGGAGAAGAAAGATGGCCAGCAACGACAACAAGGTCGCGATTGTCACGGGTGCATCCCGCGGCATCGGTGCGGCCATTGCCGAACGTCTTGCCAAGGATGGCTTTACCGTCGTTATCAACTATTCCGGTAATGCCGCTCCTGCCGAAGAACTGGCTCAAAAAGTCGAGCAGGCCGGCGGCAGGGCGCTAACGGCGAAGGCCGATGTCAGCGATCCCGAAGCAGTGCGGCGGATGTTCGATGCCGCGCAAACGGCTTTCGGCGGCATCGACGTTCTCGTCAACAATGCCGGCATCATGATCTTGTCTTCAATCGCCGATGCCGACGATGGAAACTTCGACCTCCAGGTCAGAGTCAACCTGAAGGGCACGTTCAACACGCTTCGCGAAGCGGCAAAGCGCCTGCGCAACGGTGGCCGGATCATCAACCTCTCGACCAGCGTCGTCGGCGTGAAGCTCGAAACCTACGGCGTCTATGCCGCCACCAAGGCGGCAGTAGAAGTGCTGACGGCGATCATGTCGAAGGAAATGCGCGGCCGGAACATCACGGTCAACGCGGTCGCTCCCGGCCCGACCGCGACTGATCTCTTCCTCAATGGCAAATCAGACGAACTCGTCGCCCGCATGGCGAAGATGAACCCGCTCGAACGCCTCGGCAGCCCCGAAGACATCGCCGCTGCCGTCTCCTTCCTCGCTGGTGCCGACGGCTCCTGGATCAACGGACAGGTCCTTCGCGCCAATGGCGGCATGGTCTAAACCCGCGACGTTGTTTCCGGCGCGGACGACATTGTTCTGTTTTTCTGAACGGTGATGTGCGAAGTTGCGCCTTAAAATCCGTCCGGTTGCCAATTATGTTGCTTGGCAAGGAGCGAACGGAAATTTCTTAGTTCCGGAGCCAAACCTCCAAAAGCCCGCCGCGTCATTTTCCCTGGTGATGCGGCGGGTTCGAAATTCGAAGTTGATCCGATCGCGGCCCGTTGAAGGTTTTTCTGCCTTCGGGGCCGCTTCCGCTTTCAAGCATCGTTGAGCTTGGCATCGGCAAGCAGCTTTACCATCCAGTCCACAAAGACGCGCACCTTGTTGCTCAGGTGCCGGTTCGGCGGGTAGACGACGTAGAGCGGCAGCGGATCGCGCTTCCATTCCGGCAGAACCTGGACGAGTTCGCCTCGTGCGATGGCGCTGCGCGCCATGAAACGAAGCGTCTGGCCGACGCCGAGGCCGGTGGTGAGGGCGCTCATGAGGGTTCTGCCGTCATTCACCGAGACGATATATCTCGGGTTTACCTCGATCGCGTCGTTGCCGTTCTTGAATTCGAACGGGATCGTGCGGCCGGTCTGTGCGCGGAAATAGCTGATGCCGTAATGGCTGCTTTCGAGCTCTTGCGGGTGTGCGGGCATGCCGAATTTCTCGATGTAGCGGGGGGATGCGCAGGTGACCATTTCGATTTCGGATACACGTCTTGCGATCAACGACTGATCGGCGAGGGTGCCGGCGCGAAGGGCGCAGTCGACGTTTTCTGCGAGGTAGTCCACCGTGCGGTCGCTGACGCCGAGATCAATGCGGATATCGGGATATTTCATGTAGAAGTCGCAAAGTGCCGGCACGACGATGGTGTCGGCAAAAGCGCCTGCCATTTCAACGCGTAAGCGGCCGCCTGGAAGGCTTTGGGAGTTGGAAAGACTGCCGTCGAGCTCTTCCAGTTCCGAAACGATCTGCGAGGCGCGTTCGTAATAGAGTGCCCCGTCCGTCGTCACCATGACGCGCCGCGTCGTACGGTTAAGCAGCTTGGTGCGCAGATGCGCTTCCAGGCCCTGGATGAGGTTGGTGATTGTCGCTTTGGGCATTGCGAGCGTGTCGGCCGCCCGCGTAAAGTTGCCCGTCTCAACGACGCGGATGAAGGCGCGCATTGCCGAGAGCTGGTCCATTTTTGGTCTCCACAGTTTGCACTGCGATATTATTCGAAAATCGGAACAGTGTAATCATAATACAGCTTCTTATTCCGCGATGTGAATAACAATATCTTTTTTATCGGAATGGCAAGCTGTAGGCGCTTGCCATGCGTTATCTTTGATTGAGCGAAAGCCGGACCGATGACGGTGCAGGTAAAAGACATGGTGCTGGAGAAGGTGGCCATCGGCCCCGTTTCCGCGCGCGTCTACCAAGGCGCCGAATTCGGCAAGGGTGCGCCGATCGTTCTCTTCTTTCACGGCGGCGCCTTCCTGGAATCCGGCATCCAGGCCACCGCCAAGGAAAGTGCGATTGCTGAGAGCATGGCGAAAGCCGGTGCGATCGTTGCGATCCCTGACTACAATGCGCCCCTTGGTAACGTCTTTCCGAAGCCGCTCGAAGTCGGCTATTCCCTGTTTTCCTATCTTGCCAACAAGCGCGCCTCCGGCATTGGCGATCGCAACTCGCTGCTTCTGATCGCTGGCGAAGAGGCTGGCGGCAACATTGCGGCGGGTGTGGCGCTGAAGGCGCGCGATCACTACGCCGACGCACTCGACGGCCAGATCCTGTTTTCGCCGCTCCTCGATCCGTTCATGGGCACCTCCTCCATCCGCAAGGCAGACGGCATCGGCATGCGCCAGCGCTGGACGGAAGGTTGGAGCCATTATCTCAGCGGCGGCGGCTGTCACCCCTATGCGGCGCCCTGCCTCTGTTCGCGCATTGCCGGTGTTGCGCCGGCGCTGTTTTTCACGGCGGAAGACGATCCCTTGCGCGACGAGACCGTCGGTTATGCCGACCGTCTCAAAGCGGCAGGCGTCGATGTCCGCCAGCATATCCTCCCCGCCGGGGCAGGCTGGCCGTCTATCTATGGCGGGAAGACGGACGGCACCTCGAACTGGCAGGAGAGCGTCAGCCGCGAGTTCAAGAGTTTCGTTCAGGGATTAAGCGTTCAACACCAATTGCATTGAAAACGAACTGATTATCGTCGGCCGTACAGGGCCGCAAGGAGAGTACCGATGACGTCCAGAAAGAAGCGCTGGGCCCTGGTGGGCGCTGGCATAGGGCTTGTTGCGTCTGTTTCGGCAGCCGCCATCTTTTTTGAATTGCCGATGGGCGCGGCTGCGACGGCCGCTTCCGCCCCTGCACAAGCTCCCGCTGTGCCGGTGACGGTTTCCGTCGTCGCAAGCCGTGATGTGACTACCTGGGAAGAGTTCTCAGGCCGTCTCGAAGCGATCGACCGGGTTCAGCTACGCTCGCGCGTTGCGGGCGCCATTCAGTCGGTCCACTTCCGCGAAGGCGCGCTGGTGAAGGCCGGCGACCTGCTCTTCACAATTGATCCGGCCCCTTACCAGGCGGCGGTTTCTCAAGCCGAAGGCCAGGTTGCCTCCGCCGAGGCCAAGGTCAGCCTGGCCCAGATCGAGCTCGAGCGTGGCCGCCGGCTTTCCGATAGCCGCACGATCTCGCAGAGCGATATGGACCAGCGCCAGAGCGCCTTTACAGAGGCGCAGGCAGGGCTGCGTACCGCGCAGGCGGCCCTGCAGTCGGCTCAGCTCGATCTCGGTTACACCGAGGTTCGGGCTCCGGTTTCCGGCCGAGTGGGCAAGCTGGAGATCACCGTCGGCAACCTTGTTGCTGCCGGTTCCGCCTCCCCAGCGCTCACCACGCTCGTCTCGATCGATCCGATCTATGCGAGCTTCAACGCCAGCGAGGAGATGGTGACGAAGGCGCTGTCGCAGCTTCCGGCCGATGACAATGCGGTGCGCGCCCTCGAACAGATCCCGGTCGAGGTTGGCACGCTTGCCGATGAAGGCACGCCGATCAAGGGCAAGCTCCAGCTCGTCGACAACCAGGTCGATGCTGCAAGCGGCACGATCGGAGTCCGCGCCGTGTTCGACAATCCGGGCGGCAAGCTGATCCCCGGCCAGTTCGTTCGCGTCCGTATGGGCCAGCCGAGAGCCGAGAACAAGATTCTCGTCAGCGAGCGGGCGATCGGCACCGACCAGGACAAGAAGTTCGTCTTCGTCGTCGATGGCGAGAACAAGGTCAGCTATCGGCCGGTCCAGCTCGGCAGGGCAAGTGACGGTCTCCGCGTCGTCGAAAGCGGTCTGAACCCGGGCGAGAAGATCGTCGTCAATGGCTTGCAGCGCATCCGTCCGGGCGCGGTGGTCGAACCGCAGATGGAAGAGAAAGTGGCGGCCAAGTAGGGCCGCCAGAGCAATTTTTCCTTCCGGCGTGGAGAAGGACGTCCGCACTAAAGACGAGGGGGCGAGCGGCGAAGGAGCCAACGTCTTGGCCAAAAGCAGAGACGATACCTGCCGAGCCTCCCCGTCATCCGGCCCTTCGGGCCAACAACGAAATGATTTGACCCGCCGGCGGTACCCCAACCGGCCGACAAGGGTTCTTGCATCCAAGTTCATCCCGGAGAGGGCCTTGAAATGAACATCTCCAGATTCTTTGTGGACCGCCCGGTGTTTGCCGGCGTGCTTTCGGTCCTCATCCTCGTAGCCGGTCTGATCGGCCTCAGGGCACTGCCGATTTCCGAATATCCGGAAGTCGTGCCGCCGTCGATCGTCGTGCGCGCGACTTATCCGGGCGCCAATCCGGAAGTCATCGCGCAGACGGTTGCGACACCGCTCGAAGAGCAGATCAACGGTGTCGAGGACATGCTCTACATGTCCAGCCAGGCGACCTCCGACGGCGTCATGACGCTGACGGTAACCTTCAAGCTTGGTACCGACCCGGACAAGGCGCAGCAGCTGGTCCAGAACCGGGTTTCGCAGGCCGAACCGCGCCTGCCGGACGAGGTGAAGAGCATCGGCATAACCACCGTCAAGAGCTCTCCCGACCTGATGATGGTCGTCAACCTGATCTCGCCGGACAACCGCTACGACATCACCTATCTGCGCAACTACGGCGTCTTGAACATCAAGGACCGCCTGGCGCGCATCGATGGCGTGGGCCAGGTGCAGGTCTTCGGTTCGGGCGACTATTCGATGCGCGTCTGGGTCGATCCGCAAAAGGCCGCCGAGCATAATCTCGCTGCCAGCGATATCACCAACGCGATCCGCGAACAGAACGTTCAGGCCGCTGCCGGCACGATCGGAGCTTCGCCGAGCCTGCCAGGCACCGAGCTGCAGCTGAACGTCAACGCTCAGGGGCGCCTGCAGACGCCGGAGCAGTTCGGCAGCATCATCGTCAAGACGGGCGCCAACGGTGAAATCACCCGCCTTCGCGACGTTGCACGCATCGAACTCGGCGCTGCCGACTATTCGCTGCGATCGATCCTCGACGGAAAGCCGGCGGTCGCCATCCCGGTCTTCCAGTCTCCGGGCTCCAACGCCATCACCATCTCGGACGAAGTCCAGAAGACGATGGAGGAGCTGAAGATCGCAATGCCGGACGGGGTCAGCTACGAGATCGTCTATGACACGACGAAATTCGTCCGTTCGTCGATCGAGAAGGTCGTCGATACACTGCTTGAAGCCATCGCTCTTGTCGTTCTCGTCGTGATCCTGTTCCTGCAGACGTGGCGTGCCTCGATCATCCCGCTGATTGCCGTTCCCGTGTCGATCATCGGCACGTTCGCGGTAATGTACGTCTTCGGCTTTTCGATCAACGCACTCAGCCTCTTCGGTCTGGTACTGGCGATCGGCATCGTTGTGGATGATGCGATCGTCGTCGTCGAAAACGTCGAGCGCAACATCGAGAATGGGCTCAGCCCGCGCGATGCGACCTACAAGGCCATGAAGGAAGTTTCCGGCCCGATCATCGCGATCGCACTGGTGCTCGTCGCCGTCTTCGTGCCGCTCGCCTTCATCAGCGGCCTGTCAGGGCAGTTCTATCGCCAGTTCGCGCTGACGATCGCGATCTCGACGGTTATTTCGGCCTTCAACTCGCTGACCCTGTCTCCGGCGCTGGCAGCCCTCCTGCTGCAGGGTCACCACGCCAAGCGTGACTGGCTGACGCGCGGCATGGACTTCATCTTCGGCTGGTTCTTCCGCGGCTTCAACCGCGTTTTTGGTGCAGGTTCGAAAGCCTATGGCAAGGGCGTTGGCGGCCTGCTGTCGCGCAAGAGCATCGTCATGGTCGTCTACCTGGCGCTGGCTGGTGCGACCTACGGCCTCTTCAATGCCGTTCCAGGCGGTTTCGTGCCGGCACAGGACAAGCAGTATCTGATCGGTTTTGCCCAGCTGCCGGATGCCGCAAGCCTTGACCGGACCGAAGATGTCATCAAGCGGATGAGCGAAATCGCCATGGCCGAGCCCGGCGTTGCCCATGCAATCGCCTTTCCCGGTCTGTCGATCAACGGTTTCACCAACTCTTCAAATGCCGGCATCGTCTTTGTGACGCTGAAGGATTTCGAGGAGCGCAAGTCGCCCACGCTTTCGGGCGGTGCGATTGCCATGTCCTTGAACCAGAAGTTCGGGGCGATCCAGGATGCCTTCATCGCCATGTTCCCGCCGCCGCCGGTCAATGGCCTCGGCACGACGGGCGGCTTCAAGATGCAGCTCGAAGACCGCGCCGGTCTCGGCTACCAGGTGCTGGACGAGGCCAACAAGGCAATCATCGCCAAGGCACACGAGGCGCCTGAGCTGACCGGCATCTTCTCTGCGTACCAGATAAACGTTCCGCAGCTCTTTGCTGACCTCGATCGCGCCAAGGCCGAGCAACTCGGCGTCTCGGTGACCGATGTTTTCGAAACGCTGCAGATCTATCTGGGTTCGCTCTATGTCAACGACTTCAATGCTTTCGGCCGCACCTACAGCGTGAGGGTGCAGGCCGATGCGAAGTTTCGCGCCCAGTCGGACGACATCGGCCAGTTGAAGGTTCGTTCGGCGTCGGGCCAGATGATCCCGCTGTCGGCGTTGCTGAAGGTCAGCGCGACGACCGGGCCGGAGCGGACCAACCGCTATAACGGTTTCCTCTCGGCCGATATCAACGGCGGTCCTGCGCCGGGCTTCTCCTCCGGCCAAGCTCAGGCTGCGATCGAAAAAATCGCCAACGAGACGCTGCCGAAGGGCATCAGCTTCGAATGGACGGATCTGACCTATCAGCAGATCCTGGCAGGCAATTCCGGCGTGCTCGTCTTTCCGCTGGCGCTGCTCCTCGTCTTCCTCGTGCTGGCTGCCCAGTACGAAAGCCTGACCCTGCCGCTTGCGATCATCATGATCGTGCCGATGGGCGTGCTGGCCGCCTTGACGGGCGTCTGGCTGACGGGCGGAGACAACAACATCTTCACGCAGATCGGCCTCGTGGTCCTTGTCGGTCTCTCGGCGAAGAATGCGATCCTGATCGTGGAATTCGCCCGTGAACTGGAGTTCGAAGGCCGTACGCCAGTCCAGGCGGCGGTCGAGGCAAGCCGGCTGCGACTTCGCCCGATCCTGATGACATCCTTGGCCTTCATCATGGGTGTCGTGCCGCTGGTCGTCTCCACCGGTGCCGGTGCGGAAATGCGCGCCGCCATGGGCGTTGCGGTCTTTGCGGGCATGATCGGCGTGACTTTCTTCGGCATCTTCATGACGCCGGTCTTCTATGTGCTGCTCCGCAAGCTGACGGGCAACCGCCCGCTGGTGCAGCACAACGACAATCGTCCGCCGTCCGAAGAGGGCGCCATCCGGGTGGCAGCGGAGTAAGCGGCAACATCATCAAATCGGCAGGCGGGACATCCAGTCCCGCCTTTTTTATTTGCATGGAGGCGTCGCAGGTTTATGTCTTGATGAACGTACATCTAATGGACGGAGCCGTTCGGAAAGATATGCCGACTGTCCGTTCTGGAGGAAAGAATGAACGACGACAAGCCGCCGAAGCGCCGCCTGCGTTCGCAGGACTGGTTCGATAATCCCGACCATATAGACATGACAGCGCTCTATCTGGAGCGCTTCATGAATTACGGCATCACACCGGAAGAGTTGCGCTGCGGCAAGCCGATCATCGGGATCGCCCAGAGCGGCAGCGATCTTACGCCCTGCAACAGGGTGCACGTCGAACTTGCCAAGCGGGTGCGCGACGGTATCCGCGATGCGGGCGGCATTCCGATCGAGTTCCCGACGCATCCGATCTTCGAAAACTGCAAGCGTCCGACGGCCGCACTCGACCGCAATCTCGCCTATCTCGGGCTCGTGGAAATTCTCTACGGCTATCCGCTCGATGGCGTCGTGCTGACGACCGGCTGCGACAAGACCACGCCTTCGGCGATCATGGCGGCTTCCACCGTCGATATTCCCGCCATTGTACTTTCAGGCGGACCGATGCTTGACGGATGGCACGAGGGCGAACTGGCCGGATCGGGAACCGTGATCTGGCGCATGCGGCGCAAATACGGTGCCGGCGAAATCGACCGGGAAGAATTCCTTCAGGCCGCGCTCGATTCCGCACCCTCCATCGGCCACTGCAATACGATGGGCACCGCTTCGACGATGAATGCGCTTGCCGAAGCACTCGGCCTGTCGCTGACGGGTTGTGGCGCCATTCCCGCGGCTTACCGCGAGCGCGGCCAGATGGCCTACCGCACCGGGCGGCGTGCCGTCGAAATCGTGTTCGAAGACCTGAAGCCGTCGGACATCCTGACGCGCGAGGCTTTCCTCAACGCCATCCGCACCAATTCGGCAATCGGCGGTTCGACCAATGCGCAGCCGCATCTGGCGGCCATGGCGAAACATGCCGGTGTCGAACTTCATCCCGACGACTGGCAGGTCCATGGCTTCGACATCCCGCTGCTTGCCAACGTCCAGCCGGCCGGCGCCTATCTCGGCGAGCGCTATCACAGGGCAGGCGGCACGCCTGCGGTCATGTGGGAACTGCTCAAGGCCGGTAAGCTCGACGGCAACTGTCGGACCGTCACCGGCAAGACCTTGGCCGAAAACCTGAAAGGCAGGCAGGCAAGCGACCGCGAGGTCATCCGGCCGTTTTCCGAACCTCTCAAGGAACGGGCGGGCTTCCTCGTGCTCAAGGGCAATCTCTTCGATTTCGCGATCATGAAGATGAGCGTGGTCTCGGACGATTTCCGCCGGCGCTACCTGCAGGAGCCGGGGCGCGAAGGCATATTCGAGGGCAAGGCGACCGTCTTCGACGGTTCGGAAGATTATCACAAGCGCATCAATGATCCGTCGTTGAATATCGACGAAAACACCATCCTCGTCATCCGTGGGGCAGGGCCGATCGGTTGGCCGGGTTCAGCCGAAGTCGTCAATATGCAACCGCCCGACCACCTCTTGAAACGCGGCATCAACAGCCTGCCGACGATCGGCGATGGCCGCCAGTCCGGTACTGCCGACAGTCCTTCAATCCTCAATGCCTCGCCCGAAAGTGCCGCCGGCGGCGGTCTTGCCTGGCTTCGCACCGGTGACATCATCCGCATCGATTTCAATCTGGGGCGCTGCGACATGCTGGTCGATGACGCCGAGATCGAACGCCGAAAAGCCAAAGGTGTCCCGCCCGTGCCGCCGGACGCGACGCCATGGCAGCGCATCTACCGCCGCTCGGTCAGTCAGCTTTCGGAAGGGGCTGTGCTCGAAGGGGCGGCAGACTTCCGTAAGATTGCAAAGCTTCCGCCGCGTCACAACCACTAGATGAATAGTTCGGCGGGAGTAAGGAAAGGTTCACCCAATAGCCAGTTCGGCAATCCAAAAGGCTTCGTTAATGTCTGCTTGAGACGGTATTATAGTTTCTCGCATCTGCTTAAGTCTGAGACACCGAATTGCCGAAAAGGACACCGACGCGGTCGGAACAGGAATTCCAAGATCTGTTAAGGCGCCTCGAGCTTGCACTCGATGCGTCGCAGATCGGCGTTTGGGAGCATGATGTGCGCACCAACCAGATCCTCTGGGATGCGCAGATGCACCGGCTCTATCAAACGGGCGAGACCATGCGCGTCCTTCCCACGTCGTTTTGGTTTGACGCTGTTCATCACGAAGACCGGCAACGCGCAGCACAGGAATTCGACGAGGCGATCGCAAGGCGTGGCGCCTATGATTCCCAGTTCCGTATCGTCCTGCCGAACGGCGAAATCCGCCATTTGCGCTCGCGGGCGCATTTCTACGTCAGCGAGGAGGGTGCTCCCTCCTTCATCGGCGCCGAGTGGGACGTCACGGCCGATGTCATGCTGAATGCGGAGCTGAAGCGTCAGCGCCAGGTCGCCGAAGCGCGGGCAAGGGCGCTTGAGGAAAGCAACGCCCGGATCGAGTATGCCGCCGAGCATGACTATCTGACCGGACTGCCCAACCGCCGCCTCTTCGACAGGCGGCTTGTCGAACTGCATGCCGACAAGTCGATCTCGATGCTTGCGATCCTTCACCTTGGTCTCGACCAGTTCAAGCAGATCAACGATAGCTATGGCCACGCCGCAGGCGACGCCGTTCTACGTGCTGCAGCGCTGCGGATGACGGCCGCCGTTCCAAAGAACAGCCTCGTGGCGCGTGTCGGCGGCGATGAATTCGTCATTCTGCTCTGGAATTTCGCAGGCATCGAAGCGCTCACGCGCATTGCTGCGGATGTCCAGCAGCGGCTGCGAAGGAAGATCCGCTTCGGTCAGGAATTGCTGCAATCCGGCACGTCGATCGGGATCTCATGGAGTGCCGGCCGGCGGACGCGCAATCTGTTTACCGAGTCCGATCTTGCCCTCTATCAGGCCAAGAAACTTGGCGTCAACCGCATCGAATTCTTTACCAGGCAGTTGCGGGACGACCTGCTCAGCAAGCGGCGTCTCGCCGAAGAGCTGAAGCGCGGGCTCGAGCGGGGAGAGATCGTTCCTTACTACCAAGTGCAGTTCGACGCCAAGACGCGGGCGATCTGCGGCCTCGAAGCGCTTGCCCGCTGGATTCATCCAGAAAAGGGCGTGCTGTCGCCGCCCGTCTTCCTGAAGGCTGCGGATGACAACGGGCTTTCGGCCGATATCGACGCGGCAATTCTGAAGATGGCACTTGAGGATTGCCGGCATTGGCTGGATCGCGGTGCCGCCGTTCCGCGCATAGCGGTCAATATTTCGAGCGCGCGCCTGTTCGATCCGGCCCTGCTCGACAGCCTGCGGGCGCTTCAGGTTCCTCCGGGCGAATTCTGTTTCGAACTGGTGGAGACGATCTTTCTCGACGATCCAGACGACAAGCTGCTGAGCAACATCGATCAGATCAAACAGATGGGCATCGATATCGAGATCGATGATTTTGGTTCCGGGCACGCCTCGTTGATCGGGCTGGCAAAGCTGCGTCCAAAACGCCTGAAGCTCGACCGGCAACTGGTGACTGACATCGTCGAATCCAAGGAGCAACGCAGTGTCGTCAGCTCCATCATCGACATCGCCAAGGCTCTCGATGTGAGCGTAATCGCTGAAGGTGTTGAAACGGAGGGCCATGCCGAAACGTTGACGCAACTCGGCTGCGACATGCTGCAGGGATACGCACTCGGCTATCCCATGCCGGCTGCCGAGATCGGCAAGCTCATTTGTCCGCCCGGCCGGCCCCCGGCCGAAAAAGACGCGGGCAGGCGGGTGCTTGCGGTCACGGCTCCAGTTCCCGGCGGGCTTCCAGATACCATTCGACAAAGGCGCTGACGCCGGTTTCAAGCTTCGTATCGGGCTTGTAACCCGTCAGGGCGGCAAGCAGGTCCGGGCTTGCGAAGGTGCGCGGCACGTCGCCCTTCTGCATCGGCAGCATCTTGCGCTGCGCCGGCTTGCCGAGCGCTTGTTCCACGGTCTCCACGAAGTCCATCAGGCTGACAGGCTGGCCGCCGCCGATATTGACGACGCGGAACGGCGCCTGGCGAGACAGCGTCTCGATCCTGTCGTCGGCGATGCGGTTTTCTTCCGAAGGTATAATCGCCGAAAGCCGCACGATCGCCTCGACAAGATCGTCGATATAGGTGAAATCGCGGCTCATCTTGCCTTCGCCATAGATTTCGATCGGCTGGTTTTCCAGCATGCTCTTTACGAACTTGAAGAGCGCCATGTCCGGGCGGCCCCAGGGTCCGTAGACGGTGAAGAAGCGGAAGGCGGTGGTCGGCAGCTTGTGGAGATGCGCATGGCTGTGCGCCATCAGCTCCATCGACTTCTTTGTCGCGGCATAGACCGTCAGGGGCTCGTCGGCCCTGTCAGTCTCATGGAAGGGAACGGAGGGGTTGGCGCCATAGATCGAGGAGGTCGAGGCCAGCATCAGATGCTGCACCTTGTGGCGCTCGGCAATTTCCAGAATGTTCCACGAGCCTTCGACGTTCGAGCTCAGATAGGCGCGCGGGTTTTCAAGACTGTAGCGGACGCCGGCCTGGGCCGCCAGATGGATCAGGATGTCCGGCTTTGCCTTGCCGGCGGCATCTTCTAGCGCCTTTTGATCTTCAAGCATGGCGATCGCCGGCTTGAAGGCCGGAAACTGCGCCAGGGCCGCGTGCCGCATATGCTTGAGCTTGACGTTGTAATAGGGCGTCAGGCCGTCGAAACCGGTAACCCGATGCCCATCCTGCAACAAGCGCCGCGCGAGATGAAAGCCGATGAAGCCTGCGGTGCCTGTTATGAAGTAGTGCATTTTCTATCTCTACTCGGTCTTCTTGCCGACGGCAAAGTGGCTGAAGCCGTGGCGCGTGATTTCGGCGACGGGATAGATATTGCGCAGGTCGACGACGACCGGGTTCTTCATCGTGGTCTTCAGGCGCTTGAAGTCGAGCGCGCGGAACTCGTCCCATTCGGTAACGAGCACGATGGCATCGGCGCCTTCGGCAATCTCGTAAGGGTCGTTGCCGTATGTCACCGGCGCAAGCATTTCCTTGGCCGCTTCCATGCCTTCCGGGTCATAGGCGCAAACCGTGGCGCCGCCGTCGAGCAAGGCCTGGATGATGGTGATCGAGGGCGCATCGCGCATGTCGTCGGTGTTCGGCTTGAAGGTCAGGCCGAGGACGGCGACCTTCTTGCCGCGCACGCTGCCGCCGCAGGCGGCGATCACCTTGCGGCCCATGGCGCGCTTGCGGTTGTCGTTGATGGCAACCGTCGTTTCAATGAGGCGCATCGGGCTGTCATAGTCCTGCGCGGTCTTGACGAGCGCCAGCGTATCTTTCGGAAAGCACGATCCGCCGTAGCCGGGGCCTGCATGCAGGAACTTGTCGCCGATGCGCTTGTCCATGCCGATGCCCTTGGCAACCTTCTGCACATCCGCACCGATCTGCTCGCAAAGGTCGGCGATCTCGTTGATGAAGGTAATCTTCATGGCAAGGAAGGCATTCGCGGCGTACTTGATCAATTCCGACGTGCGGCGCTCGCAGAAATAAAGCGGTGCCTCGTTGAGGTAGAGCGGCCGGTAGACTTCGCGCATGACCTCCGTCGCGCGCGGGTCTTCGGTGCCGATGACGATGCGGTCGGGACGCTTGAAGTCGGTGATGGCAGCACCTTCGCGCAGGAATTCCGGGTTGGAGACGACGGCGATGTCCTTGCCGGGGAACTCTTCGCGGAAGATGCGCTCGATCTCGTCGCCGGTGCCGACGGGAACGGTGGACTTCGTGACGACCACCGTGAAGCCGCTGACGGCTGCGGCGATCTCGCGCGCGGCGGCATAAACATAGCTCAGGTCGGCATGGCCGTCGCCGCGGCGCGACGGCGTGCCGACCGCAATGAAGACGACATCGGCGTCTGCGACCGGTGCAGCGAGATCCTTGGAGAAATCCAGGCGCCCGGCGCTGCGGTTGTGCTCGATGATGGCATCGAGGCCAGGCTCGAAGATCGGCACTTCGCCGCGCTCAAGGGCGTCGATCTTGGCTTCGGACTTGTCGACGCAGGTAATGTGGTGGCCGAAATCCGCAAGGCAGGCGCCCGAGACGAGACCGACGTAGCCAGAACCAATCATGACAATGCGCATGGGATAACCTTCATCAAAAACGACCGCGGCCTGCCGGCGGCAAAACGCGATCGTGTTACAGGCGCACCGTCATAAATTCAAGACAGGCCCGGTTGTCAGCTGCGCCCGAACTCGTCGACGATGCGGATGATATCGTCCTCGCCGAGGTAGGAGCCGGTCTGCACTTCGATCAGTTCGAGCAAGATCTTGCCCGGGTTTGAAAGGCGGTGCACCTCGCCGAGCGGGATATAGACGGACTCGTTTTCCCGCAGCATCTGCACATTCTCGCCGATCGTCACCTCGGCCGTGCCCTTGACGACGATCCAATGCTCCGAGCGGTGGTGATGCTTCTGCAGCGAGAGCTTCTTGCCGGGTGTGACGAAGATGCGCTTCACCTGGAAACGGTCGCCGTTGAAGATCGAGGTATAGCCGCCCCACGGCCGGTACGAGGTCGGATGGGTCTCCGTCAGCTTGAAGGTCGCGGGAAAGGCTGCGAGCGTCTTGACGAGATCGCCGACGCTCTGGCTGTCCTGCAGCTTGCCGACGTAGACCGCATCCTCACTGGCGATCACCGCGACATCGTCCATCCCCTGGACGGCAAGATGCACGCCGTGGCTCATCACCAGCGAGTTGCGGCTGTTGACAAGCGTCGTGTTGGCGGTGGAGACGTTGCCGTTCGGGTCGCGCGTCCCGGTTTTCCAGACCGAATCCCAGCTGCCGAGATCCGACCATTTGAAGGGCGAGGGCACGACTGCGGCATTGGCCGTCTTTTCCATGATCGCATAGTCGATCGAGATGCTGGGAGCCTTGGCAAAGGATTGGGCGTCCAGACGGGTGAAGTCGAGATCGCGCGAGGCCCTTGCGACGGCGTCACCGGCAGCGGCGACGACATCGGGCGCATAGTTGCGCATTTCCGCAAGAAGCGCTCCCACCTGGAACATGAACATGCCGGAATTCCAGTAGAAGCCGCCGGCAGCCACCATATCCTTTGCCTTGTCCAAAGGCGGCTTTTCGATGAAGCGCATCACGGTCTGTGCGCCTGTCGAAAGGTTCTCGCCGCCTTCGATATAGCCGTAGCCGGTTGCCGGTTCCCTCGGCTGGATGCCGAAGGTGACGAGCTTGCCGCTGGCGGCCGTTTCGCGCGCGGTGCGGACGCTGTCGAAATAGCTTTGGTCGGCGACGATCTCATAGTCCGAGCCAAGGACGTGCATGATCACGTCCTTGCCGAAAAGGTCGGCGACGAGGGTGGCAGCGGCGGCAACGGCGGGTGCGGTGTTGCGGGCAACCGGCTCCAGCAGGATTGCCTTTAGCGTATGACCGAGTTCGCGGGCCTGTTCGGCCACGAGAAAGCGGAATTCCTCATTGGTCAGCACAATCGGTGCTTCGTAAAGGGCCGGATCGGAAACGCGGGCGAGCGTTTCCTGAAACAGCGTCTTGTCGCCGATGAACTGAATGAACTGCTTGGGGGCTGCAGCGCGCGACAACGGCCAGAGCCGCGTACCCTTGCCTCCTGCCATGATCACGGGAACGATTTTTTGCATCATCGGGTGCGTTTCCTCAAAATCTTCTGTCTTCTTCAATCAGTTCTGTCCGGCCCACTGCCTGATCCGGCTCAGTCCGGCTTCAAGCAACTGGCTTGCGGCATGTTCGGTTTGCGCTTCGACGTAGCAGCGCATCTCCGGCGCATTGCCCGAGGGGCGAAAGTGGATGATGCGCCTGTCGGCCAGCGTGACGCGCAAGCCGTCGATGTCGCTCGCCGAAGAGGGTCTTCCAACGGGCTCCAGGAAATCCGCCAGGTTTTGCGGCGAGGCGCGCAGGTAGGCCATCAATCTTGCGCTCGTCTTGACGGGGAAGTCCTCGAGCCGATCGGCCGCCGCCATCGGAAGATTGTAGGAAGCGGCAATCGCCGATAGCGGCTTGTTCTGCGCCGCTGCCAGCGAAAGGACCGAAAGTATCGGCAAGAAGCAATCGCGTGTCGGCAGTGCCTCAAGCGTGCTGCCATTGATGCTGAAGTCCGAACCGGTCAACAGGCCGCCATTGGCCTCGAAGCCCATCACGCGATCCTTGCCCGCCAAGATCGCCTCCTGCATGCCGGCAATGACGTAGGGTGAGCCGACCCGCGTGCGGGTGACGGCAAAGGCTCCGGCAGCTTCGATTCCGGAGTTGGAGGTGACAGGCGTGATCACGGTCCCGGCATCCAGAAAATTCGCAGCGATCAGCCCCAGCAGGTCGCCGCGCAGCGGAGCGCCGGTTTCGTCCGTCACCAGGGGCCGGTCGCCGTCGCCATCGGCCGAAACGAGCGCATCAAGTGCCAGCGACTGGGCCCAATCCCTCAGAAGTGCAATGGTCTGGGACGAAACAGCTTCGGTATCGACCGGTATGAAGGTCTCCGATCGTCCAAGCGCAATCGCTTCGGCGCCGTAATTGGACAAGAGCTGCACCATCATGTCGCGGGCAACGGTACTATGCTGATAGACGCCGATCCTCAGGCCGGAGAGGGCGTTTTTGGAGAGAATGCCGGCATTGCGCGCCATGAAGGCTCTTACGCATTCGCCCGACCGGTCCTCGAGCTTGGCTTTTCCCGCCATTGGCTCGTCAGGCAGCGAGCGGTCGAGCTTGACTGCAAGATCGCAGATCGCCGCTTCGTCCGCCTTGTCGATCTCGCCATCGGGCCGGTAGAACTTGATGCCGTTGCGGTCGGCCGGGATGTGCGAGCCGGTGATCATCAGGCTCGCGGCTTTACTGCGGGATCCATAAAATGCCAGCGCGGGGGTCGGCACGGTGCCGCAGCTGGCCACGCTGAAGCCAAGCCCGGTCAGCGCCAGAGCACATGTCTGAGCAATCGCAGGGCTGGAATCACGGAAGTCGCGGCCGACCATCACCAGGTCGCCTTCATGGGCGCGCCCGCTGTCCAGTAGATATTGCCCGAAGGCTGTCGCGTAGACCGTCGATGGCCTGCCTTTGAGATCGGCGGAAAGGCCGCGCAGGCCGCTGGTTCCAAATTTCATGCGTGTTTAAGCCTTTGCTGACGCTTGCTTTCCTGCGCGATTATCACCAGTCTAACGATACTTCGTAAATTTTGGCCGCGATAGGTGACTAAAATATTGCGCGCCTCCCTTTTCAGGGCAAATCTATCACTCCTTCGGTGGAAAGGGGACGACCGATGAGCGAACAGATGATTGCGCTCGAAGAGAGCTGGAAGGCGGCACTCGCGCCGGAGTTTTCCAGTCCCTACATGCAGCAGCTCAGGGATTTCCTGCTGGTGCAGAAGCGAAGCGGCAAGCGTATCTTCCCCAGGGGGTCGGAATATTTTCGCGCTCTTGATCTCACCCCGCTTTCAAAGGTGAAGGTCATCATTCTGGGCCAGGATCCCTATCACGGCCTCGGACAGGCGCACGGGCTCTGCTTCAGCGTTCGCCCGGGCGTGCGCATTCCGCCGTCGCTCGTTAATATCTACAAGGAGATGGAAACCGATCTCGGCATCAAGCCGCCGCGCCATGGCTTCCTGGAGCATTGGGCCCGCCAGGGCGTGCTGTTGCTGAACAGCGTTCTGACCGTCGAGGAGGCGCAGGCCGCCTCGCATCAGGGCAAGGGCTGGGAGCGCTTCACCGATGCAGTGATCGGCAAGGTCAACGAGGAATGCGAGTGCGTCGTCTTCATGCTGTGGGGTTCCTACGCGCAGCGAAAGGCAGCCTTCGTCGATACCTACCGTCATCTCGTCCTCAAGGCGCCGCATCCGTCGCCGCTGTCGGCGCATAACGGCTTTTTCGGATGCAGGCATTTTTCGAAGGCGAACGCTTTCCTGCAGTCTCACGGCCGCGTCCCCATCGACTGGGAGTTGCCCGCAAATCCGCAGGACGCCTAGATTTTCTGAACACCTGTGTATCGGTGTTCAATAAAAGGAAACAATGCGTTTTGGTCTCTGGGGCTATTCCAAATCGCTCCAAGCGATCATCTATGACCCATCAAGGCTCGCGGTTGCGGGCAAGAAAGGGGTCTCGACATGCTCAACCAGATCAAGGGGCTGCACCACGTCACATCGATGGCGGAGGACGCAAGAACAAACAACAGGTTCTTCACAAACGCGCTTGGCCTTCGCCGCGTCAAGAAGACCGTGAACTTCGATGCGCCCGACGTCTACCATCTCTATTATGGCGACGAGACCGGTTCGCCGGGGTCGATCATGACCTATTTTCCGTTTCCCAAGATGGCACAGGGCCGTCCAGGAACCGGCGAAGTCGGCACGACCGTTTTCTCCGTTCCAGAGGGATCGCTCGGCTTCTGGAGCGACCGTCTCACCAAGCTCGGCGTCAGCGGTCTCAAGGCGGACGAGAGCTTCGGCCAAAAGCGGCTGCATTTTCCAGGTCCAGACGGCGACGGTTTCGCGCTTGTTGAAGTCAGGGACGACGACCGCAAGCCCTGGACGCATGGCGGCATCGGCGAGGATCACGCCATCCGCGGCTTCCACTCCGTCGCCATGCGCCTTCGCGACGAGGGCGCGACGTCCGAACTCCTGAAATTCATGGGCTATGAGGTTCAGGAGGACAAGGACGGCGTGAAGCGGCTGATGATGCCAAACGGTAACGGCGCGCATCTGGTCGATCTCGAAACGATGCCGAATACCTCCCGTGCCCTGCCGGGGGCCGGTTCGGTGCACCATGTCGCCTTTGCAGTCGACAACCGCGAAAAGCAGCTCGAGGTGCGCAAGGCACTGATGGACACAGGCTACCAGGTGACGCCGGTCATCGACCGCGATTATTTCTGGGCGATCTATTTTCGCACGCCGGGCGGCATACTCTTCGAGGTCGCCACCAACGAGCCCGGCTTCGACCGGGACGAAGATACGGCTCATCTCGGCGAAGCGCTGAAGCTGCCGCAGCAGCACGCGCACCTGCGACAACTGATCGAGCAGCACCTGCAGCCGCTCGAAGCTTAAGGGGCAGATCGATGAACGACCACAGCTATGTGCACCGGCTCCATGCCGGTGCTCCCGGAAAACCCATTCTCTTCGTGCTGCACGGGACCGGAGGGGATGAAAACCAGTTCTTCGACTTCGGACGGCGGCTTCTGCCCGACGCGACGATCGTCTCTCCCCGCGGGGACGTTTCAGAGCACGGCGCGGCACGCTTTTTCAAGCGCACCGGCGAGGGCGTCTACGACCTGGTCGATCTTGCCAGGGCCACGCAGAAATTGGCGTCTTTCGTGAAAGACATGACGGTCGATCACGGCGCGTCGCACATCCTTGGCCTCGGCTTTTCGAACGGTGCGAACATCCTAGCGAATGTCTTGATCGAATATGGGCTGTTTGATGCATCGGTGCTCCTGCATCCTCTCATTCCATTTCGGCCGAAGGCAAATGGGGAGCTCGACGGCCGCAGGGTGCTGATTACGGCGGGCGAACGCGATCCGATCTCTCCGATCGGCCTGACCCAAGCGCTCGCCGCCTACTTCGCCGGGCAGGGGGCTGCGACCGAGACCGAGTGGCACCCGGGCGGACATGACATCCGTCCGAACGAAATCGACGCCGTGCGCCGCTTCTTCGAGCCCTATTTCTAACTACCGGAAGATTGGCGGCAGTGCTTCCGAGATCTCTTTGTCCGGCGCTGGCATCCAGCGTCCGGTCGAAAAATAGGCCCTGGTCCGGATCTGCGGACCCGGTGCCGCCTTGATCGTCATGATAAAATTGAAGCTGTTCTCGCTGCTGAATTCGCGGGAGAAGACGACACTTGCGCCAAAACCTTCTTCTCTGACATCCTTCAGTTGTCGGATCGCGCTCAAGGTGTCGTGAAAATCCAGCCAGTGCGATTGTGCGAGCACCGTTTCGAAAACGCGCATGAAAGACGGATCGAGCCGGCCCGCGCTATCCCTCGCCGGCCCGACGATCTTGGCGCGTATGTTGAAAATCGCGCCTTTGCGATCTCCGCGAATGATCAGAAATACAGAGCTCAGCGGGCGTTCCCCGTCTTCCTTGTAGACCTCTTGAAAGGAACATTCATAGGCGCTGCTGCCCATGGCGGAGGCACGCCACTGGGTCATCTTGATGCCGGCCTTGCGCAACGTTTCGCACATGTCCGGTCCAGACTTCCGCCACGTCCGCAGGAAATTTCCGGCAAGCTCGGGCTGCGGAACCTCGATCAGCCTCGGCGGGATCTTGACCGGCAGTTGCCGAGCAGGCTTTGCAACTTCTACCGGCTGTGGCGGCGTTCGTTCTGGTTGCTGGACCTGCAGGTTAAGATCGTAGCCCGACAAAGCTGCCAGAGTGCGCAGATGGCGCATGTCGTTGGATAGCAGGACCGTGCCGGCAACGAGCGAGATCGAAAGCGCGAGCATCAGCCACAATGCTACGCGGCGCTTGCGGCGCGGCGGCGGCGTTTTCATATGCAGGCCGGACGGTTGCGTGGCCAAGGCTTTCACTCATTGCCGATGCTTAACGGGCATGTCTGCCCGATAGGTGTAGACAGCATGCTTCCAGTTTGTCTTGCAACCAAATTGAGCGCCGGACGCGCTATATTAGCAAAGAATTCACCTCGTATGCGCTAGGACGGCCGGAAGCGGCCGCGCGAACCAATCTGCAGTGCCGGCAAAGTGGTCCTGACGACATTCAGGCTTTGCTGCTTCTGCAAAGTAATTCTCTTGAGATTTCAACGGCGTTGCTTCATGATAATTGTGATGCGAAGATTTTCGTGTCGTGCCTTATGACGATCGATGCAGGTCGTTTCAGCAATGAGCATGTTTCTTCGCGCCCGGCAGCGATGCCGCGGTTCAGGCTTTAACGCTTTATTCTGCCCTGCAAGCTTGAGGCAGGGTTTGCTTGGGAAGGTTGCATGAGTTCGGAATTTGCGGTTCGCGCGATGCGGCCGGGTGAGTTGGAGCTTGTGCTCGAATGGGCAAGGCAGGAGGGGTGGAATCCAGGACTCGACGATTCGCTCGCTTTCCAGGAGGCCGACCCATCCGGCTTTTTCATCGGTGCGGTCGGTGAAGTTCCGGTCGGTTCCATTTCGGTGGTGAAATACGGCCAAGCCTTGGCGTTCCTTGGTCTTTACATCGTCCATCCGGATTTCCGTGGCAAAGGCTACGGCAAGGCGCTCTGGAATGCCGGCATGGCATCTGCGCCAGACCGCACGATCGGTCTCGACGGCGTCGTCGCTCAGCAGGAGAACTACCGCAAGTCAGGCTTCGAACCAGCCTATAGCACGATCCGGTATGGTGGCATTCCGGCGGTACTGCCGCAGTCCGTGCTCTCGGCACATCCGGTGTCGGACAAGCTGGACGGACTGTTCCGTTACGACGCCGCGATTTTCACCGAGCCACGCAATGCATTTATTGCCGCATGGTGCAAGCGGCGACGCGGGCGCAAGACGGCGATCGTGCGCAAGAGCGGCAAGATCCGCGGCTACGCCACGATCCGCCGCTGTTACGAAGGCTACAAGATCGGGCCGCTTTTTGCCGCCGATACCGATACCGCCGCCGCGCTGCTTGCCGAATTGCTGCCGGAGGCAGGCGGCGAGCCGGTGTTCATCGATGTCCCGGCCGCCAACAGCGAGGCGATCGCGCTTGCCGAAAACATGGAACTCCAACCGGTATTCGAGACGGCGCGCATGTATCGCGGCACGCCACCTGCCATTCCGCTGAAGAACGTCTACGGCGTCACGACGCTGGAACTCGGCTGAGCCTAGTCCATAGGCGAGGCGGGGGCGGTCGAAGCCGAATGCTTTGGGCGTCCCTTCTCAGCGATCGCAATGCCGCCCAGCGTCAAGACCAGCGAGACGATATGGAAGAGCTGCAATTCCTCGCCAAGCAAAAGCACTGACAAAAGCGTGCCGAAAACCGGAACGAGATTGATGAAGAGGCCGGCCCGATTGGCGCCGATCCACTCCACGCCTTTGATATAGAGGATCTGCGCAACCAGGGAGGCGAAGATTGCCGTGTAGAACGTGATGATCCAGCCTCTGCCGTCCGGCATCTGGACATTGCCAGCCGCATTTTCCCAAAAAAGCAGTGGCAGCGACGTCAGCGCCGCCGCAAGAGCGGGAAAGGCCATGAGCGTGCGCCAGTCGACCGGCGGCTTCCAGCGCAGAAAGATCGTGTAGATCGAATAGGCGGCCACGGCCACCAGCATCAAGGCGTCGCCGCGGTTGAGGCCGAGCTTCAGAAGCGCTGCGACATCGCCATGGGAGGCGGTCAGGGCCACGCCGAGGAGCGTCATGCCGAAGCCGGCGATCTGCGCGGCAGAGACGCCGGTGCGGAAGAAAATCAGGTTGAGCAGGAAGATCAGCATCGGGATGCCGGCCTGCTCGATCGCGACATTGATGGCGGTCGTGTATTTCACCGCCGAATAAAGCATGGCGTTGAAGAGCGTATAGCCGACCATGCCGTACAAAAGCAGCAGTGGCAGCTTCTTGCGCACGACCGGCCAGTCCTTCTTGATCTGCGGAAGCGAGACCGCGGCGATGAGCGCGGTTGCAATTGTCCAGCGCAGGAAAGTCAGCGTCATGGGACTTACATGGCCAAGCGCCAGCTTTCCGGCGACGGTGTTTCCACCCCAGCACAGCGTCGCAATGGCGAGACAAATATAGGCCGTGATATGCAAGGATGATTCTTTCCGTCTTCTGAAAAGTCGTTCGGATGGCTGCCGATGGACCGGCAATAGCCCGGGACCGGCTGATTTGTCACGTAAAAAGCCCATTTGGCCCCGATAACAGGGTCGCTTTCCAAAAAACAAAGCTTTATAGATGCGCGGGTTTGAGCAGAGTGCGGATAATCCGCCGGTAACAGGAAGAGTTGGATGACGAACGTAGTCGTGGTCGGTTCGCAATGGGGTGACGAAGGCAAGGGCAAGATTGTCGATTGGCTTTCCGAACGTGCGGATATCGTTGTGCGCTATCAGGGCGGACACAATGCCGGCCATACGCTTGTCATCGACGGCACGAGCTACAAGCTGTCGCTGTTGCCTTCCGGCGTCGTGCGCCCGGGCAAGATGGCGGTGATCGGAAACGGCGTCGTCGTCGATCCGCATGCACTGATTGCAGAGATCGAGAAACTGGAAAAACAGGGCGTCAGGATTTCTCCTGACAACCTGCGCATCGCCGACAACGCCACGCTGATCCTCTCGCTGCACCGCGAGCTCGACGCCTATCGCGAAGATGCCGCCTCCAACAGCGGCACGAAGATCGGCACGACGCGCCGCGGGATCGGCCCGGCCTATGAAGACAAGGTCGGCCGCCGCGCGATCCGCGTCATGGATCTCGCCGATCTGGAGGCGCTCCCGGGCAAGGTCGATCGTATCCTCACCCACCACAACGCGCTTCGCAGGGGCCTGGGCGTTGACGAGGTGAGCCACGAGGCGATCATGACGGAGCTGACGTCGGTTGCCGATCGCGTGCTTCCCTTCCGCGAAACGGTCTGGCTGCTCCTCGACAAGGAGCGCCGCAAGGGCGCGCGCATTCTTTTCGAAGGCGCGCAGGGCAGCTTGCTCGACATCGACCATGGTACCTATCCCTTCGTGACCTCGTCGAATACGGTCGCCGGCCAGGCTGCTGCCGGCTCCGGCATGGGACCTGGTGCTCTCGGCTATATCCTCGGCATTACCAAGGCCTACACGACGCGCGTCGGCGAAGGTCCGTTCCCGACGGAACTCAATGATTCGGTCGGCCAGTTCCTTGGTGAGAAGGGCCATGAATTCGGTACGGTGACGGGCCGCAAGCGCCGTTGCGGCTGGTTCGATGCGGCGCTTGTGCGCCAGTCGGTCGCGACCAACGGCATTACCGGCATTGCGCTGACGAAGCTGGACGTGCTTGACGGTCTCGACGAGTTGAAGATCTGCGTCGGCTACATGCTCGACGGTGAGCAGATCGACCATTTGCCGGCAAGCCAGGCAGCGCAGGCTCGCGTGGAGCCGGTTTACATCGCGCTGGAAGGCTGGAAGGAATCGACCGTCGGCGCCCGCAGCTGGGCCGACCTGCCTGCGCAGGCGATCAAATATGTACGCCAGGTCGAGGAGCTGATCGGTGCGCCTGTCGCGCTTCTGTCCACAAGCCCCGAGCGCGATGACACCATACTTGTGACTGATCCGTTTGAGGATTAATGTCGCGGGTCATTATGGATTCTGGCCCAGTCGAGAATCGGGCCTCTCGAGAAAAGTAACTAATGGCTGATTTTATTGCAGTTATCCGGCGGGCGGTTGACGGCCTGGCTGAAAACACTCCCGAGATGCGGGCGAAGGTTTACGAGCGTGCCCGCAGCGCGGTGCAGCGGCAGCTCGAAAACATGAAGCCGCGCCCGCCGGAAGCGATGCTGCAGCGCCAGCTCGACAAGTTGGATGCTGCTATCCGGGAGGTGGAGGCCGAGCACTCCGAGGCATTGCCGGAAAATGAGCCAGCCATTGCTGCGCCTGCCCATGAAGAGCCTGTTTCCGAGCCGCCAGCAGACTATGCTGCCGCGCCGGAGCCGGCTGAAGACGGGGTTGCTGACGAACCGGTTGCCGCAGAACCGGGCGTAGAAGACCATTTCGCTAAAGCGGATGAACCGGCGCAGTACCGGCACGAGGAGCCTCAGGCTGAACCGCAGGAAGAGGCGGCCCCTCCGGAAGAACAAGAAGAAGAACGATGGGACCGCCCGGTCGAGGAAGTTGCTGCTGCCGCTGAGGCGGAAGCAGTACCTCCCGAGGAATGGGTTGCGTCCCATCAAGACGAAGTGCCGGTCGAGGAACATGCCGTTCCACCGGAGGAGTATCTCGAGGATGCGCCTGCCGTCGAGGACGGTTCGGCTGTCGAACCGGGCCCCCTTCGTCCGGCCGGCGAATACAATCCGTCGAACCGGCTTGTCGAGCCGTTCGTCACCTTCGAAAAGCCCCAGGAGTTCGTCGAGCACAGCCGCGAGGAGCCGCTGCAGGCCGAAACGATTGCGCATTTCGATCCCGTCTGGGCCGAACCGGCTGGTGAAACTCCGGCCGAGCCACCGAAAGACGCAGAGGTTGCATGGGCCACGGAAGAGGTCAGGAACTTCTCGGAAAGCGTTCCGCCAGCGGAGTCGGCCAACGACCACGCACGCGCCTTCGAGGAAGCCATTGCCGGTCTCCAGATACCGCCGCCCGCAAAGATGCCGGCCGCCAACGAGGGCTTTTCCTGGGAAGCCGCCGCCTTTGACGATCTGCCGCCAATCGAGGCGGGCACCAACAGCAAGAAGGCTCCCGTCGCGGCGCACTTCGACGATTCGGACCTGTTCGCCGAGATCCACGGCAAGCCTGCGGCGCCTGCCGCCGACGTTCCGGGGCAAGAGTGGCAGGAAGCCACTGCTCTTCGAGGCTACGGTCGCCGCGGCGTCGTTGCCGAAGACGACGATGCGGCGCCGGCTGCCGATATCGACCAGATCGTTGCCGCAAAACTGCAGAACAAGAATTTCCGCATGGAACCGAAGCGCCGCCGTTTCGGTATCGGCACGATCATTGCCGTTATCGGCGTGTTGGCAGTGCTGGGCGGTGGTGCCTATGCCGCATGGATGAACCGTGCCCAGTTGATCGCCATGGTTGACGACCTGGTGAGCGCCGCTCCGTCCAAGACGGCCGAAACCGAGCCCGCCGCTACGCAGAACCAGACGCCGGCGACCCCTTCGCCAACCAACACCGAAGCGGCCAAGCCCGCCGAACCTGACCGGCAGGTTGCCTCGCTCGATGACGGCTCTTCGGTCAACGACAAGTTCAACCAGCGCCTGATGGCAGACGGTACGGAAGTCGACAACGGCCCGGCTGCCATGCCCGGTACGCCGACCGCCGAAGGCAAGTCGGTCGCCGAGCAGAATGTCGCATCCACCGCGCCGGCTCCGCCCGTACAGTCAGGTGCTGCATCCGCCGAGACGCTGACGCCGAACGGCCCGGCTGCTGCCCCGCAGCAGGTTCCGGCCGGTTCGAGCGAGAAGATGTTCCTCTACGAGGAGCGGATCGGCCAGAGCTCGCCAACGGCGATCCAGGGGGGCGTCGCCTGGAGCGTCCAGCATGAAGCCGGCCAGGGCGGCAAGCAAGAATCGACTGTGCAGGCCAATGTGACGGTGCCGGAGCGCAATCTTTCGGCCCTCGTGACCTTCAAGCGCAACTCCGATCCGTCACTCCCGGCGAGCCATCTTGTCGAGATCGTCTTCTCGCTGCCGCCGAATTTCGAAGGCGGCAGCATCGATAGCGTCCAACGCATTTCGATGAAGCGAACGGAGCAGGATCGCGGTGACCCGCTAATTGCTGTTCCTGCGAAAATCACAGACGACTTCCACATGATCGCGCTGAACGACTATCCAGATGCCCGCAAGGCGAACCTCGATCTGCTTTCGACGCGTGACTGGATCGATATTCCCATCACCTATCGCAACGGCCGCCGCGCGCTGATCACGATGCAGAAGGGACCGACAGGCATAGCAGCCTTCAATACGGCCATCAAAGAATGGACGGCGCTCGGCGACGTGAGCACGAGCCAGTAACGCGCTCGTCGCCTGATGCGCGATGCTGATGACCTGATCCAACCGGGCGCTGCCGGTTGCGGGATGAAGCCGTCATACCGGAAGCCTGCTGCAAAGTTCAGATGACGAAAGCCGCCTGCCGCGATCTGCGGCAAGCGGCTTTCCATTCTTTCGAGGCAAGGACCCGATTATGCCGTGGCTTCGACGACGCGGACCGCGTTTGCCCGTTCCAGCGCTTCCTTGCGCACCGCGTCCTGCACCTTTTCGAAGGCGCGGACTTCGATCTGGCGCACCCGTTCGCGGCTGATGTCGAATTCCGTCGACAGATCTTCCAACGTGACCGGTTCGTCGGCAAGGCGGCGTGCTTCGAAGATGCGGCGTTCTCGGTCGTTCAGAACGCCCATCGCCTTTGAGAGCATGCGACGGCGCGTTTCGAGCTCGTCCTGCTCGATCAGCACTTCTTCCTGGCTGTCGTGGTCGTCCACGAGCCAATCCTGCCACTGGCCGCTGTCGCCTTCGGAGGCCTTGATCGGCGCGTTCAGCGAAGCGTCGCCGGAAAGGCGGCGGTTCATCGAAACGACTTCCTCCTCGGAGACGTTCAGTTTCGTTGCGATCTCCGCGACATGCTCAGGCTTCAGGTCGCCTTCGTCGATTGCCTGGATCCGGCCCTTGAGGCGGCGCAGGTTGAAGAACAGGCGCTTCTGGTTGGCAGTCGTGCCCATCTTCACCAGCGACCACGAGCGCAGGATGTATTCCTGGATCGAAGCCTTGATCCACCACATGGCGTAGGTGGCCAGACGGAAGCCGCGCTCCGGATCGAACTTCTTGACGGCTTGCATGAGGCCGACATTGCCTTCGGATACGACTTCGCCGATCGGCAGGCCGTAGCCGCGGTAGCCCATCGCGATCTTGGCAACAAGACGCAGGTGACTGGTGACGAGTTTATGGGCAGCTTCGCGGTCGCCGTGCTCGGAATAACGCTTTGCCAGCATATATTCCTGCTGCGGCTCGAGCATCGGAAACTTGCGGATCTCGTCGAGATAACGATTGAGACCGGCTTCGCCGGCGGTAATGGACGGCAAGGTATTGCGGGCCATGATTGCACCCTCCTATGTAGATTCCGGTTCCCGATGGAACGCGTCCCCGCGTCGGAACAGGCGAACCGGGACGTGCGGCTCAAATCCAAGCCCGCACTAGGTCAACATACAGATAAGTGTGGCGGAACAGCGGTTCAAGCCCAGCAAACGCCTTCACGAAGACGTTATATCGCTAACGGCGAAGCGCTTCTGCGAGTTCCACCATATCTTCAGGAAGTGGCACTTCGAAATGCATGAGTTCACCCGTGCGGGGATGCTCGAACTGCAGCATGTAGGCATGCAGCGCCTGACGGGCGAAGCTGTTGACGACTTTGCGTGCTTCATCGGGCAGCAGATTGGCCTTGGTTCTGAAATGCGCGCCATAGACTGTATCGCCAAGCAGGGGATGGCCGATATGGGCCATATGGACGCGAATCTGATGCGTGCGGCCGGTCTCCAGATGGCATTCGACAAGGGCGGCAAGCGCTGTTGCATCCGGATTCTCGTGGAAGCGTTCCAGCACTGAGTAATGCGTGATGGCCTCGTCGGCGTCCTGGCTGTCGGGACGCTTGACGGAGCGGCGCGTACGGTCGCCGGTGGAACGGCCGAGCGGCGCATCGATCGTGCCCGTAAGCGAGCGCGGCCGGCCCCAGACGATTGCCTGATAGGCGCGCTCCAGCGGCATGGTTCGGCCATGATCGGCAAACTGGAGCGACAGGTGGCGATGTGCAATATCGTTCTTGGCAACGACCATGACGCCGGTCGTGTCCTTGTCGAGCCGATGCACGATGCCTGGCCGCCGGACGCCGCCGATGCCCGACAGGCTGTCGCCGCAGTGGTGGATCAGCGCATTGACGAGGGTTCCCGTCCAGTTTCCAGCGGCCGGATGTACGACCAGGCCGGCCGGTTTGGAGATGACGATGAGGTCGTCGTCCTCGTAAAGGATGTCGAGCGGTATGTCTTCACCCTTCGGCGTCGGGTCTTCCGGCTCGGGGAGCAGAAGTTCGAGATTGTCGCCCGAGCGCACCTTTTTTTGCGGATCGAGCACGACGGCGCCGTTCACGAGCAGCTGGCCATCCTTGATCAAGACCTTGACGCGGCTTCGGGAAAACTCCTCGCCAAGCTGAGCCGTCAGCCAGGCGTCGAGGCGGCCTTCGGCATTCTCATCGGCAGTCAGGACTTTCCTAATGCCGGATGCTTGTTTAAAGGGGTCGCTCAAGACGCGTCTTCTCCGAAGTATTTCATAGGACACCACGATGACGAAAATCGAGCTGGACGATCAGGAAGAACAGCCCCTTGACCCGGCAATGGAAAATGTCCGGCGCAAGATGGTCCGCCTGCAGATCGTCTCCGGCGCCATCATGTTCGTGAGCCTTATGGCGGTCTTCGGGGCCGTTGTCTACAAGACGATGAAGGCAGAACCGGCAGAAACGGCACCTATCTCGGGTTCCAACGTTCCATCCGATTCACCGGTCAGATCCACAGTCTCCCTGCCGCTCGGGTTCGCCGTGCAGTCCACGTCGCTGTCGGGAAGCCAGATCCTGTTCTTCGGCCAATCAATCGACGGCAAGCGCAAGGCACTGGTCTTCGACATTGCGGCGGGTCGGCTCGTCGCCGACATCACCGTCGCCGGCAACTAAGGCCGATGGCTGCCGCGCCGATGACGGTCGAAAGCGCCGATGATCCGCGCATTGCGGAATTCCGCGCGATCCGAGAACGCGACCTGACGGGCAGGCAGAACCGTTTCATTGCCGAGGGCACCGTCGTGCTGCGCATGCTGGCCGAAGCCCACGCTGCGAGACGCGGTTTCGAGGCCGAGAAAGTCCTGCTGCTGCGAAACCGCGCCGAAGGCGTCGCAGACATTCTTGCGCGCTTGCCGGAGGATGTCCCGGTCTATGTCGCCGATGCGGATGTTCTTAACAGCATCGTCGGCTTTGATCTGCATCGCGGCGTGCTGGCGCTCGGCCGGCGCATCGCCGAGAGCCAGAACCTGCTCGACAGCCTGCCGGAGCGCGCGCTCGTGCTCGTTGGCTGCGGTATTTCCAATCACGACAATGCCGGGTCGATGTTCCGCAATGCGGCCGCCTTCAACGCGGACGCGGTCTTCCTCGACGAGACCTCCTGCGACCCGCTTTACCGCAAGGCGATGCGTGTCTCCGTGGGCTCAGTGCTGAGCATTCCCTATCAGCGGGGCAGCAGTGCTCTCGATATCCTCGCGGCACTAAGCGAACGCGGTTTCGATATCTGGACGCTATCGCCGCGCGGCAAGACCGATATACGGGCGATAGCACCTTCAGGTCGCATGGCTCTGGTGGTCGGTACGGAGGGAGATGGGTTGCCGCAAGCTGTCCTGGCGCGCTTCAGGAGCGCACGCGTTCCACAATCTGCCCGCCTCGACAGTCTCAACGTCGCGACGGCGACCGGCATCGCTTTGTTCGCGATGGCATCTGCGGCCGATCGTCTTTAAATCAGCCGGGCTGCGACAGGATCGTTGCGGCACGCTGGGCAAGGCTCACGCGTTCACCCTCTTCGTTGCCCGCATCCGCCGGCAGAAGGTCTCGGATCGGCGAGGATGGCCCCTCGTTAAGCGCCGTCAGCGCCACCATGCCGGCGGCGATCGAGGCGATTTCTTCGCGCATGGCGCTGTCGTTGCCCGTCGTTGCCTTCGCATTTGAAATGCGATCGGAAATGGCGGCACTGCGGGCGCGAACTTCTTCGGCAAGGCGGGCGGCAACCGCTGCTGAATCAAGTTCGGAAGCCGGAGATTCTTCCTGCATCAGTTCCTCCCCTTTGGTTTCGACCGTCGCCAGACCCGCATCGAAAAGCACGCGGTTTGCCTTGCGCAGGCTGGCATTGAGCGACTTTACCTGCTCCTTGAGCTTGGCGATTTCCTGCTGGCGGCGGCCGAGAAGCGCTTCCTTGTCGGCAGCGGCAGCTGTCTCGCGCGCGGATTTGTCTTCCAGGCGGATCACCAAATGCTCCTGCTGCGTCAGCTTCTGCTCGGCGTCTTTGGCCCGCTTCTGCACAAGATTGACGTCCTGGCGCAACGTGTCGCGTTCGGCGCGCAGCGCATTTGCATGGAATTTCAGACTTTCGATCTCGGTTTCGCGCGCTGCTATGTCGATTTTGAGGTTGTCCGCCTGCTCGGCGAGCTTGCTGAGGCGCGTTCGCAGCGCCTCGATCTCGCTTTCCTTCGCAGAACTCGCCTGTTCGGCGATATGCAAGCTCGTCTTCAGCTGGCTGATATAGGTCTCGTCCTTGCGCAGGTGGGAGCGCATTTCGGCAGCCTCGACGTTCAGATCGGCAATCTGCCCCTGCAATGCACTAAGCTGGGAGGACAAACGGCCGGCATCGAGCGCAAGGGAATCATGGCGAAGCTGCAGGGACAGGGATTTTTCGCGCTCGCGTATCAGGTCCTGTGCGGTTCTGGCATTCTCCGCAGCGTAGAGCGCCCGTACCATGTCCTTCTGCGCCCGGACTTCCTGCGGGGTGAGGGGCATTGTCGCCTTCATGCGGTTTTCCGTGTACCAGACGATGCGGCGATGGATTGCAGGCGAGATCAGGAAGACGAGGAACGCCGCCGTCAGGAAACCCAGTCCGAACAGAAGAGCATATTCGATCACGGCGCGGCCACTGCGTTAAGGTTTGATTTGCGTCAGCGCCAATGATTAAAGCACGCGCTGCGCCTAGAGCAAGTGGCGGATAGGTGACGGCGGGCAAGAATCCCGCCGCCGAACGCGGTCTTAGAAGGGGTTCCAGGTCGGGCCGGGCGTGATTTTCAGATAGCCGACGTTGATGCCCAGGCGGGCGCCGACACCGGTCCGGATCGGAACCACCAGAACATTGTTGTTCTTGAGCAGCGTCATGCCAAAGCCGGCAATCACGAAAGCCTGGCCGCTGACACCGCCGAAGCGGGCATAGATGCTGTCGATCGAAGGCAGGTCGTAGACAAGCATCATGACGCGCGTGCCCTGGCCGCCGTAGTCGATGCCGAGAGACGGTCCCTGCCAGTAGAGCGAATGCGCGCCGGCGTTCTTGGTGTTGAGCTGGCCTTCCCCGTAGGTCAGGCCGGCGATGAAGGCGCCGGACCCTTCCTGTCCCAAAACGTAACCGTTGGGCAGACCGTATTTTTGAAAGGCCGCTTCAACGACCTTTGCCAGTCCGCCGCTGGTCGATCCGAAAAAGGAATGGCCAGCGTCGACGATCTCCTGCATGGTGTATTGATTGCTGTTGGCCTGCTGTGCTGCCGCCTGCTGCGCGGAGAGCACGAATGCTTGAATGGCCAATGCGACGAAGAGCCGGCAAAAGCCCATAAATCTTCCGGGGAATTGAAGGCGCATGGTGTCATCCGTTCATCATGGTCGGTTCGATGAGCCGTTTCCGGCAGTGAATGCATTTTGCGCGGATCGTCTTAACAATCGGTTTACCAAATATGGTGTCATTATGGCGACGAGTACGGCGCAAACTTCGTGCAATTTTGATCAAGCATGATAGGCGGGAAGACTCTTGCCGCCTTTAGGAGACGATGATGTCCAAGAACCCCAATATGACATTGACCGGCCCGGATCTGGCCGCGCTGCTTTGCAGCCGTGTTTGCCATGACGTCATCTCGCCCGTCGGCGCGATCAACAATGGTCTCGAGCTGCTGGACGAAGGCGGCGCCGATTCGGACGCCATGGACCTCATCCGCACGAGTGCGCTCAATGCCTCGGTTCGCCTGAAATTTGCACGGCTCGCGTTTGGCGCCTCCGGTTCGGTCGGCGCTTCGATCGATACCGGCGAGGCAGAGCGCGCAGCCAAGGACTTCGCAGCCGCCGAAAAGAAGACCGAGGTGACCTGGAACGGGCCACGCGCCATCGTCGCGAAAAATCGCGTCAAGCTGCTGCTCAATCTCTTCCTGGTTGCCTATTCCTCGATCCCGCGCGGCGGTTCGCTGGAGGTGACGCTTGAGAATCCAGAGTTCGACGCCAGGTTCAAGATCGTCGCCAAGGGCAAGCTGATGCGCCTGCCGGCGAAGTTCGTGGAAATCACGTCCGGCCAGGTCGAGGAGGCGATCGATGCACATTCGATCCAGCCTTACTACACGGTCCTGCTTGCCGAAGAGTGCGGCATGGAGCTCGGCCACAGCGCGACGGGCGAAGAAATCATCTTCACCGCGGAGACGGTTTCTGCCTAGCGTCATGGTTGCATCGCTGCAGCCTTGTCACGTCCCGGGTAACACTTCCTTAGCCTAATGGACCTATTCTCAAGGACTGAGGAAGCCCCACTGGAGTAGAAGTGGAGCGAAGGAGCAGGCATGCAGCGGTTCATGATCACTGATAGTTCGGATGTCGTCCGCAAAGTCGGAAAGCGTATCCTTTCCGAACTCGATTTCCTTGTCAGTGAGGCCTCCAACGCAAGCGAAGCACTTTCGCGCTGCCAGGCCGAGCTTCCCGAATACATGATCGTCGATTCCGGCATGGACGGCGCCCTCGAACTGATCTGCGCTATCCGGGAGATGGAGGGCGGCAAGGACGTCAAGATCTACTACTGCGTGATCGAGGCCGATCTCAAGAAGCTGATGATGGGCAAGCGGGCAGGCGCCACCGACTTCCTGCTGAAGCCCTTCGACCGCAAGATTCTGACTGCCGTCTTCGGCAACCGCGCGATCGCCGCCTGATTCCCTTTATTCTTCAAGGTTTAAGCCGCCTGCGGGCGGCTTGGCCATTGCAAGTCGTGCATCAAGACGAAAAATCCCGCCGGAGCGGGATATCTCATGATCGAAAAGGGGAATTCGGCGTCTCAGGCGGTTTCGGCGTATTCGGCGCCATCCGGCTCGCGCAGAACGTAGCCGCGGCCCCAGACGGTTTCGATGTAGTTTGCGCCGCCGGCAGCATTTGCGAGCTTCTTGCGCAGCTTGCAGATGAAAACGTCGATGATCTTCAACTCGGGCTCGTCCATGCCCCCGTAAAGGTGGTTGAGGAACATTTCCTTGGTCAGGGTCGTGCCCTTGCGGAGCGAAAGCAGCTCCAGCATCTGATATTCCTTGCCGGTCAGGTGAACACGCTGGCCGCCGACTTCAACGGTCTTGGCGTCGAGGTTCACGATCAACTCGCCGGTCATGATGACCGACTGGGCATGGCCCTTGGAACGGCGGACGATCGCGTGGATGCGTGCGACCAATTCGTCCTTGTGGAACGGCTTTGTCATGTAGTCGTCGGCGCCGAAACCGAGGCCGCGGACCTTGTCTTCAATGCCTGCCATGCCGGAGAGGATCAGGATTGGTGTCTTGACCTTGGACAGGCGGAGAGTGCGCAGCACTTCATATCCGGACATGTCGGGAAGGTTCAGATCGAGAAGGATGATGTCGTAATCATACAGTTTGCCGAGATCGACGCCTTCCTCACCGAGATCGGTGGTGTAGACGTTGAAGCTTTCGGATTTCAGCATCAGTTCGATGCTCTGCGCTGTCGCGCTGTCGTCTTCGATAAGTAGTACCCGCATTATTATCCCCTTTACCGCCGCCGAAAGGTGGTCTGGCCCCCTACGCGATACCGAATACTTCACTGCGTGATTTGGAAGCTGCCACGAAATGGTTAACAAATTCTGATTCACTCTGGCAAGAGGTAACGAATTTATTAAGCAATTTCCCCATTTCGCTGTTTTCCAATGAGAATCCGCAACGCCAATTCCTTAACTTTCACATTAAGAACGGCCGGTAAGCGATTCATTCGACTCACCAATGAACAGGATCTGGAAATCGCGTAGTGATGTTTACCGACCCTTAAATCATCGGCACTATCATTAACGATGCCCGTAAACGAAAGGTTACCAGCGGTAGGTTTTTGTTAATACCGACGGAAATTTTTTTGGCAGGCCGTTTCAAACCGGTGCGCAAGGGCAATTTTAGTTGAGCCGGGATCTCGCATCACTGGAGTAATGCGTATGAAGTCGCGTGAGAGCCTAGTTCGCCTGAAGGAGTTTCAGGTGAACGAAAAACGACGTCAGCTGCAGCAATTGCAGATGATGATGTCGGAATTCGAACGAATGACGAAGGATCTGGAGAGTCAGATCGTCATCGAAGAGAAGAAATCCGGCATTTCCGACCCGAATCACTTCGCCTACCCGACCTTCGCAAAGGCGGCTCGCCAGCGCGCCGACAATCTTCAGGTTTCCATCAAGGAATTGAAGATGCAGGAAGAGTCGCTGGAGCAGGCGCTCGAGGAGATGCAGGCGGAATATGCCCGCGCTACCGCGCTCGAAGAGCGCGACAGCGCCATTCGGGCCCGCGCCTGATCGATCGGCCGCGGACGCCGGCTGCGGCGTCCTCAAGAAGCCATGTATGACGGACCGTAAGTCCGTCATACATGGCTTTTGGTGCTGTCAGTTCACCACGTCGCGCCATTCCTGGTGGCGTTGTGATTGCGCCTTGAAGAACGGGCAGAGCGGAAAGATCTTCCAGCCGCCCTTTCTTGCCTCTTCGACGGCATAAAGCGCAAGCGCCTGACCCACGCCTTTGCCGCGCAGGGCATCCGGCACGCCGGTGTGATCGATGATGACGAGCTTCGGCGACGTGCGGGAATAGCTCATCTCGGCTTCGTGTCCGTCGACCTTGGCCACATACCGGCCGCCCGAGGCATTGTCTTCGCTGCGAATATCCATTGTATTTTCTCCGAAAACCGATGTTGCTAGGCAGACCGTGACATGTCGGCCATGCCATGCCAAGCCGGTCGAGGAGACGACACAGTGTTCAATCCGAGGGGAATTCGATGAGAAGACTGGTGGGAATCCGGCCGGTACTGCTTGCTGCAGCACCATTCTTCCTGGCGCTTGGGCTGGTACTGCCTCTGATCCGATTCGAGAAGCTCTACTTCTTCGATGAAACGCCGTCGCTGGTGGAGATCGTTGCTTCGCTCTGGAGCGGAGGGGATATTCCGCTCGCGCTGATCGTCGCAATCGTGTCAATCGTATTGCCGATCCTCAAGATCATCGGCATTGCCGCCGAGGCGACGGCTGCCGGCGGCGGGACCGGCAGCTGGTTTTATCGTCACGCCGTACCGTATCTCTCCAAGTGGTCGATGATGGACGTTTTACTGGTGGCGATCGTGATTGCGGCGGCGAAGACGACGGGCCTTGCGGATGCTTTTACCCAACCCGGACTGTGGTGCTACGCGGCGTCAACAATAATTTCGGGCCTTCTTCACTCCCTTCAGGGAAATGCGTCCGGCCCGAGATAAACGCCTTTGCCTGAGGCAGATGGTTCAGTGACGGTATTGCTGGATACGCGTCGTTCGCAGGCCGGCAAGGCCGTGACTGTTGATCGACGACTGCCAGGACAGGAATTCTTCGACGGTGAGCGTGTAACGCTCGCAGGCTTCTTCCAAGCTCAACAGGCCACCGCGTACCGCGGCGACAACCTCAGCCTTGCGACGGATAACCCAGCGCCGGGTATTCGGCGGCGGAAGATCCGCAATCGTCAGCGGGCTGCCATCGGGGCCGATGACATATTTTACTCGGGGACGTATCATTTCGGTCATTGGACTCTCTACACAACTCAAGACCACGCGGGCACTCTAGCTTGTCACATTTAAAAATTGCCTAAGCGCACAGTAACACTTTGATAACAACTTTAGCTGCCCCACCGCTCGCCTCGGTGGCCTGCATGCCGCAGCGTCAATCTGTACCGGATGCATGGCTCCCATGCCGAATCCATATTACCGATGGCGCTTACCCGCGTTCTTTCCGACGCTGAACGCGCAGTGGGCGGTGCCGGTCGCAATGATCGAGAGTCGGGTGCCGCTTGCAGGCTGGACGACGCAAGATGGCGGTGTTCGCTGATGGAATGAGCAGCCCGAAAACCGTTGCCCTCGAGCGGTGTTTCGGGCGGGAGGGCCGCCTTCGCCGTCACGGCCGGCTGCATGTCCCGCTTTTGATCTTAAGGCTGCAAAGCCGTGCGCAGCGGCACAGCCCGGTCCTTGCCGCCCCAGGAGATGAAGTCGGGATTGGCGAAGTCGAAATCCGCCTTGCCGCCGGTTTTGCCGTAGGTCAGCGGTAATCCGTCCATGGTAACGGTCGTGCCGCCGGCAGCGCGCAGGACCGCGTCGCCCGCCGCCGTATCCCATTCCATCGTCCGGCCGAAACGCGGATAGACGTCGGCCTTTCCCTCTGCAAGCAGGCAGAATTTCAGCGAAGAGCCGATATTGGTGCATTCGAAGATCGACTGGTCGATGAGAAAGCTGTCGGTTGCGGGGCTCTTGTGGCTGCGGCTGGCAAGCGCCAGGCGCGTGGCTGGTGGTGCGCGGACCGTGATTGCAATGCGTTCCGTCACGGTAAAATCGGCTCCGATGAGGAGCTTTTCGGCGTGTCCTGCCTTGCCTGCAAAAGCAACAGCCAGTGCCGGCGCGTAGACGAAGCCGGCAAGCGGCACGCCATGGTCCACATAGGCAATGTTGACCGTGAATTCCGGCCGCCTGTCGACAAACTCGCGCGTGCCGTCGAGCGGGTCGACAAGGAAGAAAGCCTTTCCCTCGATATCCGGCACGTGGCCGGCCGCCACCGATTCTTCGGCAATTACCGGAATGTCCGGATAGCTTTGGGCAAGATGGGCCAGGATGATCCGCTCCGCTTCTTCGTCCGCGCGTGTCACGGGACTTGAATCTGCTTTCGTCGCGACAGCGCACCCTTCTTCGAAGATGGCGATGATCGTTCTACCCGCCTCAAGGGCCGCCTTTTCGAATATCGCTAACATGTTCCCCTCGACGGATGTCAGCATCCGCAAGCAATATGAAGTCGTATATAAAGACATATATGGTGATCGAGCCACCCTTTTGCGCCGGGCATGGCTGTCATTCGAGAAAATAGCTAGTGACCCAAGGGCCATGCGAGGAGCAAACGGTTATCTCATCAGGACAATCGGAGTTCTCCCTGATGAGGCCAGGGTTCATTAGCACAACATCATATTTGATTCGACTGCACGTCTCCGCTGTGATCCACTCCCCTGGCATGTTACGCCGCCCTGAAGGATGCCAACCTAAGGAGCTCCACATGAGCAATAGCCAGGAGCATGGAAAAACCGTTGTCGAGAGCCTCAGAACTCGAGGGATCGACATGAAGCTCGAGATCGTGGTTATTCCTGTTTCGGATGTGGATCGTGCTAAGAGCTTTTACAGCGATCTGGGTTGGAGGCTCGACGCCGACTTCGCCGCCGAAGAGGGCTTCCGCGTGATCCAGTTCACGCCGCCTGGCTCCGGGTGCTCGGTTATCTTCGGCCAGAACGTCACCGCAGCATCACCCGGCTCCGCGCAGGGCCTGTACTTGATCGTCTCCGACATCAAGGCCGCCCGGCGCGATTTGCTCGATCGTGGGGTCGGGGTCAGCGAAGTGTTCCACGACGCCAGCGGCGAGTATGCCGGCCCCGACGAACCCTACCTGCTTGGGCGGCTCCGGGTCCCTGGTCCGGATCCCGACAATCGCAGCTACCGCTCGTTCGCCTCATTCAGCGATCCAGACGGTAACGGCTGGTTGCTCCAGGAGATCACCGCCCGATTGCCCGGACGCGTGGACGCCGACGACACGACATTCACCTCCTCCAAAGAGCTCGCGGCCGCCCTGCGGCGTGCGGCGACCGCGCACGGCGAGCACGAGAAGCTGACGGGCGAGCACGACGAGGATTGGCCGGACTGGTACGCCGAGTACATTGTCAGCGAGCAGGCCGGCAAGCAGCTGCCGCTGTAAGGGGTAACTGGTACGGCAACCACAATGGTCCTTGCGAGGCATTTGCGCCACAGGGACCGGACCTTGCCGATGATGCCGCAAATGTCGCGTCTCGACCCGCTCCGCAGTCGGGTTCTCGCCGCCGCTACAGCCATCGCCGGACGCGGGCTTTGTAGGCGAGATAGACGTCGCCGAACTTCCGCTCGAGATAGGCCTCCTCGCGGGCGACCACGCCATAGCGGATGACGAGATAGAACGGCACCAATACGAGGATGAGCCACAGGCTGTCGATGGCGATGGCGACGCCGATGAGGCCGAGAAACATGCCGATATAGATCGGGTTGCGCGTGAAACGGTAAGGGCCCTCCTCGACGATCGTCGACGTTGGCCGGGTGGTCTGAATCTGCGTGCCTGCACGGCGGAAGGTTCCCGCCGCCCAGACCAGCAGTGCCAGACCGGCGAGGAACACGATGCCGCCGAGCGCACCGGCCGGCATGGCCGTCGGCAGGAAAGGCAGCCGATAGAGCCAGTCGAGCGCGAACCCGCCAATGAGGGCGAGCGCCCAGGCAATCCGCGCCTGAGCTGTCGCGCCAGTTCCCGCTCACCTCGTTCATGCCTCCGTCCGATCTCCCTGGCCTGCCAGGGCCCTCCAGCGCTTCGAGTCTACGTCGCTTCGAAAGAGAATTGAAGTCAGTGCGGCGTCAAGAGGGTGGCTCAAAGTGCGGCCGCCCGGAACAAAGAGGCGGGCGGGCGTGTTAACCGGCAAACCCCACGGCGTTGCAGCTCCCTCCATTTCCGCGAGACCAACATGGCCGTCCACTTCAACCATACGATCCTGTCGGCCCGAGACAGCAAGGCCTCGGCAGATTTCCTGGCTGACATGTTGGGCCTGCCGCCGCCGCGGCACTGGGGGCCGTTCTACATGGTCACGACCGACAACGATGCCAATCTCGACTACATGGATACGAAAGGTGAGATCGTCAGCCAACACTACGCCTTCCTGGTCGGCGAGGCTGAATTCGACGCGATATTTGATCGGCTTCGAGAGCGGAAGCTGCGCTACTGGGCCGATCCCGGCCAGAAGAAGCCGGGCGAAACCAATGACCACGACGGCGGACGCGGTCTCTATTTTGAAGATCCGAACGGACACCTGCTCGAAATCATCACGCGTCCTTACGGCAGCGGCGGCTGGAATCCGTGAGAATTGCCGTCGATTGAAACGATTTTCGCCTCGGGCCGTGGATTTTCGTAGGAATTTCCCAAAAGTTCCGGTTTTATGGAATAAGTGTCATGCTTAAGGCTGCCCACCTTGCCCACCTCGCAGGCGATCTGGCCAATCCACAGCCGGGTTCTGACTAAAATTTCCTCAGGGAATGCCTCTTTAATGTGGATTTTGGGGCGAAACGCGCCATTTACGTCCGTTTCGCCAAGAATCTGACCCAGTAAAGCCTTTTTGTCTTCACATTTTCGCGGAAAACGGTATGGATGCCGCATATGAGGTTCCGATAAAAGGGAACTACAGACCAAAAAGAGATGCAGTCATGTTGGCTCGCATCCAGGGGAAATGACATATGGAGTATTTCGTCCAGCAGCTCTTCAATGGGCTGACGCTCGGATCCATCTATGGCCTTGTCGCTATTGGCTACACGATGGTTTATGGCATTATCGGCATGATCAATTTCGCCCACGGCGATATCTTCATGCTCGGTGGTTTCGCCGCTCTTATCGTCTTTCTCGTTCTCACATCCATCTTTGCAGGCTTTCCGGTCGCAGTTCTTCTGCTGCTGATGCTTATCGTTGCGATGCTGATGACGAGTTTGTGGAATTGGACGATCGAGCGTGTTGCATATAGGCCGCTGCGCGGTTCCTTCCGCCTGGCGCCGCTGATCACCGCCATCGGCATGTCGATCACGCTGTCCAACTTCATCCAGGTGACGCAGGGTCCGCGCAACAAGCCGATTCCGCCGCTCGTCGGTTCGGTCTACAATATCGGCGGTATTTCGGTCTCGCTGAAGCAGATCATCATCATCCTCATCACCGTGGTGCTGTTGGCCGCCTTCTGGTACATCGTCAACCGCACGGCCCTCGGACGCGCCCAGCGCGCGACGGAGCAGGACCGCAAGATGGCCGCTCTTCTCGGCGTCAACGTCGATCAGACGATCTCCATCACCTTCATCATGGGTGCTGCGCTCGCCGCTGTCGCCGGCACGATGTACCTGATGTATTATGGCGTCGCCTCGTTCAACGACGGCTTCACGCCGGGCGTCAAGGCATTTACCGCAGCCGTTCTCGGCGGCATCGGCTCGTTGCCGGGTGCCGTTCTCGGCGGACTGATGATCGGCCTCATCGAATCGCTCTGGTCCGCCTATTTCACGATCGCCTACAAGGATGTCGCGACCTTTGCGATCCTCGCTTTCGTCCTGATCTTCAAGCCGACCGGCATTCTCGGACGGCCGGAAGTCGAGAAGGTATAACATCATGGCAAACATCGAAAATTCTGCTGGCAAGCCCGCACCCGGGCTTGTCCAGAAAGGACTTACGGAAGCCTTCTTCGCGGCCCTGCTTTCTCTCGGTCTGTTCGTTCTCTACGTCGGTCTCAAGACCGATCAGGACATCAACAACGAACTCATCATCGTTCAGCGCTGGGGCCTGCTCGCGATCTTCGTGGCGATCGCTGCGATCAGCCGCTTCGTCATTGTCGTTTTCGTCAAGCCGAACATCGACAAGCGCAAGCTTGCCAAGGCAAAGCACGGCGAGCTCGACATCTCGGCCGAAAAGGGTTTTCTCCGCCAGCATTTCCTGAAAATCGCGCTGGTTGCACTTCTGCTCTATCCGGTGGTCATCTACGCAGCTTTAGGCGCGCAGGGCTCGCTGAAATGGGTCGACAACTTCGGTATCCAGATTCTGATCTATGTGATGCTCGCATGGGGCCTCAACATCGTCGTCGGCCTTGCCGGTCTGCTGGACCTCGGTTACGTCGCCTTCTACGCGGTCGGTGCCTATTCCTATGCACTGCTGTCCAGCTATTTCGGCCTGTCCTTCTGGCTTCTGCTGCCGATGTCGGGCATCCTGGCGGCGCTTTGGGGTGTCATCCTCGGCTTCCCCGTCTTGCGTTTGCGCGGCGACTATCTTGCCATCGTGACGCTCGCCTTCGGTGAGATCATCCGTCTCGTGCTCATCAACTGGACGGCCGTGACCAAGGGTACCTTCGGCATATCGGGCATCCCGAAGGCGACGCTGTTCGGCATTCCTTTCGATGCGACGTCGGGCGGCTTTGCCAAGCTCATGGGCCTTCCGATGTCGTCGGCCTATTACAAGATCTTCCTCTTCTATCTGATCCTGGCCCTCTGCATGCTGACGGCCTATGTCACGATCCGGCTTCGCCGCATGCCGATCGGCCGCGCCTGGGAAGCGCTGCGCGAAGACGAAATCGCCTGCCGGTCTCTGGGCATCAATACGGTCACGACCAAGCTCACAGCCTTTGCGATGGGTGCGATGTTCGGCGGCTTTGCAGGCTCGTTCTTCGCAGTGCGCCAGGGTTTCGTCTCTCCCGAATCCTTCGTGTTCCTGGAGTCTGCCGTCATTCTGGCCATCGTCGTTCTCGGTGGCATGGGCTCGCTGACCGGTATCGCGATTGCTGCGCTCGTCATGGTCGGCGGCACGGAATTGCTGCGCGAGATGGACTTCCTGAAAGCCGTCTTCGGTCCGGATTTCACGCCGGAACTCTACCGCATGCTTCTCTTCGGCCTCGCCATGGTTGTCGTCATGCTGTTCAAGCCGCGCGGCTTCGTCGGCTCGCGTGAACCGACTGCCTTCCTCAAAGAGCGCAGAGCAGTTTCCGGAAGCTTTATCAAGGAGGGGCACGGCTGATGAGCCCCGCAAAAATGACGACAATGTCCAGCGATACCCTTCTCAAGGTCGAGCATCTGTCGATGAAGTTCGGTGGCCTCATGGCCATCAACGACCTGTCCTTCGAAGCCAAGCGCGGTGACATTACCGCGCTGATCGGCCCGAACGGCGCCGGCAAGACGACCGTCTTCAACTGCATCACCGGCTTTTACAAGCCGACGATGGGAATGATCACGCTGAACCAGCAGAGCGGAAAGCAGTACCTGCTCGAGCGCCTGCCGGATTTCCGCATCACCAAGGAAGCCCGGGTCGCGCGTACCTTCCAGAACATCCGCCTGTTCTCGGGCCTCACAGTTCTTGAGAACCTGCTCGTTGCCCAGCACAACAAGCTGATGAAGGCATCGGGCTATACGATCCTCGGCCTGCTCAACATCGGTCCCTACCGGAAGGAGGCTGCAGCATCCATCGAGCTCGCACGCTTCTGGTTGGAAAAGGCCGATCTGATCAGCCGCGCCGACGATCCTGCAGGCGATCTGCCCTATGGCGCGCAGCGGCGTCTTGAAATCGCTCGCGCCATGTGCACCGAGCCGGAATTGCTCTGCCTGGACGAACCCGCCGCCGGCCTCAATCCGCGTGAATCGGCGGCCCTCAACGCATTGCTGCAGGGAATTCGCGCCGACACCGGTACGTCGATCCTGCTCATCGAACACGACATGTCGGTGGTCATGGAAATCTCCGACCATGTCGTGGTGCTCGAATACGGGCAGAAGATTTCCGACGGCACGCCGGGTCATGTGAAGAACGACCCGAGGGTCATCGCGGCCTATCTCGGTGTCGAGGACAAGGAAGTGGAAGAGGTCATCGCAACTGTCGAGAGCCTCGAAGGGGGCGCAAACTGATGGCCGGCGAACAGCTTCTCAAGGTTCAGGGCGTCGAAACCTATTACGGCAATATCCGTGCGCTCGCGGGCATCGATGTCGACGTCAACAAGGGTGAGATCGTCAGCCTCATCGGCGCCAACGGCGCCGGCAAGTCGACGCTGATGATGACGATCTGCGGCAGCCCGCAGGCGCGCACCGGCGCGGTGATCTTCGAAGGGCGCGACATCACCCGCATGCCGACGCACGACATCGCGCGGCTTCGCATTGCGCAGTCGCCGGAAGGCCGCCGCATTTTCCCGCGCATGACCGTCACGGAAAACCTGCAGATGGGTGCGGGCCTCGACAACCTCAAATATTTCAACGAGGACGTCGAGAAGATATTCACACTGTTCCCGCGCCTGAAGGAACGCCACGCGCAGCGCGGTGGCACGCTTTCGGGGGGCGAGCAGCAGATGCTGTCGATCGGCCGTGCGCTGATGGCGCGCCCGAAGCTCCTGCTTCTCGACGAGCCGTCGCTCGGTCTCGCGCCGCTGATCGTGAAGGGTATTTTCGAGGCGATCAAGAAGCTCAACGAGCAGGAGGGCCTCACCGTTTTCCTGGTCGAGCAGAATGCATTCGCTGCCCTGAAGCTCTCTCACCGCGCTTACGTGATGGTGAACGGCAAGGTGACGATGAGCGGGTCCGGCAAGGAACTGCTCGCCAATCCGGAAGTCCGTGCCGCCTATCTCGAAGGCGGAAGACATTGAGCCGGGCAGAAGGGAGAGTTTGATATGCAGGGACTTTTCTTCGAACCGGATACGGGCGTGCGGATGGTCATCCGCGGGCTGGTCGTGCTGATCGGGTTCTGGACGGCATGGCGCGCCGGCAAAGCGGCAGCCGAGAACTGGAGCAACTATCCGCAGGTGGTCGTGTACACCTTCCTGCTCGCCTGGGTGATGCAGTTCCTGCATCATGCGCTCTTCAACGGGCCGATGCTCAGCGCCTTCTTCTACGTCATCGATTTCGTGCTGCTGCTCGTCTTCTCGACAGTGGGTTTCCGCTATCGCCGCACCAATCAGATGGTCAACAACTATTACTGGCTGTACGAAAAAACTTCCGCGTTCTCGTGGAAGGACAAACATTGACAGTCCGTTGAATCTAGGCATGAATTGCCTTCAGAGTGGAACAGCTTTCCTGGCGCAGTCAATGGTGGGTAATGCGCCGGGTCTTGGACCGGAACCCGCCCAAAAATTGGGAGTAAGAATATGAAGAAATCTCTTCTGTCGGCAGTGGCGCTGACGGCGATGGTCGCCTTCAGCGGCAACGCCTGGGCCGACATTCTCATTGGCGTCGGCGGTCCTCTGACTGGCCCGAACGCTGCGTTCGGCGCTCAGCTTCAGAAGGGTGCCGAGCAGGCAGCCGCTGATATCAACGCCGCAGGCGGCATCAACGGCGAGCAGATCAAGCTCGAACTCGGTGACGACGTTTCGGACCCGAAGCAGGGCATCTCGGTCGCCAACAAGTTCGTTGCTGACGGCGTGAAGTTCGTGATCGGCCACTTCAACTCGGGCGTTTCGATCCCGGCGTCTGAAGTCTATGCTGAAAACGGCATCCTCGAAATCACCCCGGCCGCAACGAACCCAGTGTTCACCGAGCGCGGCCTGTGGAACACATTCCGTACCTGCGGCCGTGACGACCAGCAGGGCGCAATTGCCGGCAAGTATCTTGCCGATCATTTCAAGGACGCCAAGATCGCTGTCGTTCATGACAAGACACCTTACGGTCAGGGTCTTGCCGACGAGACCAAGAAGTCCCTGAACGCTGCTGGCGTTACCGAAGCCATGTATGAAGGCATCAACGTCGGCGACAAGGACTTCTCCGCCCTCATCGCAAAGATGAAAGAAGCCGGCGTGTCGATCATCTATTGGGGCGGTCTGCACACCGAGGCCGGTCTCATCATCCGTCAGGCTGCCGACCAGGGCCTGAAGGCAACGCTCGTTTCCGGCGACGGTATCGTCTCGAACGAACTTGCTTCCATCGCTGGCGACGCAGTTGCCGGAACGCTGAACACCTTCGGCCCGGATCCGACGCTCAACCCGGCCAACAAGGAACTCGTTGAAAAGTTCAAGGCTGCCGGCTTCAACCCGGAAGCTTACACGCTCTACTCCTACGCTGCCTTGCAGGCGATCGCCGGTGCTGCCAAGGCGGCCGGTTCGACCGATCCGGAAGCCGTCGCAACCGCGATGAAGGAAAAGGGTCCGTTCCCCACGGTTCTCGGCGATATCTCCTTCGACGAAAAGGGCGACCCGAAGATTCCAGGCTACATCATGTACGAATGGAAGAAGGGTCCGGACGGCAAGTACAGCTACTTCCCGCAGACCATGTAAGCTTCGCTTCACGCCAGTGCGATTTACGGAAGCCCGGTCGAGACCGGGCTTCTTTCTTTTTGCGTTTCAATTCATGCGGTCATCCTCTAGTTCTTTGAGGCGTAGAATCTTGAGACGGAAGCACCAATGTCCCGACCGCGCATCCTCGTCACCCGCCGCTGGCCCGCCGCGGCAGAAGCCGCCCTTGCCGAACGCTTCGACGCAACCTTTAACGAGAAGGATATTCCGTTCGGTCTCGATCAGATGCGGGAGGCGATGACAGCCTATGATGCGGTCCTTCCCACCGTTTCCGACAAGCTGCCTGCCAGCGTTTTCGAAGGCGATACACGCACGAAAATTCTCGGCAATTTCGGCGTCGGCTACAATCACATCGATATTTTCGCCGCCAAGGCGAAAGGCATCTTGGTCACCAATACGCCCGGCGTGCTCACCGACTGCACTGCGGACATCGCCATGCTGCTCCTGCTCGCCGTTGCTCGCCGGGGCGGGGAGGGTGAGCGTCAGCTTCGCGCCGGTGCATGGGAGGGTTGGTGTCCGACCCACATGATCGGCACAAAGGTGGCCGGCAAGACGGTCGGGATCATCGGATTCGGCCGTATCGGTCGAGCCTTTGCGCAGCGCTGCCATTTCGGATTCGGGATGGAGGTAGTCTTTTACAATCGCTCGACGATCGATGCCGCGGAGGCTGCGCGCTACCGGGCTCGCCAACTGGCGACGATCGAGGAGGTGCTGGCCGCTTCCGATTTCGTTTCGCTCCATTGCCCCGGCGGGTCACAGAACCGGCACCTGATGAATGCAGCGCGCTTTGCGGCGATGAAGCCAGGTGCATTTCTGATCAATACGGCGCGCGGCGACGTGGTCGACGAGGCGGCGCTGATCAACGCCCTTGAGACAGGCAGTATCCGCGGCGCCGGGCTTGACGTCTACGAAGCGGAGCCACAGGTGCCGGAGAAGCTGAAGTCGATGGACAATGTCGTCCTGCTGCCGCACCTCGGCAGCGCGACGCAGGAGACCCGAACGGCAATGGGAATGAAGGTCGTGGAAAACATTACGAACTTCTTCGACGGGCGTGAGCCGCCGGATCGCGTCGTTTGATTTCGTCTTCCGGACGAAGCACGACCTATCGCGAAAGCTGCCGATCGGGCTCGCTTGCTAAAACCTTCCTGCCACGACCGCTCAAGCCGAACAGGACGCGTGCCGGGCCAGGCACGAAGTCGACGCAGACGGCGAAGAGCCCCGAAAGCAGGATCGTTGCGGCCGTGACGGCCGAATAGCTCACGGCGACCGGCATATCGAGCGGTAGGACATAGTACAGCGCGGCTACCGTCACGGTTTGATGCACGATGTAGAGCGGGAATACCAGCCGGTTCATTGCAGCGAGCTTTTCACTGGGCCGATTGAAGTGACGGGCAGCAAAACCGACGAGCGTCAGGATCATGCTCCAGGCCAGCAGGAAGATTCCCGCCTTGAACAGCGGCGTATCTCGCCCGTAGCTGCCGATCGACTGGTCCTGCGGCACCAGCCAGGCGTAGCGATAGAGCAGCACGCTGGTCACAAGGGCGATAGCAGCACTGACGAAGCGCCGGCCGATGATCGTTTCGATCAGCGCACTGTGATAGCGAGCCATGAGAAAACCCAGTCCGAACCAGCTTGCCCAAACGGCAAACCACGCGCCGTCATTGTAGAGGGCATTGGTTTGCTTCGGAAAGAAAGGCGAAAGCGCCAGGTTGAGTGCGAGCGGCAGAAGGAAGAAGAGGTAGACGAAGCCGGTTTTCGAGGTGCGTTCGAACCAAGCTGCGATCTTGTTTCCGGGCCGTACCAGGTATCCGAAGATGGGAAAACAGATCACCGACATGACCAGCAGGTAGGCCACGAACCACATATGCGCCCATGTGAAGTTGCCCCTTGGGTAGCGACCTTCGGTGAAGTAGCGGGTCATCCAGAATTCGAAAAGTGAACCCTGATAGCCGTTCTCGTACATGCGTTCGTACCACACCTGCGGCACGACGATCACGGCCATGGCAAAGAGCAGGGGTATCAGCAGACGAAACGTGCGCTTGCGCAGGAAGGACAGGCTGCCTGCCGAGCCGAAGGTAAAGGCTGCTCCCATGCCCGAGACAAAGAACAATAGCGCAAGCCGCCAAGCGCGCGGGAAGTCCATGACGAGCGAAAGCGTGGTGCTTGTCTTGTCGCTGTGGATTAGCCAGTTGATGTCGGGCAGGAAGGACGCCGACGAATGGTAGACGAGCAGAATCGCAAAGGCGAAGATCCTCAGCCGATCCACATAGTAAAGCCTGCTTTTCATGCCCGCCGCCTGCCGTTCAATCGCCTATGGTGCCTTTTGCCTACGCGCAAAGGATTTAAGGATCACTGCGTAAGCTTGGTAAAAATAGTCCTCCTGGCCTAAGTCGCGGGTTCTGAGCCATGGATGAAATGCGTTCCAATCAAGTACTGCCGCCCGGAAGCTTCAGTTCGAAAAGCAGCTCGTCGTCCTTCTCGCCGATCAGTTCCCAGCCAGCTTGACGATAGAGCCTCTCGGCTCTTGTTCCCGGGTCTGTTGTCAGCCAGATGCGATCATGGCCCGCATCCTCCAGGACCGAGCAGGCCCTGGCAAGAAGGGCCGTTCCGATGCCGCGCTTTGCGAAAGCGTCATCGACAAAGAGCGCCCAGAGGTTGCCGTTGCGCGGGTCGCCGGCGCAAAAGCCTTGGACGTCGCCCTGCTGTTCCCAGACGAATATTCCGGGGTTTGCAATAAACCAGCGCAGTTCGTCGAGTGTAATCTTGCCGGGATCCGATAGCCTGTTTTCGGTAACGCTGTTTCGGATTTCCACGATGCGTGCGATATCCCGTTCTGTAGCCTTCCGGATCAATATCTCCAGCCTCTATCTCGCCAAGCTGACCTGACGCTCACATCTCATGCAGCACATGTGCCGCCTTGACCGCAGCCGAGGCCCGGTTTTCGACGCCAAGCTTCACGTAGATCTGCTCCAGGTGCTTGTTCACCGTGCGAGCCGATAGTCCCAAAATTTCGCCGATGTCGCGATTTGCCTTGCCCTTGGCGATCCAGAGCAGCACCTCCGATTCGCGCTGGGTCAGGGAGAAATGCTGGCGAAGCACGGCGTCGTCGCTGCGATGGTTGGCGGCGGTCAGGCGGAAGAGATATTCGTCGGGGCCGATGGTTCCCAGGAAACCGAGTTGAAGCGTTGCCTGGCCTGCGTTGGCGATGGAGATGATTGAATCGCGCCCGGCTGCAGCGCGCGTTCTCATCCAATCGGCGATGTGATTGGTGACGATGTCCATGCCGTCGTCACTGCCCGTCGCTGCGTTGACGAGGCGGGTTGCCTGCGGCGTCGACCAGTGAACGGCACCGTCGCCTTTGACGGCAAGCAGGTGGCGTCCGGCAGCGTCGAGGGCCACGCGGGCGCTTTGCGCCGAACGCGCGTTGCGTAGATGCACACGAATGCGGGCGCGAAGCTCGTCGATATTGATCGGCTTGGTCAAATAGTCGACCCCGCCCGATTCCAGCGCGTGGACGACGTGTTCGGTTTCGGTGAGGCCGGTCATGAAGATCACCGGCACCTGGCTGACGGCCGCATTGGCCTTCAGCTTCCGGCAGGTCTCGAAGCCATCCATCGAAGGCATGACCGCGTCGAGCAGGATTAGATCCGGCGTGATGCGCTCGACGATGTTCAAGGCTGCGGAGCCCGAGGTTGCGATCAGTACGGAAAAACCGGACTGTTCCAACGCATCGGTCAAGAACCCCAGCGCCTCGGGGGAGTCGTCGACCAGCAGAACGATATCGCGGGGGAGGGCCGGTTCAGCCAATGGTTTCTACCTTTTCGTCGAAGCCGTGCAGGAAGGTCATGAAGCCGGCAAGATCGAAGGCGGCGACATAGGTGCTTAGTTCATTCGCAAATGGCTGATTTGCCTCCACCTTGGCAAGGTCTGCGAGCTTGGCTTCGATGCCGCGGATATAGCCGATCTCGCCGAGGCGGAGCAATTCCTCGATATGGGCGCAGCCGGGGCTTTTCATCGGCGGCTGAGCCACGGAAATGGTTGTTTGGGCGGTGTCGGCATAGATCCACTTCAGGCCAAGATGCAGCGCCAGCTTGTCGCGAAGCTGCTTGATATCGACAGGCTTGCCGATTGCATCGCTGTGGCTGCCATCGCTGTCGGCCGCGGCCGCGGCGTCTCCGATATTGGCGGAGAGCATGACGATCGGGGAGGTCTGGCCGGTTTCGCGCAAGCGCGATACGAGTTGCCAGCCGTTCATGCCGGGCATGGAAATATCGACGAGAAAGAGGTCCGGCTGAATGCCTTCGATCAGCGTGAGGCAATCCGGGCCGTTGCCCGCCGTCAACACGACGAAATCGAGCGGCACCAGGATTTCCCGCATCATCTCGCGATGATCTTCGTTGTCGTCGACGACGACGATCGTCCGGCGCGGGCCGTCATAGCTGACGATCTTCTTTTCCTGGGGCGGCGCGACCATTTCGCGCATCACGGCAAATAGCATCAGGCGAACGCGGAAGGTCGAGCCATTGTCCTTCTCGCTGCTGACGGAAATTTCGCCGCCGAGCGTGTTGGTGAGGAGTTGCGTGATCGTCAGCCCCAACCCAAGCCCCGGCATGGGTCGGACGCTTTCGGCCTCACCCCGCTGGAAAGGTTCGTAGATGCGGCTTAGGTCCTTTTCGGCAATGCCGCGACCGGTGTCGGTAACGGTGAAGGTCGCGACCTGGCTGCGATAGCCCACATCAAAGGTCACGCTCCCCTCGTCGGTAAACTTGATGGCGTTCGAAAGCAGATTGACGAGGATTTGGCGCAAGCGTTTCTCGTCGGTGCGGACGAACTGCGGAAGAGACGGAGAGCGCTCATGCCTGAAAGCAAGGCCCTTGGCCTGCGCCTGCGGGCGGAACATGTCGACGATCTGGTCGAGAAAATCGTGGATGTTGATTTCATTGGAATAGACCTGCAGGCGGCCCGCCTCGATCTTGGAAATGTCCAGCAAGCCGTCGATCAGCCCGGAAAGATGTTCGGCGCTGCGGCGGATGACCTTGATGGATGATTGGCGCGGCGCGGGAATGGTCTCGTCGCGCTCAAGGATCTGGGCATAACCGAGCACGGCGTTGAGCGGCGTACGCAGCTCATGGCTCAAGCCCACCACATACCTGCTTTTCGCCCGGTTCGCGGCTTCTGCCGCCTCCTTGGCATTTTGAAGCGCTGCGTCGGTCTTTTTATGCGCGGCGATTTCCCTCAGGAGCAGAGTATTTTGACGCGACGATTCCTCTTCGGCGACGACGCGGCTGTCATGGGCCAGCACGTAGAACCAGCAGACGACGCCGGCGATGACGGAAAAGACGAAGAAGACGATCAGGATCGTTCCGTTGACGACCTCCGCCGTTTCCGGAGAGGCCGAGGCGACCTGATGGGCAATCATCGCAAGGATCCCGCCGACCGCTGTCAGGGCCAGAACCACTGCAATGCCGTAACGCCCGAGACGGGTCGACAATTTCTCGATCACGGTCTCCGGCAGCAAGGCCTTGGCGACGGTGCCGACCTGCGTGTTGAACCGCGCTTTCGGCTTGCACATGTCGTGACAGCGGCTGTCGAGCGAGCAGCAGAGCGAGCAAATCGGCGCCGCATAGGCCGGGCACCAGGCCATGTCCTCCGGCTCGAACGGATGTTCACAGACGGAACAGGTGATGTTCGTCAGGTTCTTCCAGCTGTGACGCGGTTTGCGCGCCAGGTAGAACTTGCCCTTCGTCGCCCAGGCGATCAGCGGCGAGGCCGTGAGCGCGATCACCAGCGTGATGTAGGGTGCAAGCGAAGCGGCAACGGCGCCGAAGACGCCGAAATGCGCAACCAGCGCGACCGTTGCCGAAAGGCCCATGGCGCCGAGGCCGACCGGGTTAATGTCGTAGAGATGGGCGCGCTTGAACTCGATGCCTGGCGGAGCAAGGCCGAGCGGCTTGTTGATGAAGAGATCGGCTGAAATCGTGCAAAGCCAGGCCATGGCGATGATCGAAAATATCCCGAGCGTTTCCTCAAGCAGTCGGTAGATGCCGAGTTCCATGAGAAGAAGGGCGATTGCGACGTTGAAGATAAGCCAGATGACTCGACCGGGGTGGCTATGGGTCAGGCGCGAGAAAAAGTTCGACCATGCGAGCGAGCCGGCATAGGCGTTCATCACGTTGATCTTCAACTGCGAAACGACGACAAAGGCCGCCATCAGCAGCAATGCCCCGATATCCCAGGGGATCATGTAGCCGAAAGCGGTCAGATACATCTGCGCCGGATCGGCGGCGCGATCGACTGGAACGCCGGCGCTTAACGTCAGAACGACGAGAAAGGAGCCGGCAAGCAGCTTCGGTGCCCCGATGATGACCCAGCCGGGGCCGGCCAGAAAGACGGCGAGGCGATGACGCAGCTTGCGCTGTCCGCCCGGTGGCAGGAAGCGGAGAAAGTCCGCCTGTTCGCCGATCTGGGACATGAGGGCAAGGATCACGGCAGAAGCAGCCCCGAACTCCATCAGGTTGAAATCCGCGACTGTACCTGGCGGGCCCGAAGCGTGACGAATGCCGGCGAAGGCGCGCCAGAGATCGAACTTTTCCCAATCCAGGAATGCGATGAAGATGAAGGGAAGGATATTGAGCACGATCCAGAAGGGCTGGGTGACGAGCTGGAACCTGCTGATCAGCTTGACGCCGTAGGTCACCAGCGGGATCACCATGACGGCGCTGACGATGTAGCCGATCCAGAGCGGGATGCCGAGCGTCAGTTCCAGCGCCCCCGACATGATCGAAGCCTCGATCGCAAAGAGCATGAAGGTGAAGCTGGCGTAAATCAGCGAGGTAATCGTCGAGCCGATATAGCCGAAGCTTGCCCCGCGCGTGAGAAGGTCGATGTCAACGCCGTGCCTGATTGCATAACGGCTGATCGGCAAACCGATCGCGAGCATGGCGATCGAGGCGACGACGATCGCGTAGAAGGCGTTGGTCGTGCCATAGGAGAGGGTGATGGCACCCCCGATCGCTTCGAGCGCGAGAAAGGAAATCGCACCGATCGCCGTCTGCGAGATGCGCTGCGAGGAAAATTGCCGGGCGCTCTTGGCGGTGAAGCGCAGCGCATAGTCTTCCAGCGTCTGGTTGGCAACCCAGCGATTATATTCGCGTCTTACCGGAATAATGCGTTGGCGCGCTGCCATGCCTATTTTCTAGCGTTCTCGATAAAGTGATCATTGAATAGGCAGCTTTGGCAGGAATGACGGAAAACGCAAGAGGTGCAACGCCGCAAGTTCACCAAACATCCATATTTTTGGAACGCGCAAATCCTATTGGTCCGCCATTCCTTCCTGGAATACGGAAATCCACGACGTCTGTCTTGCGCTATCGCCGGTTGTCCACCGCGCTCTTCGTTCTTCTGATCGTCATGCCGTCGCTTGCAAGTGCCCAGTCGGCCGGCGACGACGCGGAAGGCTATGGTCGGCTCAACGTCTTTGCCGCCGAGACGGCTACGGCACGTAAAACGGTGCCCGGGGAACGAGGATCGAGTTCTTGAAGGCGGGTTCCGTCACCGGCACCTTCGATAAGGCCAGCCTGAAGCGCCATTGGGCAGCCGTTGCCTGCGGCCCGACCGGGGTGACGCTCACCATCAAGGACAGTAGCTGGGCCAACATGGGCCCTGCGCGACTAACCCGCGCCTCGACGGCTGCATGGCAGCGGTGACCCTGAAGGCCATTGCCGTGCCGACCTGCCCATTTCGCCCCCACCCCTACGTCATATTGCGTATACGGTTTTGCGCAGCAGCCCCCGATAGTTCTTTAAGCAACGGTTAATTTCAGTTTCCGGCCTGTTGCGGAACAAGAAGAGGGGAGTTCAACCAGATGAATCTCAAGTCCTATGTAACGGGCGCCGCGCTTGGCGCCGTCATGGCGGCGTCAGCCGCCTTCCACGGAGCCGCAGCCGCCGCCGACACGATCAAGGTCGGCGTTCTGCATTCGCTCTCCGGTACCATGGCCATCTCCGAAACGACGCTGAAAGATGCCATGCTTATGCTCATCGACGAGCAGAACAAAAAGGGTGGCCTTCTCGGCAAGAAGCTGGAAGCGGTTGTCGTCGATCCAGCCTCCGATTGGCCGCTGTTTGCCGAAAAGGCACGCGAGCTGATCGAAAAGGACAAGGTTGCGGCCGTCTTCGGTTGCTGGACCTCGTCTTCGCGCAAGTCGGTCCTGCCCGTTTTCGAAGAGCTGAACTCGTTGCTCTTCTATCCGGTTCAGTATGAAGGCGAAGAGTCTTCGCGCAATATCTTCTATACGGGCGCTGCTCCGAACCAGCAGGCGATCCCGGCTGTCGACTACCTGATGGAAAAGGAAGGTGTTAAGCGCTTCGTGCTTGAAGGCACCGACTACGTCTATCCGCGCACCACCAACAAGATCCTGGAAGCCTACCTCGTATCCAAGGGTATCCCGAAGGAAGACATCATCGTCAACTACACGCCCTTCGGCTTCTCCGACTGGCAGACGGAAGTCTCCAAGATCAAGGAGTTCGGCTCGTCCGGCAAGAAGACAGCCGTCGTCTCCACCATCAACGGCGACGCCAATGTTCCCTTCTACAAGGAACTGGGCAACCAGGGCATCAAGGCAACCGACATCCCGGTCGTCGCCTTCTCCGTCGGCGAAGAAGAGCTTGCCGGTCTCGACACCAAGCCGCTCGTCGGTCACCTCGCAGCCTGGAACTACTTCGAGTCGGTCGAAAGCCCGGCCAACAAGAAGTTCATCAAGGAATGGCACGCCTTCACCAAGAACGACAAGCGCGTGACCAACGATCCCATGGAAGCCGCCTATATCGGCTTCAATGCATGGGTCAAGGCTGTCCAGGCGGCCGGAACGACCGATACCGACAAGGTTCTCGACAGCATCATCGGCACCACGGTTCCGAACCTCTCCGGCGGCTATGCCACCGTTATGCCGAACCACCACATAACCAAGCCGGTGCTGATTGGCGAAATCCAGGCCGATGGCCAGTTCGAAATAGTCCAGGAAACGTCAGCCGTCGTCGGCGACGAATGGTCCGACTTCCTGCCGGACTCCAAGGACCTGATCTCCGATTGGCGCAAGCCCATGAACTGCGGCAACTTCAACGTTGCAACGGGCAAGTGCGGCGGCAAGGGCTCCTGAGTACGAACCCGGTCCGTTGACTGCCTGAAGCCTTCCGTCCGGATCCCTTGTCCGGGCGGAAGTCCAGTCCCGAGCGATTGCCGCCCACAAGGCCAACGACAAGCCAGGCGAGAGAGCCCATGTTTCGCGCCATCAAGATTTTCCTTCTGACGATCTGCCTTGCCCTGCCGGCCTTCGCCACGGCGCTCGAGGCCCAGGACGATGTCCACGCTCTTGTCGATGCGCTCGGTGCCGGCGGCTTTCAGGAGCGCGAAGCCGCCATCAAGGCTCTTGTGGCTTCAGGAGATCTGCACGTCGGCCAGATCCTGCAGCAGCTGAGCGACGGCCAGCTTTACGTGAATTCCGAAGAAGGCGGGCCAGTTCTCCTGCTGGGTGGCACCGACGACGAGCCGACCTATTCCGACCCGATCACCGGCCAGGCTGTCGCCGATATCGATCCCGACTACATGTCCAAGGTCAAGATCAACAATTCCCTGCGTGGCGTGATCGCCAGCGCCATGAGCACGCTGACGCTGCTGAGCCCGGACCGTTCCGCAAGGCTTGCAGCCGCTCAGGGGCTGCTGAAGGATTCCGACCCTTCCAATCTTCAGCTTCTGAACGCGGCACTCGCCGATGAAAAAGATGCCGAAATCAAGAATACGATGGAAGCGGCCCGCGCCGTCATGATGCTGAAGAGCGATGTCAGCGCCGAAGACAAGAAGTCGGCGATCGATACAATCGCGGCTCGCGGAGACCGCAACGCACTCACCATCCTGACCACCGCGATGGAGACTGCACCCGACGACCTGAAGGCCGGCATCGAGGCCAATATCGCCAGTATCAAGCGCAACCTGGCGCTCTGGGATATCGTGCAGAACGTCTGGTACGGCCTGTCGCTCGGCTCGGTGCTGCTGCTGGCGGCAATCGGGCTTGCCATCACCTTCGGTGTCATGGGCGTCATCAACATGGCCCATGGCGAAATGGTGATGATCGGCGCTTACACTACCTATGTCGTGCAGGAACACATCGCATCGAGCTTTCCCCAACTTGCAACCTATTCGCTGGTGATTGCGATTCCGGCGGCCTTTGTCTTCACTGGCTTCGTCGGCCTCGTCATTGAGCGCATGGTCATCCGTTATCTTTACGGCCGCCCGCTCGAAACGTTGCTGGCGACATGGGGCGTATCGCTTATCCTGCAGCAGGCGGTTCGCACGATCTTCGGCCCGACCAATCGCGAAGTGCGCAATCCAAGCTGGATGTCCGGCGCCTTCGAACTCGGCGGGCTGTCAATCACTTGGAACCGCATGTGGATCATCGTCTTTTCAATGATGGTCTTCGTGACGTTGCTGCTGCTCTTGAAGCGCTCCGACTTCGGTCTGCAGATGCGCGCGGTCACGCAGAACCGCCGCATGGCTTCGTCGATGGGAATCCGCACCGGTTGGGTCGATGCCTTCACCTTCGCGCTCGGCTCCGGCATCGCCGGCATGGCGGGTGTAGCGCTCTCGCAGATCGACAACGTCTCGCCGAACCTTGGCCAGAGCTACATCATCGACAGCTTCATGGTCGTGGTCTTCGGCGGCGTCGGCAATCTTTGGGGCACGTTGGTGGGCGCGTTGTCGCTCGGCGTCGTCAACAAGTTCCTCGAGCCCTTCGCCGGCGCGGTGCTCGGCAAGATCCTCGTGCTCGTCCTCATCATCCTTTTCATCCAGAAGCGTCCGCGCGGGCTCTTCGCACTCAAAGGAAGGGCGGTGGAAGCATGATTACGGCCTTCCTTCTCCGGTCTCTCGATCGCAAGATTTCCATTGCCGTCGCCATTCTGCTCACGGTCGCCGTGCTGGTGCCGGTTCTGAACCTCATGACGGGTCCGGACAATACATTGCATATCCCGACCTACATCATGGCGCTGTTCGGCAAGTACCTCACCTATGCTTTGTTGGCCCTGGCACTCGACCTGGTCTGGGGTTTTTGCGGCATCCTTTCGCTCGGTCACGGCGCCTTCTTCGCACTCGGCGGTTATGCGATGGGCATGTATCTGATGCGCCAGATCGGGTCGCGCGGCGTTTATGGCGACCCGATCCTGCCCGACTTCATGGTGTTTCTGAACTGGAAAGAACTGCCCTGGTTCTGGTACGGCTTCGACCAGTTCTGGTTTGCAGCGCTGATGGTGCTGGTGGTGCCTGGGCTGCTCGCCTTCGTCTTCGGCTGGTTCGCCTTCCGGAGCAGAGTGAACGGCGTCTATCTGTCGATCATCACCCAGGCCATGACCTATGCGCTGCTGCTTGCCTTCTTCCGCAACGACATGGGCTTCGGCGGCAATAACGGCATGACCGACTTCAAGGACATCCTCGGCTTCAACGTACAGGCCGACGGAACGCGCGCAGCGCTCTTCGCCGCGACCGCAACCCTCCTGGCGCTGTCCCTGCTGATTGCTTCGGCCATCGTGCGTTCGAAGTTCGGCAAGGTGCTGGTCGGTGTGCGCGATGCGGAAAGCCGGACGCGCTTCCTCGGCTACCGCGTCGAACACTTCAAGCTCTTCACCTTTGTCGTCTCGGCGATGATGGCGGGCATTGCAGGCGCGCTCTACGTGCCGCAGGTCGGCATCATCAATCCTGGAGAATTCGCACCGGCAAACTCCATCGAGGTCGTCATCTGGACGGCCGTCGGCGGCCGCTCGACGCTGATCGGGCCGATTATCGGTGCGATTCTGGTCAATGGCGGCAAAACCATCTTCACCGGACTTTTTCCTGAGTTCTGGCTCTTTGCGCTCGGCGGTCTCTTCGTTGCCGTCACGCTGTTCCTGCCGAAAGGTATCGTCGGCACGATCGCCCAATTCCTCGGCAAGAAGAAGTCGAGGACGGAAACGGCGCCGCCTGCTTTTCAGGAAGAAGGCGTCGACGCGAAAATCCAGGCAGCGGAGTGAGCGGCCATGATACCGGATATCAAACCCAACAGCGTGCTCTACCTCAACAACGTCTCGGTGTCCTTCGACGGCTTCAAAGCGCTGAACTCGCTTTCGATCGTCATCGAGCCCGGCGAGCTTCGCGCCATCATCGGCCCCAACGGTGCCGGCAAGACGACGATGATGGACATCATCACCGGCAAGACGCGGCCCGATGAGGGCGAGGTTTATTTCAACGGCGATATCGACCTCACGAAGAAAGATGAAGCCGATATCGCCCAACTCGGCATAGGCCGCAAATTCCAGAAGCCCACGGTCTTCGAAAGCCATACGGTCTGGGACAATCTGGAGCTGGCACTCAATCGCAAGCGCGGCGTTTTCCCGACGCTCTTTTATCGCCTCTCGTCTGAAGACAAGGCGCGCATCGAGGAAATCTTGAAGACCGTGCGGCTGACGAATCGCAGCGGCGATCTGGCAGCCAGTCTGTCTCACGGGCAGAAGCAATGGCTGGAGATCGGCATGCTGCTTGCACAGGAGCCGAAGCTGCTGCTGGTCGACGAGCCGGTTGCCGGCATGACCGATGCCGAAACCGTGGAGACGGCAATCCTGCTGCGGGAAATCGCCAAGACCCGCTCCGTCGTCGTCGTCGAGCACGACATGGGCTTCATCCGCGACCTCGGCGTAAAGGTCACCTGCCTGGCGGAAGGGTCCGTGCTTGCCGAGGGATCGATCGATTTCGTGAGTTCCGATGCGAAGGTGATCGAGAATTATTTGGGGCGCTGAAGGATGATTGATCTGTTTGTCGTTGGTGGGGCTTTGTGCTTTCCCCAACCCCTTCGCAAAGGAGGGAGGAGTTTAACCGGGTCGCTCGCTCATTGCCGTGATCGTCCGCCTTTGCGGGTTGATGGAAACCAAGACGGTAGCTCCAAGTCAGCCACCGCCTCTCGTGCGAACGGTTGGGGAGAAATCTTTGAACCCGCAACGCGCCAGGAGGCGGCCTCATGCTGACAGTTGAAAACGCAAACCTTCATTATGGCGCCGCACAAGCGTTGCGCGGCATCTCGATCAAGGCGCAGATGGGCAAGATCACTTGCGTGCTGGGGCGGAACGGTGTGGGGAAGAGCTCTCTTCTCCGCGCCGTCACCGGCCAGCATCCGCTCTCGGCCGGAACGGTGAGCTTCAATGACGTGGCGTTGAACGGCATGCCGCCTTATGCGCGCGCCAAGCAGGGTATCGGCTATGTGCCGCAGGGGCGCGAGATTTTCCCGCTGCTCACCGTCAAGGAAAATCTTGAAACCGGCTTTGCTCCGCTTGGCCGCCGCGACCGCAACATCCCCGACGATATCTTCAGCCTCTTCCCGGTGCTGAGGTCGATGTTGTCGCGTCGCGGCGGCGATCTTTCTGGCGGCCAGCAGCAGCAATTGGCAATCGGCCGGGCGATGGTGACGCGGCCGAAGATCCTGGTGCTGGACGAGCCGACCGAAGGCATCCAGCCGTCGATCATCAAGGACATCGGCCGGGCGATCCGCTATCTGCGCGATTCAACCGGCATGGCAATCCTGCTCGTGGAGCAGTATCTCGACTTCTGCCGTGAGCTTGGCGACTACGTCTACATCATGGACCGCGGCGAGGTCGTCCACGAGGGGTCGGCAGAAACGCTCGATACGCCCGAGGCCAGGCGCCACCTGACCGTCTGAACGGCATATGCCGCTTTCCAAGGCAGCTTCCATTTCCTGAGCAGCCGCGTCTGCCGCCGTTCCTTTGAGATCGGCAGGCGGCATAAAAATTGCTTGCTTTCAGTTATTTGCGGCATTGAATGAGAACGGCCGGGCAAACGGCGAAGGCACAAAGGGGATGGAATGACGATCGCGGCGGCAAACACCAGGCCACAAAGGGCGCAGGGGCGCGGGCACCTTTCGGCCAAGCTGCTTGACGGGCGCACGCGCATCCGCGAACTCTATCAGGAAGGTGCCGCCAAGATACGCCTGCCGCAGACTTTCGATGCTTCCATGGAGGCCGTCATCATCAATACGGCGGGCGGGCTCACCGGCGGCGACGAGATGAACTGGAGCGTCGTTGCAGGCCCGATGACGCGTATCGACGTGACGACACAGGCCTGCGAGAAGATCTACAAGGCGTCCGCTGGAACGGCCGAAGTGACGACAACGATCGCGGTCGGTGCAGATGCACGGGTCGACTGGCTGCCGCAGGAGACGATCCTGTTCGATCGCGCTTCGCTGTCGCGTCGCCTCGACGTCGATCTAAGCGAGACGGCGCAATTCCTGGCCGTCGAGGCGATCCTGCTCGGCCGCAAGGCGATGGGAGAGAAGATGGAGACCGGCCTTTTCCGTGATCGCTGGCGGATCAGGCGCGCTGGCAAGCTGATCCATGCCGAGGAGTTGCGGCTTGACGGCGCGATCGGCGCGCTGACTGCTCGCCAGCCCGTCCTCGGTGGGCAGGTGGCTTTTGCAACCTTGCTTTATGCCGGGCCCCTTGCAGAAGCCTATCTCGCGAAAATGCGCCCACTGCTCGACGGACATGCGGCAGGCGCCAGCGCCTGGAACGGCAAGCTCGTCGTGCGCGCTGCAGCCGCTGACGGCTTTGTTCTCAGAAAAATCCTGATCCCGGTCATTTCCGCCTTGCGCAACGGTGCGCCTGTGCCGAAAGTCTGGAATCTCTAGTTTCTAAGCAGATGGATGGACGATGAACCTCACTCCGAGAGAAAAAGACAAGCTGCTGATTTCCATGGCGGCGATGGTGGCGCGACGCCGGCTGGAACGCGGTGTGAAGCTCAATCATCCCGAAGCGATCGCGCTGATCACCGACTTTGTCGTGGAAGGCGCCCGTGACGGCCGCCCGGTCGCAGAACTGATGGAAGCGGGCGCTCATGTGATCGGCCGGCATCAGGTGATGGAGGGCGTCGCCGAGATGATCCATGATGTGCAGGTGGAAGCGACCTTCCCGGATGGCACCAAGCTCGTCACCGTCCACGAACCGATCCGCTGAGGAGGTCGCAATGCTCGAACTTCGTCCGAACTGCGAATGCTGCGACAAGGACCTGCCGCCGGAAAGCCGCGAGGCGATGATCTGCACTTTCGAGTGCACCTTCTGCGCTGATTGCGCCGACGGTGTGCTTCAGGGCCAATGCCCCAATTGCGGTGGTGAGTTTTCTTGCCGCCCGGTGCGTCCGGCCGCCATGCTCGCCAGATATCCGGCGTCGACGAAACGTATCTTGAAGGCCCAGGGCTGCATGCCCGTGAAGGCGGCGTGAGGAAAAGAAGATGATCCCAGGCGAAATCATTGCCGCAAGCGGCGACATCGAATTGAACGCCGGTGCACCGACCGTCACCATTGAAGTGTCGAACACCGGCGATCGCCCGGTGCAGGTCGGCAGCCACTACCATTTTGCCGAAACCAATGCCGGTCTTTCCTTCGACCGCGACAAGGTGCAGGGCATGCGCCTCGACATCCCGGCGGGCACCGCCGTGCGTTTCGAGCCGGGTCAGACGCGTTCCGTGACGCTGATCCCTCTGTCAGGCAAGCGCGAGGTCTATGGCTTCCGCCAGCTCGTGATGGGCAAGCTCTGAGAAGAAAAAGCGGGAGGAAATCGATGCGGTTGAATTGGTACCTGACCGGCGCTGCGGCGGGAATGATCGTGGCCGGTGCCGCACAGGCCCAAGAGCCGGATTGCAAGGCCCCGAAGACGCAGGCCGACATGACTTTCTGCGAGCAGTCCCGATACGAGGCGGCAGACACGGCGCTGAACGAGCAGTGGAAGAAGACGCGTGCGGCGCTTGCGGCGACCGACAAGGATCTGGACGAGAAGGATCGCGGAGCCGAAAAGGCGCTGCTAACGGCGCAGCGCGCCTGGATTTCCTATCGGGATGCCCAGTGCGAGGCTTACGGCTTCCAGGCGCGCGGCGGCACGATGGAGCCGATGCTGGTGGCAGGTTGTCTTGCCAACCTGAGCGAAGAACGCACAAAACAGCTCAAAGAGCTTTCCGATGCGGTGGGATTGAGGTGAGCTGCAAGATCATGATCGTCGGCAATGGGGAAATCGGCGAGGAGGGAGCAGCGGCAATCGCGGCTGCGGACTTCGTCATCCGTTTCAACGAATGCCGCTCCTATGCCGCAAGCCCCGGCCGCACCGACGTCGTAGCCGTCTGCAACACCGGGCGTCCGGCCAAGGCGATGCTGGGTTCAAATACGTGGCGGATGCACCCGGCCGTCATGGAGGCTGCGGAAATCTGGAGCGTGCGCGATCCCGAAAAATTCGCCGTCTTGCGTGCGCCCCTTGCTGCTTCGCATCCCGAGCTCGACGATTTCTGCGACGATTATACGAGTCACTTCAACGTCTTCTGCCAGAACGCTGGCAAGGAACATATGGTCGTTGAGAAAGTGATTCATGAAGCAGTCGACGACGCCCTTGCCCCCTTTGATCCCGCCCCTTACGTCGTTCCGAGCAGCGGTATGATTGCAATTGCCGCTACCTTCCGCAGGTTTCCTAAGGTCGAGGTCGGCCTTGCCGGCTTCAGTCACGCAGGCTGGGAATGGCATCCTTTCGCCGCCGAAAGGCAGCTTGTCGACAGCTACATCGCCAATGGCCGGCTGACGCGCCATCCTGCTGACACTTTTCTTTCTTCCTCCCAAGGAGCCTGATTGATGCCCCACAAGATTTCCCGCGCCGCCTATGCCAGCATGTTCGGTCCGACCGTCGGCGACAAGGTACGCCTCGCCGATACCGAGCTCTTCATCGAGGTCGAAAAGGATTTCACGACCTATGGCGAAGAGGTGAAGTTCGGCGGCGGCAAGGTGATCCGCGACGGCATGGGGCAGAGCCAGGTGACCCGCGCCAATGGTGCGGTCGATACCGTCATCACCAATGCGGTTATCGTCGATCATACCGGCATCGTGAAGGCCGATATTGGGCTCAAGGACGGACGGATCGTCGCGATCGGCAAGGCCGGCAACCCCGACACCCAGCCGGGCGTCAACATCATCGTCGGTCCAGGCACCGAGGCGATCGCAGGCGAAGGCAAGATCGTGACGGCCGGCGGGATGGACAGCCACATCCACTTCATCTGCCCGCAGCAGATCGAAGAAGCGCTGATGAGCGGTCTTACCTGCATGCTCGGCGGCGGTACCGGCCCAGCGCATGGCACATTGGCGACGACCTGCACGCCCGGCCCCTGGCACCTCGCCCGGATGATCGAAGCGGCCGATGCCTTCCCGATGAACCTCGCCTTCGCCGGCAAGGGCAATGCATCGCTGCCTGGCGCGCTCGAGGAGATGGTGCTTGCCGGCGCCACCTCGCTGAAGCTGCACGAAGACTGGGGCACGACGCCCGGCGCGATCGACTGCTGCCTGACGGTTGCCGACCAATATGACGTGCAGGTGATGATCCATACCGACACGTTAAACGAAAGCGGATTTGTCGAAGACACGATCGGCGCCATCAAGGGCCGCACGATCCATGCCTTTCACACGGAAGGCGCAGGCGGCGGCCACGCGCCGGACATCATCAAGATCTGCGGCCAGTCGAACGTGATCCCGTCTTCGACCAATCCCACGCGGCCCTACACGGTCAATACGATCGCCGAACATCTCGATATGCTGATGGTCTGCCATCACCTGTCGCCGTCGATCCCCGAAGACATCGCCTTTGCCGAAAGCCGCATCCGCAAGGAAACGATCGCAGCCGAAGACATCCTGCACGATATCGGAGCCTTCTCGATCATCTCGTCGGACAGTCAGGCCATGGGCCGTGTTGGCGAGGTGGCAATCCGCACATGGCAGACGGCCGACAAGATGAAGCGCCAGCGCGGACGTCTGAAGGAGGAAAAGGGCGACAATGACAATTTCCGTGTCCGCCGTTACATCGCCAAATATACAATCAATCCGGCGATTGCGCATGGCCTTTCCCATGAGATCGGCTCCATTGAAGTCGGCAAGCGCGCCGACCTCGTCATATGGAATCCCGCCTTCTTCGGCGTGAAGCCGGACATGGTGCTGCTCGGCGGCTCGATTGCGGCTGCACCTATGGGCGATCCGAACGCCTCCATCCCGACGCCACAGCCGGTGCATTACCGGCCGATGTTTGCCTCTTACGGCAAGAGCCTCACCAATTCCTCCGTCACCTTCGTTTCAAAGGCCTCGCTTGATGCCGGGCTGAAGGGAAGGCTGGGTGTCGCCAAGGATCTCCTTGCCGTCAAGAACACCCGCGGTGGTATCTCCAAGGCATCGATGATCCACAACAGCCTGACGCCGCATATCGAGGTCGATCCGGAAACCTATGAGGTGCGCGCTGATGGCGAACTGCTCACCTGCGAACCGGCAACAGTTCTGCCGATGGCGCAGCGCTACTTTCTTTTTTAGACCAACAGGAGCGCCGGCTTCGTGAGGCGGCGCTCTTAAAGCGCATGTCAATACACTCGTCACATGGTTGTATAAAGCGCTGCAATTTTGTCACGGGCAACAGTTGCTCCCCTTTGCGATACCGAATTCTTTCTAGTTGCTAATATTCCTCTGTTTTTCAATGCGTTAGCCCTGTTTTTGAGGTTTCCGATTCCGCCGGTTGCAGCCGGTATTGAGCGGACCTGAAGAATACAACATTAAATCGTATAAACTCGCTTCAATTTTAACGATCCGCTTAAGAAGCCGGCAGGAGTTGAGCTCTAATCAGATATCTCCGGGGACGCCGAGCTGGAGGTCGATTCTCATGAGGAGCTGGATTTTTCTCCAGGCTGAACTTGGCAATTTTCACCATCGCGGCACGATTTTCAGCTTTGCTCTGAAAATGAGTTTTGCCGCCGTTATCCTGTCGGTGCTGTTGATCCTCGCAGTGATGCCGCCGCTTGCCTTTTTCGGCGTGCTGCCGTTCACGCTCGCTCTCACGATCAGCTACAGCATTGCACTGTCCTGGCTTCTCAGTGGCGTTGTGTGCGGCATTCTTTCGCTGATCGTCGGCCATGCCATGTATCAGCTGACGCTATCGCGCGCAGAGTTCGAAAAACTCAGCCGCATCGATATGCTGTCCGGCCTCTTGAACCGCCGTGCCTTTGCCGAAGCGCTCGACAGCATCGATGACGGCGCCTCGCTGGTGATTTTCGACGTCGACCGTTTCAAGGCGATCAACGACCGTTTCGGCCACGCCTGCGGCGACGCTGTCATCATTGGCGTTTCCGCAATTCTCGCTTCGGCATTCGACGGTACCTCGGTCGTTGCGCGTCTCGGAGGCGAAGAGTTCGGCGTCATCGTTTCAGGCGGTGACCTCGAAGAACGGCTGCAGAGGATCGAAGCCGTGAAGACGCAGATTGCCCGACGGTCGATCGCCGCCGACGGCTGCGACATATCGATCACCATTTCGGGCGGTATCGCCGATCTTGTACCCGGGCGCAGCAAGGAGGCGGTCTACGCGTCCGCCGACAAGGCGCTTTATCTGGCAAAGGCGCTCGGCCGCAACCGCGTCGTTCACGAAAGGAACGCGCTGAACCACACATGGCATCATCATCTGGCCGAGAGCGGACTTGGCGTTCAGGGTGCAGTGCCGGATTACGACGATACGCAGCGCGCCTTTGGCATATAACAGCCCTTGCCAAAGCATTGGTGCTTGCGCTGCCAGGCGCTATTTTGCATGGTCTTGGTCTCACAGAAACGGACATCTCATGCAGCGCGTCACCTCCTATCTAACGGCCGGAACCCCGTCTTCCCATCCTGTCGGCAAAGTCGTCCTGCCGCATGATCTGAGGCATCTGCGCCGCAAGCTCCTGCATCTCGAAAACGGCGACATGGTTATGCTGGACCTGAAGGAGCCGGTGCTGTTTGCCAGCGGCGACATGCTGGTGCTTGAGGACGGCGAGCTCATCGAAATCCAGGCTGCGGACGAGAGGCTTTTCGAGATCAGGGGCCGGGATAGGCTGCATCTCATCGAGCTTGCCTGGCACCTCGGAAACCGCCACCTCAGCGCTCAGATCGAAGAAGAGCGCATCCTGATCCTGCGTGATCACGTGATCCGATCGATGCTCGAAGGGCTCGACGCGACGGTCAGCGAGGTCACCGAGCCTTTCCAGCCCGCCCGCGGCGCCTACCACTCACACGGCGGCCACTCACATGGACACGGCCACGCGCATGACTAAACTGCAATGAGGGTGAGCGGCGACCTGCAAGCCTTGCTGCGTCTCATGGCATGGCTCTCGCCGGCCTTTCCGATCGGCGCATTCGCCTATTCAGGCGGCCTTGAGCGCGCCGTCCATGACAGGCTTGTAACAGATGCAGCCTCGCTGGACGGATGGATCGAAACGCTCCTTTCTCATGGGAGCATCTGGAACGATGCCGTGCTCTTTGCAGCGAGCTGGCGGGGGCAATCGGATGCAGGAGAGCTTGCGCAGATTGGCGCGCTGGCAGAGGCCCTTGCCGGCTCGCGGGAGCGCCACCAGGAGACCACGCTGCTCGGTGATGCCTTTCTGGAGGCGGCACGCGCCTGGCCCGATACCGTCTTTGATCGTCTGCCACGGGCAATTGCCTATCCCGTTGCAGTCGGCGCCGTCGCCGGCGCACATGGCATCGAATTGCAAAAGGCGCTCGCAGCCTTCCTGCATGCCTATGTCTCGCAATCGGTCTCGGCGGGCATCCGGCTCGGCGTTGCCGGGCAGAAGGACGGCGCAGCTATCCTGGCGCGTCTCGAAGAGGCCGTTGCCGCGACCGCTCATCGTGCGTCCGGCTCGACGCTCGATGATCTGGGTTCGGCGGCAGTTCAGGCGGATATCGCCTCGCTGCGGCACGAGACGCAGACGACGAGGCTCTTCCGTTCCTGATCGGAGCATCTGCGCCATTTGCCGGTGGCAGCCCCGAAATCCAGGCGCTATCATCGGCCAAATTGGAGTGTGACATATGAAATCGAGAAACGGACCTCTTCGTGTGGGCATCGGCGGGCCTGTCGGCTCTGGAAAGACGGCGCTGACGGAGAAGCTCTGCAAGGCGATGCGTGACGACTATTCCATCGCCGTCGTCACCAATGACATCTACACGACCGAGGATGCCGAAGCGCTAATGCGCATGCAGGCGCTTCCGTCTGACCGTATCGTCGGTGTGGAAACCGGCGGGTGCCCGCATACGGCAATCCGCGAAGATGCGACGATCAATCTCCAGGCGATCGCTGGCCTGAACAACCGTATTCCGGACCTCGATGTGGTCTTCATCGAGTCCGGCGGCGACAATCTGGCAGCGACATTTTCGCCCGACCTGGCCGATATCACCATCTATGTGATCTCCGTCTGCCAGGGCGAGGAAATCCCCCGCAAGGGCGGGCCGGGCATCACAAGGTCGGACCTTTTGGTAATCAACAAGAAGGACCTTGCGCCCTATGTCGGCGCCGATCTCGACGTCATGGACCGCGATGCTGCACGCATGCGCGAGATGCGTCCTTTCGTCTTTTCCGACATGAAGCGGGGCGAGGGCATCGGCCCGATCGTCAGCTTCCTGAAGGAGCAGGGCGGGCTCTGAAAATTGAGGCGTTCCAGGTTCTGGTAGCTCCACATTGGCGACAGCGTTCGTCAGCCTCGCCGTCGTCCACGGGCACGAAAGGCTGTTTCCGGAAATTCCTGGCCAACTGAAAACTCGAATGCGCCGGTCGTGTCGATGTCCGGCGCGGCCTCGGGCTGGATTGGTAATGCGACATTGGCGCTTGCCTCGAACTCCCGCCATTGGCCCGAAGAATCAGGCTGCCGGAAAGCGACGTATCCGCCACCGGGTAAGCGACCGGGAAATCCGGCCTGAGCTCGGTCTTTGATCGATGGACCTGTTCCAATTTTTCGGACGTTGAAAGCTGGACGATGCGGTTGCCAGATGCCGCGCGGGCCCGCTGCGCAATCGAGCCGTTCTGGCTGAACATGGCGCGTGTATCCGGTGTTCTATCCGCAGGCGCCTTGCTGGCTGCTCGGTCAGGTCGACATGTGGAGAGACCAGAAGCCCGACGGCAATGGTCTGCAAGAGACCCGCTGCCAGAAAATCTTTGACATGAAACCCGCTCGCAACGGCTGCTGCACAAAGCTTACGCGGTTCCATTTCCACATCGATGAAAAGGCCAGGTCGCCCCGGCCTTTCAATGTTCACTGCAAGCCTACTCCGCTGCGAAAGGCGGCAGGCGGAGGACGTTCTTGTCGTTGGCATTGGCGCTCTTGCGTTTGCCTTCCGGGTTCTCGATCGCCTCCACCCGTTCGTTGAGAGCGCCGACGGCTTCCGTCAGTTCCTCTCTGGACATCGCCAGTTCCTCCTGGTCCTTCTTGCCGACGAGGCGGCCGAAGAGCCAGCCAAGCAGGAGCGAAAGGTCGTCCATGATCAGGAAGAAGGATGGCACGACGACGAGTGAGAGCACCGTCGAGACGATGATGCCGCCGATCACGGCGATCGCCATCGGCGCGCGGAACGAACCGCCTTCGCCGACGCCGAGTGCGGAGGGCAGCATGCCGGCGGACATGGCGATCGAGGTCATGATGATCGGCTGGGCGCGTTTGCGGCCGGCCTCCACCATAGCTTCGACGCGTGTCATGCCGTGACGGCGCATTTCGATTGCGAAGTCGACGAGCAGGATGGCGTTCTTCGTCACGATGCCCATCAGCATGAGGTTGCCGATCAGAACCGGCATCGAGAGCGGATTGTTGGTGATGATCAGAGCGACCGCCACGCCGCCGATTGCCAGCGGCAGCGAGAACAGGATGGTGAACGGCTGGATCACATCCTTGAACAGCAGGATCAGGACGGCCAGGACCAGCATCAGGCCCATCAGCATCGCGTTGACGAAGCTCTGCTGCATTTCCTTCTGAACCTTCGTGTCGCCGCTTTCGACAAGCTGCACGGTCGATGGGATATGAGTATCCTTGACAATCTGCAGGAAGCGAGCCGACGCCGTATCGAGAGCCACGCCCTGGGGCAGGTCCGAGCCGATCGCGACGACGCGATTTCGGTTGTTGCGCTTGATCGAGCTCGCGCCTTCGGCATAGTCGATGTCGGCAACGGTCGACAGTGGCACGATTGCTCCGCTCGCCGTCTGGATCTTCAGCGCCCGGATGGCCGCAAGGTTGCGCCGCATATCGATTGCCGTCTGAACGCGGATCGGGATCTGGCGGTCGTCGAGGTTGATCTTGGCAAGCGCCGCATCGATGTCGCCGATGGTGGCGACACGGATCGTATCGGAGATCTGCTGCGGCGTGATGCCGAGGCGGGCGGCCTGGTCCTTGCGCGGACGGACCTGCAGCTCCGGACGCGGCAGGGCGCCTTCGGCACTGACGTTTGCCAGCAGCGGTTCTGCACGCAGCTTCGATTCCAGAAGGCCGACAGCCTCGTTCAGATCCTTCTCGTTCTTGGACAGGAAGTTGAACGACAGGTCACGCTCGCCGCGGTCGTTGAGCTTCAGGATTCGAACGTCCGGGATATCCTTCACCCTGGCAAAGACTTCCTTTTCGATATCCCATTGCGGACGTTCGCGACCGTGAACCTCGACCTTCGGCAGATAGGGGCCGATGACCGGGATGGAGCCAAAGACATCGTTGATTACCCTCTTCACCAGCGAGTGGTCCAGCTTGAAGAGCGAAAGCGTGATCGTTGCACGGCGCAGTTCAAGGTCGCCCTTGGGGGATGCGCCGCCGAGAACGAAGACGCTTTCGACGCCGTTGATGTCCTTGACCTTGTTGTAGATCGCGTTGGACGTCTGTTCGGTGTCTTCGAGCGTTGCGTTCGGCGGCAGCTCGACAGAGAGTACGATGCGGGACGCGTCTTCCGGCGGCAGGAAGCTGCCCGGAACCTGGGCAAGAAGTGCTACCGAACCGATCAGGAAGGCGATTGCCGCAAACAGCGTCGCATATCGCGTCCACCAGCGGGCGGTCGTGGCGCGCACGAGACGCGTATAGCCGCGGAAGAAGAGGCCGTCATTGTCATGGTGGTCGTCTTGGCCGTCTTGCGCGCGCATCAGGTAGGCGGCCATCATCGGAGTGATAAGGCGCGCCACGACGAGCGAGAAGAACACCGAAAAGGCGACCGTCAGGCCGAACTGGATGAAGTACTGGCCAGGAATGCCCGGCATGAACGAGACCGGTACGAAGACGGCAATGATCGTGAACGTCGTGGCGATGACGGCGAGACCGATTTCGTCCGCCGCTTCGATCGCCGCCCGATAGGGCGTTTTGCCCATCTTGATGTGCCGGGCGATGTTTTCGATTTCCACGATCGCATCGTCGACGAGGATGCCTGTCGCGAGGGTGAGCGCCAGAAAGCTGACGAGGTTCAGCGAGAAGCCCATCAGGTCCATGATCCAGAAAGTCGGGATCGCGGACAGGGGGAGGGCGATCGCCGAAATCAGCGTTGCGCGCCAGTTCCGCAAAAACAGGAACACGACGACGACCGCCAGCAGCGAGCCCTCCATCAAGGTGTGGAGGGCAGCTTCGTAGTTGCCGTAGGTGAAGTAGACGGAATCGTTGATCAGCTCGATGCCGACGTTTGGATATTCCGCACGGACCTTGTCGAGGCTTTGCGCCACGGTTTCGGCGACGCTGACTTCGCTGGCGCCCTTGGAGCGGAAGACGCCGAAGGTAACGACGGGCGTGTCGTCGAAACGCGAGAATGACTTCGGTTCCTGATAGGTGTCTTTGATGGCGCCGAGTTCGGCGAGCTTGACGAAACGTCCGTTCGGCAGGGCGATGGTCGTATTGGCGAGCTCCGCCACGTTGCGGGCGTCGCCGAGAACGCGGATCGCCTGCTCGCTGCCTGCCACCTGGCCACGTCCTGAGCCGAGGTCGACGTTGGTTCCGTGCAACTGCCTGTTCACGCTGTCGGCGGTGATGCCGTAGGCGTTCAGCTTGTCCGGGTTGAGTTCGATGCGGACTTCGCGATCGGCACCGCCATAGCGGTCAACGCGGCCGATGCCGGCCTGACCTTGGAGTGCGCGCTTGATCGTATCGTCGACGAACCAGGAAAGTTCCTCAAGCGTCATGTCTGGCGAGGAGACGGCAAAGGTCTGGATCGCCTGGCCTTCGACATCGACCTTGGCGACGATCGGTTCCTCGACATTGGCCGGAAGGTCGCTGCGGATGCGGTCGATCGCGTCTTTGGTGTCCTGGACCGCCTGCTCCGTCGGCACTTCCATGCGGAACATCACGTTGGTTTGCGACTGACCGTCGGTGACCGTGGACTGGATTTCGTCGATGCCGTTGATCGAGGCGACGGCGTCTTCGATCTCCTTGGTCACTTGCATTTCGAGTTCGGCAGGCGAAGCGCCGCTCTGCGCCACGGTGATTGAGACGAGCGGCACGTCGATGTTCGGGAAGCGCGTGATCGGCAGCTTGTTGAAGGACTGAATGCCGACAAAAAGCAGCAGTGCGAAAAGCAGCAGCGGGGCTACGGGATTTCGGATGGACCAGGCTGAAAAGTTCATCGGGCCGTCTCTCAGTTGGAAGCAGCGGGCTGTTCACGAACCGGCGTAATGCGGTCGCCGTCGCGGACATAAGCACCGGCCTTGGCAACGACTTCCTCGCCGTCCTTCAGGCCCTTCACAATCTCAATATAGGCGCCGTCCTGGATGCCGGTTTCCACTTCAGCGAATTTCACGACCCCGTCTTCGACCTTGCGGGCAGACGAACCTTCGCTGCTCGTCAGGACTGCCGAAAGCGGCAAGGCCACGTTCTCGGTGGTCTTCATGATGATCTCGGCGCTGCCGTACATGCCCGAACGCGCCTTGCTGTCATCATCGATGAGGATATGGACGAAGCCGAGGCGGGTGGTCGAATCGACCGTTGGCGAAACGAGGCGCACCGAACCCGTAAGCTTGTCGCGGCTGCCGGCAAGTGAGATCGTCGCCTTCTGGCCCGGCTCGATCTTGATGATATCGCTCTCGCCGACTTCGGCCACCAGCTCGATATCGTCGTCACGAATGACGGTGAAGAGTGGATCGCCCGAACCCAGCGCGATCGCGCCGACCTTGGCGTTCTTTGCCGAAACCGTGCCTGCGACTGGCGTCCTCACATCGGTGCGGGCGAGCCTCAAATCCGTGTCGGCGATCTGGCTGTCGACAACCTTGAGGTCCGCCTGGGCGACTGCGATGGCCTGCTCGGCGGACTTCACACGGGCGTTGGCAGAAGCGGCAGCGGCATCCGCCTGTTCCACCGTGGCAGTGGAAACCGTGCCCTTCTTGCCCATTTCCTGCGCGCGGGCCTGCTGCTGGCGGGCCTGCTCGGCGTTCGCCTCCGCTTCGACCAGTTGTGCCCGCAACTGGGCAAGCGTTGCTTCGCCTTTCGCCTTGGTTGCCACCATCTGGCTCTTTTGCAAGAGCAGGGCGTCGTCGTTCAGCGTTGCAAGCGTGCTGTCTGCTGCAACCTTGTCGCCGACATCGGCATTCAACGCGCGGATCGAAAGACCCTCCACCTGCGGCTGGATGTAGACTTCCTCGACAGGCTTCACGGTGCCGGTGGCAACGACACGGTCGACGAGCGTGCGCGTTTTGGCGGTGGTCACGACGATCGCCGGCAGGTTCTGCTGCGGTTTCGTGGTTGCCGTTTCCTGCGCGAAAGCGGGAGTTAGCGCGAGCGCGGCGATCAAAAGTGAGGAGGCGCGTAGTGTAGTCAGCGTGCGTGCCATGCGTCGTGATCCAAATTGTCTGACATAGTCTGCCAAAATCGCGCGTCGTCCCTCAGCTCGCGAACTGGCCATTTCGTCTCTGTGTTCTCAGAGGCATTCCCGCATTGTTTGCCGTCTCTATTACAGAGAAGTCACTCCTCCGGCAAATCCGGCTTGTACTTGGTACCGATTTGCTCGATGCGCAAGACCGGCAGAAAATAATTCCCTTATCCGAACATATTAATTGCCGTTTACGTCCAGATCAATCACCGCATGGTTATGTGGTCATTCCGATGATTGATCGCAGCCGTATGTTCTTATGACGTGCGAAAGTCTGCCGATGCGACATGGTCGCTGATTTTTTTGAACGAACGCTAAAAACCGAAAACGCGCGAGGCTTTCCCGCGCGTTTCGGTTTCGCTGGAATTACTTCGCAGCCGCCTCGGTAATTTCGTGCGTCCAGGCCCCGGACGGCTCCTTGTTGATGATCTTCTGGTCGAGAAGAGCCTTGGCCGTGCGATCGTAGAGCGCCGGGTCGAGCTTGCCGGTGCCGTCGCCGATCAGCTTGGCGACCTCGCCCATCATGCGCTTCTGGTGGTTCTCGTCCTGGCCGCCGGCATCGACGACGATCTCGGCTGCTTCATCCGGATTTTCGGTCGAGTATTTCCAGCCCTTCATCGAAGCTCTCACGAACTTGACCATCTTTTCCTTGAAGGCCGGGTCCTTGAGCTTGTCCTCCATCGCATAGAGGCCGTCTTCGAGAAGGTCGTTGCCCATTTCCGTATAGTTGAAGACGATCAGCTCTTCCGGCTTGAAGCCCGCATCGATTGCCTGCCAGTATTCATTGTAGGTCATGACCGAGATGCAGTCCGCCTGCTTCTGCAAGAGCGGCTGCACGTCGAAGCTCTGCTTGAGGACGGTCACGCCATCCGGGCCGCCGTCGGTCTTGAGGCCGAGCTTGTTCATCCAGGCGAAGAACGGATATTCGTTTCCGAAGAACCAGACGCCGAGGGTGCGGCCCTTGAAGTCGGCTTCGGACTTGATCGGGCCGTCCTTGCGGCAGATCATCTCCATGCCCGACTTCTGGAAGGGCTGGGCGATATTGACGAGCGGTACGCCCTTTTCGCGGGCAACCAGCGCACCGCCCATCCAGTCGACGATCACGTCGGCGCCGCCGCCGGCAATGACCTGCTCGGGTGCGATGTCAGGACCGCCCGGCTTGATGTCGACGTCGAGGCCCTCTTCCTCGTAGTAGCCTTTCTCCTTGGCGACGTAATAACCGGCAAACTGGCTCTGCGTGACCCATTTCAGCTGCAGCGTCACCTTGTCGGCGGCCATTGCATGGGCAGCCGCAAGCGACATTGCGCTTGCCATCATTGCAACCATCAGTTTTTTCATTTTTCTTTTCCCTCTGAAGTTATGCCCATCCCATTTGCGGGAATAAAGCGACGTCTAGCCACCACGGATAGACGGATGCCAGAAAGTCACCGCCCTTTCGGCGAGGGCGACGGCCCCATAGAAGATCGAGCCCGCCAACGCCGCAACGGCGATTTCGGCCCAGACCATGTCGACATTCATGCGCCCGATCTCGGTGGAGATGCGGAAGCCCATTCCGACGATCGGCGTTCCGAAGAATTCCGCAACGATGGCACCAATCAGCGCCAGCGTCGAGTTGATCTTCAGCGCATTGAAAATGAAAGGCATGGCTGCGGGAAGCCGGAGCTTCAGCAGCGTCTGCCAGTAGTTCGAGGCATAGGTGCGCATGAGGTCGCGCTCCATGCTGCCGGACGCGGAAAGGCCCGCGACGGTGTTTACCAGCATCGGGAAGAAGGTCATGATAATGACGACTGCAGCCTTCGACGGCCAGTCGAAGCCGAACCACATGACCATGATCGGCGCCACGCCGATGATCGGCAGCGCCGAGACCATGTTGCCGATCGGCAGCAGGCCGCGGCGCAGGAACGCCACGCGATCGGCCAGAATCGCGACGACGAAGCCGCTGGCACAGCCAACGGCGTAGCCGATCAGCACGGCCTTGAAGATCGTCTGCCGAATATCTTCGCCGAGGATCGTCAGCGATCCGGCGATGCGTGCGCCAATAGCGCTTGGCGGCGGTAGGAGCACGAAGGGAATGCCCGCCCCGCGGGTTGCCGTTTCCCAAAGAATCAGGATCCAGGCGCCGAAGATCGCAGGGATCAGCAGACGCAGGAACGACGCTTTGAAATTGGAGGCGGGCTGTAGCTCGCAAAGTACGGTGACGCAGCGCCAGGCGAGCAGCCAGCAGGCGGCGATCAGAAAGAAGAACGACTTCGCCGCCATGCCTTCGTTGCCGGCAATGCCGGCAAGCAGCATCCAGGCGGCGCCATGGGTGCCGATCAGCAGAACGGTCGCGGAATAGAGACGCGGCAGAGGCGCTGCCGAAATGAGCGCGGATGCAGCGACGATGACGACGACAAGTGTCACCGTCTCGCCGCTGAAGGGGCGGGGGGCGGCTTGGTCGAGGAGCGGCAGCCAGAGCAGTGCCGCGGCGCAGAGAAAAAGAGCGATCAATGCCTGCCAGGAGACATTCAGCATCTTCATGCCGGCCTCCCACCCATGGCGCGATCGACGATCTTAGACACCAGGCCGACAATCGCAACGAGCATGGCCGCCAGCACGGAGCCTGCCACGAGTGCCGCCCAGATATCGATCGTCTGGCTGTAATAGGAGCCCGCCAGCAGCTTCGAACCGATGCCGGCGACCGCGCCTGTCGGAAGTTCTCCGACGATTGCGCCGACGAGGCTTGCGGCAATCGCCACTTTCATCGACGTGAAGAGGAAAGGGATCGAGGCCGGGACGCGCAGCTTCCAGAAGGTTTGCAATGCGGTCGCGTTATAGGTGCGCATCAGGTCGAGATGCATGATCTCGGGCGAGCGCAGACCTTTCACCATTCCGACCGCGACGGGGAAGAAGGAGAGATAGGTCGAGATCAGCGCCTTCGGGATCAGGCCGGTAATGTTGATCGCGCCGAGCACGACAATGACCATCGGCGCGATCGCAAGGATCGGCACCGTCTGCGATGCGATGATCCACGGCATCAGGCTGCGGTCGAGCGTCTTGATATGCACGATGCCGACGGCGATCGCGATGCCGAGCAGGGTTCCAAGCCCAAAGCCGAGAACCGTCGAGGACAGTGTTACGCCGGCGTGGTAGACGAGGCTGCGATTGCTGGAGAGTTTTCTAAGGAACGTATTCTCGAAGACATTGATCGCCACCTGATGCGGTGCCGGCAGGATCGGCTTGGGCTGCGAGAGCGTCTTTTCGACGAATTCCATTGCCGTGGAGGTGACGTTGCCGCGCTGGTCCATGTCCCGCTGGAACGATGCGTTCATGAGGATCGCTGCAGCATACCAGACGGCGATGAGCGCCAGCAGGATCGTCAGGACGGGAATGAATTTGTCCTTGAGGGTATCGGGTTTCATAGGCCTGCCCTCCTACTCCTCATAGCTATGCCCCGCCCTTAGCCCTTCACGCACGCGGTGGGCGATTTTCAGGAATTCCGCAGTTTCGCGGATGCCAAGGGGGCGCTCGGCCGGCAGCGTGGAGTCGATGACGTCGGTGACGCGGCCGGGGCGCGGGGACATGACGACGATCTTCGTGGAAAGGTAGACGGCTTCGGGGATCGAGTGGGTGACGAAGCAGATTGTCTTGTTGGTGCGCGCCCAAAGCTTCAAAAGCTCCTCGTTGAGGTGGTCGCGGACGATTTCGTCGAGTGCGCCGAAAGGCTCGTCCATCAACAGCAGGTCGGCGTCGAAAGCGAGTGCGCGGGCGATCGAGGCACGCTGCTGCATGCCGCCGGAAAGCTGCCAGGGAAATTTCTTCTCGAAGCCGGAGAGGTTGACGAGATCCAGTGCCTCGGCGATGCGCTTCTTCTGGTCGGCGGCGGCGTAACTCATGATCTCTAGGGGGAGCGCGATGTTCTTCTCGATCGTCCTCCAGGGATAGAGCGCCGGCGCCTGGAAGACGTAGCCATAGGCGCGCGCCTTGCGGGCATCGTCCGGTGTCATGCCGTTGACGGTGATCTCGCCTGAGGTCTTCTTCTCCAGATCGGCGATGACGCGCAGGAAGGTCGTCTTGCCACAGCCGGACGGGCCGATGAAAGAAACGAAATCGCCCTTGCGGACATCGAGATTGACATCGCTCAGCGCATGCACCGGCCCGTCATTCGTCTGGTAGGTGAGACAGAGATCCTTTGCGGATACGACGGATGCTTGCATCGATGCTTTACCAGTCCTGTTTTCCCCGCGTCGCCGCGGTTTGCGTGCTATGATGATGGCCGGTTTTCGTTGCCGCGGCAAAATTCATGGAGAATGACGATGGACGCGAAGTCAAAGCCCACCTGCCACATCATTCGCCCCAACCACGCCTACAGCGGCAAGCAGGGGCTGAGCTACTTTGAAGGCATTGCAGCCGAAACGGTCGGCGCGAAGGGCATCTGCATGCATCTTCTGACGATCCCACCGGGCGTGCGCGCCAAGGCGCATCTGCACGAGGCGCATGAAACGGCGATCTACATGCTCTCCGGTGAAGCACACACCTGGTATGGCGACGAGCTGGAGCATCATGTCGTCATCCATGCCGGCGAGCTGTTTTACATTCCGGAGGGTGTCCCGCACCTGCCGGCGAACCTTAGCAGCACGCCTTGCACCGCGATCATCGCGCGGACAGATCCCAACGAGCAGGAAAGTGTCGTGCTGCTGCCGGAACTGGATCGATTGGTGGAGGGGTGAAAAATCCTCCCCTCGGCCCTTCCGGGCATCTCCCCTGCCAAAAGGGAGATCGGATGGAGGACGCTCGTCGATCCCGGTCAAAGCGCCAGGCGTATTGTGCCGTTCAACGACGGTGATGTGGCAGCCGCGTCGTCCCGATCTTCCTTTTGGTGGAGGAGATCTCACAAAAAGGCAGAAGGGGGTATTTCGCACGCTCGACATCCCTTCCGATCACACGCCGCTTGCCGGAATGCCGGTGCGCTCGACCTTGCGCGGCGCGGTGACTTCCTTCCAGGTCGACAGCGCCTTGCTGACGGCGGTGACCGGTTGGCGCTTGATGAACTCGCCATGACCCTGGCGGGTCTTGATCGTGTCTTCTTCAATGGCAACGACGCCGCGCGTCAGAGTAAATCGCGGCAGTCCGGTGACCTGCTTGCCTTCGAAGACGTTGTAGTCGATCGCCGACTGCTGGTTTTTCGCGGTGATGGTCTTTGCGCGCTTCGGGTCCCAGACGACGAGATCGGCGTCGGCACCAACGAGGATTGCGCCCTTCTTCGGATAGATGTTGAGGATCTTGGCGATGTTCGTCGAGGTCACGGCCACGAATTCGTTCATCGTCAGCCGGCCGGTATTGATGCCATAGGTCCAGAGCATCGGCATGCGGTCTTCAAGGCCGCCGGTGCCGTTCGGGATCTTGGTGAAGTCGCCGACGCCGAAACGCTTCTGGTCGGTCGTAAAAGCGCAATGGTCGGTGGCGACGACCTGCAGCGAGCCGGAGGCAAGGCCGGCCCAGAGGCTATCTTGATGCTGCTTGTTGCGGAAGGGCGGTGACATGACACGGCGGGCGGCGTGATCCCAGTCCTTGTTGAAATATTCCGTCTCGTCGAGCGTCAGGTGCTGGATGAGCGGTTCGCCATAGGCGCGGATGCCTTTCTGGCGGGCGCGGCGGATCGCTTCATGCGCCTGTTCGCAGGAGGTGTGGACGATGTAGACCGGGCAGCCGGCCATGTCGGCAATCATGATGGCGCGATTGGTCGCCTCGCCTTCTACTTCCGGCGGCCGGGAATAGGCGTGGGCTTCCGGGCCGTTGTTGCCTTCGGCCATGAGCTTTGCCTGCAATTGCGCGACAACGTCGCCGTTTTCGGCGTGGACCAGCGGCAGCGCGCCGAGTTCGGCGCAGCGCCGGAAGGAGGAATACATCTCGTCGTCGTCCACCATCAGCGCACCCTTGTAGGCCATGAAATGCTTGAAGGTGTTGATGCCCTTGTCCTGGACGACGGCCTTCATTTCATTGAAGACCTGCTCGCTCCACCAGGTGATCGCCATATGGAAGGAATAGTCGCAGTTGGCGCGGGTCGATTTGTTATCCCACATCGTCAGCGCTTCAAGTAGCGACTGGCCAGGCGAGGGCAGGGCGAAGTCGACCACCATCGTCGTGCCGCCGGAAAGGGCCGCGCGGGTGCCGCTTTCGAAATCGTCGGAGGAGTAGGTGCCCATGAACGGCATCTCGAGATGCGTGTGCGGGTCGATGCCGCCCGGCATCACGAAGCAGCCGGAGGCATCCAGCGTCTCATTGGCCGAAAGGTTAGGGCCGATCTCGACGATCCTGCCGCCTTCGATCTTCACATCCGCCGTATAGGTGAGGTCGGCCGTGACGATGGTTCCGCCCTTGATGACTGTGCTCATTCTCAAAACTCCCTGGCGCTGCGCGGTGCCTGCGCAAGCTGTTTATCCAATGACTGGCGGTAGCGGATGCAGCCGCGCATGAACTGGGGCCAATCCGGCACGATCTGGCCACCGGCAGGTGAATCCGGTAGAAGCGCCCACATGTCGGGGTGATGCCAACAGAGCGCGTGCATGGACGTATCCCGGTGGGTGCGGATCGCATGACGCATGGCGCGCGCTGCCGAAAGCAGTTGCCTGTGCGTCATGGTGTTCAGATCGGCATCCGGATCGGCCGTCATCGGACGATCTCCGCCGTCTCGGCCACGGCATGGAACAGCACGTCCGCACCGGCGGTCGCCCATTCCTTGGAAATTTCCTCCGCCTCGTTGTGCGACAAGCCGCCGACGCAGGGGCACATGATCATCGTCGTCGGCGCGACCTTGGCAGCCCAGCAGGCGTCGTGGCCGGCCCCGGAGATGAGGTTCATGTGGCTGTAGCCGAGCCTTTCGGCGGCATCGCGCACGGCAGTGACAAGCTTCGGATCGAAGGTCACCGGTTCGAAATGGCCGATCGCCTCGATCGAACAGCCGACGCCAAGCGCATCGGCGATCTTCGGCGCTTCGGCCTCGATCTTGGCGCGCATGCGGTCGAGCTTTTCCTTGTCGGGCGAGCGGATGTCGACGGTGAAGATCACCTTGCCAGGCAGCACGTTGCGCGAGTTCGGCGAGAAGAACACCTGGCCGACGCCGCCGACAGCGCCCGGCTGCTCGCTCATGGCGACCTCTTGTACCATCTCGAAAATGCGCGCCATGGCAAGCCCGGCATTGACGCGCATGTTCATCGGCGTCGAGCCGGTATGGGCCTCCCTGCCGGTCAGCGTGAATTCCAGCCACCAGAGGCCCTGACAGTGGGTAACGACACCGATCTGCTTCTCCTCGGCCTCGAGGATCGGACCCTGCTCGATGTGATACTCGAAATAGGCGTGCATCTTGCGCGCGCCGACTTCTTCGTCGCCGAGCCAGCCAATGCGCTTCAGCTCGTCGCCGAACGTCTTGCCCTCGGGATCCTTGCGGCCATAGGCATAGTCAAGCGTGTGAACGCCGGCGAAGACGCCGGAGGCAAGCATGGCCGGGGCGAAACGGGCCCCTTCCTCATTGGTCCAGTTGGTGACGACGATCGGGTGCTTCGTCCTGATGCCGAGGTCGTTCAATGTGCGGACGACTTCGAGCGCGCCGAGCACGCCGAGCACGCCATCATATTTGCCGCCGGTCGGCTGGGTATCGAGATGCGAGCCGACATAAACGGGGAGCGCATCGGGATCCGTGCCTGGACGAGTTGCAAACATCGTGCCCATTTTGTCGACGCCGACGGAAAGGCCTGCAGATTCACACCAAGTGCGGAACAGGCTGCGGCCCTCGGCATCGGAGTCCGTCAGCGTCTGGCGGTTATTGCCTCCGGCAATTCCGGGGCCGATCTTTGCCATCTCCATCAGACTGTCCCAGAGACGGTCTCCGTTGACGCGCATATTCTCGCCTGGTGCTGCCACCATGTCTGATATCCTCACCTGTTTTTTTACGGGTCATGCAAAGAACATGCGCCGTCCGTTCCCATCGTCAATTCCCGCGCGCTTGTTTGTTTTGTTGCGCCGGAAAATCGCCAGTTGCCTTTGGTTTGCATCTGACAGATAATTTGACCGATTGGTAAACATTACAGCTTCCCGCGCCGGGCTCAAGACGAAAATCAGGAAAAATTCAGACAAAATTGCAGGGAGTTGCTCAAAAGGACGGCAGAGGGGCCGTTTGACAGAAACAATTGAATTTCAAGGGGAAACGAGAGCCAGATGGCCATTCCGAGAGCAGCGAAGACCCAGCGGCGCACGCGGATCCAGGAGGAAAAGGAAGAGCAGATTCTGGAAGCTGCGCTCGATGTGTTTTCCGCCAGGGGTTTCCGCGGCTCGACGATCGACCAGATCGCGGAGGTGGCCGGCATGTCGAAGCCGAACCTGCTCTATTACTTCCGTACCAAGGAGGCGATGCACCGGGCGCTGATCGACCGGGTGCTCTATACCTGGCTTGAGCCGCTTCGCGCCTTCGATGCCGAGGGCAATCCGGAAACCGAAATCCGCAGCTATATTCGCCGCAAGCTGGAATTGGCGCGCGACTTTCCTCGCGAAAGCCGGCTGTTTGCAAACGAGGTGCTGCAGGGCGCGCCGCATATCGAAGACGAGCTGAAGGGTCCGCTGAAGCAGCTCGTCGATGAGAAGGCCGAGGTCATCCGCGCCTGGGCGAAGGCCGGCAAGATCGCCAAATGCGACCCCTACCATCTGATCTTTTCGATCTGGTCGACAACGCAGCATTATGCCGACTTCGACGTCCAGGTGCGCGCCGTGCTCGGACAGGAGCATGCCGGGGCAGGGCGCTTCGAGGATGCTGCGCGCTTCCTCGAGCAGCTCTTCATCGGCGGACTGATCGTTCGCCCGGCCTGACCGTCTCGTCAGTGATGCGGCTGTTTACCGGGTTAGGCGGCGAATGGCTTCGAGCGTCACGCGGATGGTCTCCGCGACATGGCGTTCGGCCGCGGAAAAAGGCAGCGATCGTCCGCGCATCAGCTCAGACCATGCCTGGAAGCTCTTGTGGGGTGCAAGGGCTTGGCTGTCGGCGTCGTGCTCTGCTGGCCCTGACGAAGCCCAATGCACGCTTCCCAGGATTTCCTGGCGGAAGAACACGATGTAATCACGCGGCGGCTGCGAGGTCGCAATGGCCATCACTCCGGCGACGTCGCCATTCGGTTCCGCCTCGGGCCAGAGTTCGGCAACACGATCGGTCACGAATACATGGCCGGATGCCATGCCGTTCAGCCTATCGATCAGCGCAGAGAATTTCTGCTGAGAGGGAGCGAGCCCTGTCAGCGCCGTGCGCCCGCCGATCCAGACGCCGATGCCATCTGCGGGAACAGCGCCGGCGAGCGCTTCGGCCAGCCAGGCCGGATCATGGGGCAGAGCGGTATTTTCCACAACGGCGCCCAACAGCCGCTCGACGATCTTTCGCGCCCCGTTTTCGAATTCCAGCGCCAGCCGGCACAGCCGGGTTTCGAGCCGCGAGGCGAACATCCGGGCGAAGAGTTCGGCCGTCAAGCGCCGTTCGACGGAAAGCAGGCGGGCAGCATAATGATGGCAGGCAAACAGGCCCCAGAGCCTGCCATCCACGACGATCGGAACCGAAAACGAGGCGGCGACACCCATATCCTTCAAATAGTCGGTGTGGCCCGACGGAACCGAACGCAAGATCGATAAGGAAAGATCGATCGCCCGGCCGTGCTCGTCGAGTTCCGGCACGACCGGAACCGGTGCGGCATCGACGTCAGGGATGATGCGGAAGAGATTGCGGGCATGGAAGGTGCGCTCCTGGGCCGCAATGTCGGTGGGCGGAAAGTGAAGGCCAAGCAGGGACCCTATCCCTGATCTCGCGGCTTCCGCCACGATTTCGCCGGACCCTTCGTCATCGAAGCGGCAGACCATCACGCGGTCGAAGCCGGTAATGGCGCGCGCTTGCCGGGCGCTCTCGCGGAAAAAGGCCTCCAGACCCGGCGCCTGGTCGATGCGCGCCATCATTGCGGGCATCGACAGCGTCGGGCCGCCATGGCCCTCGCGCTGCGACGGCTCGGCCTCGATGACGATCCCAGCTTCGGTGCAGTAAAGAGCCACGTCGAAAATGGGGCCGCCTTCGGCAAAGGCGATGCCGGACAGCCGCTCGAACATGACCGGACCTCGGATGACGGTCAGTCGGTTGCGGATCGCGTGCAGCGTCCTGGGCATGATGATGCCGGAGAGTGGCTGGCGAAGCGCGTGTTCGCAGCTCACGCCCAGAAACTCTTCCAGATTGGCCGACGCGCGCACGATTTTCCAGTCGGGGGAAGCTGCAAGCAGGAAACCGAAGGGCTGGATGGCGGCATGTTGAAGGACAACTCCCCCGTCGCAATTCGTCAGTTCGGCACCATTGCAGGCTTTGCTCACGAGACAGGAGACTCCGGTTCCGATACCCATTTGGGCGTGACAAGGAAAGGGATATACGGCGCAGACGCACACTTTCCAGAGAATCCACCAAAATTCAGAGGGTTCCAGGACTTTTTTCGCTAACTCATGAGACCCGGCAGCTTTGCGGCCAAGGTGTCGATCACGAGCCGAACCTTCGGCTGCATTGCAGGCGACTTTACCCAGACGACATTGGCGTCAAAGGCGACAGCCGGAATATCCGTCAAGACCCGACGAAGCTCGCCGGATGCAACGCGATCCCGCACGAGCCAGCATGGTAGCCAGGCAAGGCCGACGCCTTGTGCCGCGGCGTCGGCGATTGTGGCAAGATCGTCGAGCCGCAGCCGCGATCGCGGCAATACCTGCCGCAGGGGTTCGGCGTTTGTCGGGAATATCCAGGTGCGGTTTCGATCCTGCCTCCCATAGACGATGCCATGATGGACCTCGAGGTCCTCGAGCTTGCTTGGGATGCCGCAGCGTTCGAGGTAGCCCGGAGAGGCGCAAACAGTCATGCGCTGCTTCGCGATGACGCGCACCATCAGGCCGGGATAATCCCCGAGAGGGCCGTTGCGCACGGCAAGGTCGAAACCGTCGTCGACCAGATCGACGATGCGGTCGTTGAAGGAAAGATCAAGTTCGAGATGCGGATGTTCGTCGAGCAGTTTGATGAGTATCGGTGCCACACACTGGCGCCCGAAAAGAACCGGCATTGTGATGCGCAGGCGCCCCCGCACCTCCCGCTTGCCGCTTTCCAGAAGCGCTTCGCCACGCGTGATCTCCTCCACTGCCCGCAAACAGTGCTCGTAAAAGAACTGGCCTTCCTCCGTCAGGCTCTGCGCTCTGGTCGTGCGGTGAAACAGGCGCACGCCAAGCCTCTGTTCCAGCCGTGCGATCGTCTTTCCCACGGCTGAGCGCGTCAAATGAAGGCGCTCGGCGGCCTTGGAAAAACCGCCAGCTTCCGCGACCTCGACAAACACCGATATGCCTTTGAGCTGTTCCATGATTGTATCCTTTAGAGAAACAGTTTGTGGAATTAATAACGCAACTGTCGCTTAAATTTCAACGATATGCTTCGGCTCAGTCAACCGAATGGAGTGAGAAGAATGTTGGCAAAGCAATGGGCGATCGACGAAGTCGGACCGACGAACCTGATGGTGCGTGAAGCGGCTGTCGAAGAAGCGACCGGCAACAAGGTTCTGGTCCGTGCCGAGGCGGTATCGCTGAACTATCGCGACAAGCTGGTGCTCGAAACCGGCATGGGTCTGCCGCTGCAGTTTCCGTTCGTTCCGGGATCCGACCTTGCCGGCGTGGTCGAAGCTGTCGGTCCCGGAGTCACGCGATTCAAGCCGGGCGACCGCGTCATCACGACCTTTCATCCTGGGCGCATCAACGGGCCAGGCCTCGGCGATGCCCGCCACCCGCCCTACAAGACACTCGGCGGATATTATCCGGGCGTGATCTGCCAGTATGTGACCTTTTGCGAGGACTGGTTCGTTCACGCGCCCAAGACGCTCGATGCCGTTGAAGCGAGCACGCTGCCGTGCGCCGGTCTGACGGCGTGGTTTGCCCTTGTCGAACTCGGCAGGCTGAAGGCCGGCGACAAGGTGCTCATTCAGGGAACCGGAGGGGTAGCGCTCTTCGGTCTTCAACTTGCCAAGGTGCACGGTGCCGAAGTCATCATCACCTCGGCAAATGCCGAAAAGCTCGAGCGCGCCCGTGCTCTCGGCGCCGATCATGCGATCGGCAGGGAGAATTGGGCCGAAAGGGTCCTCGAACTGACGCAGGATTACGGCGCCGACCATATTTTTGAGATCGCAGCCGGCGCCAATTTCGGCCAGTCCCTAAAGGCTGTGGCGGTTAACGGCCGGATTTCGGTGATCGGTGTCATGGACGGCTTCGAGCTATCTGCGCCGATGCAATCGTTGCTATTGAAATCGCCGACGGTACAAGGCCTTAGTGTGGGAGACCGCCGCGCGCTGGAGGACCTTGTCCGCGCCGTCGATCGCACCAGCCTGAAGCCGGTGATCGACAAGCGCTACAGCTTCGACGAACTGCCGCAGGCCCTTCAACACCTCGATCGCGGCCCCTTCGGAAAGATCGTCATCGGTTTTTGAGCGGGATCTGCTCCCGTCAGAGTATTCTGGCGGAAGCGGCGGCTACAGCCACTTCGCCCGGCGGAACAAGGCGAAGAGTGTCACGCACAGGGTTGCGATCACGCCCAGCACGATGAAATAGCCGTACCGGAAGTTCAGTTCCGGCATTTCATTGAAATTCATCCCGTAGATACCGGCGATCGCCGTCGGAACAGCAAGGATCGCCGCCCAGGAGGCGAGCTTTCGGGCAATCGCCGTCTGTTCGGTCTGGCCGATCATCACGCTGGCTTCAAAGGCGAAGGCGAGGACTTCACGCAGCGCGTCGATATCCTCCTGCACCCGGCGCACATGGTCGGTGACGTCGCGAAACAGCGATTGAAGCGTCGAGTCCATACCCGGAAGGTCGATATGCTCATAGCGGCGACAGACGTCCACGAGCGGTACGACCGCATTGCGCAGCCGCAAAAGCTTACGCCGCAGCAGGTAGAGGCGCTCGATGTCAACTTTCGTAAGCTGCTCGCGCAACATCAGGTCTTCGAGCGTCTCGACCTCCTCCTGCACGACTTCGATCACCGGCATGTAGTTGTCGACGATGAAGTCGAGGATGGAATAGAGAATGTAGTTCTCCCCATGAGCGAGCGCCGCCGGCGTCGCCTCGCACCGCTGCCGCACCGAAAGGTAAGAGGACGACGCGCCGTGGCGCACGGAAACGACATAGCCCCGGCCGACGAAAAGATGGGTTTCGCCGAAGACGATTTCGCCGTCCTTCATGTGGGCGGTACGGGCAACGATGAACATGGCGTCGCCGTAAATTTCCAGCTTCGGGCGCTGATGCGGCTGGGCGGCATCCTCGATCGCCAGTGGGTGGAGATTGAACTCGGCCTGCACCTGGTGCAGCAGCATCTCGTCCGGCTCGTGCAAGCCGATCCAGACGACTGCATTGTCGTGCCTTCGCCATTCGCCGGCCTCTTCTATGCGGATATCGCGGATGCGCTGTCCCTGCTGGTAAACGGCAGCTGCCACGACACCCGCACGAGCAGAGGGCGACGATGCCGGCGCAACTGCGCCGGCTTTCCCGCGAGGGGAGGTGCTGTTCAGATTTTCGTTTCGCTCCAAAACCACCTGTTCCTCCCACTGCGGCACGCAAGGAACCATAGCCCCATTTTGCGAAATGTGCATCGGCGTTAAAGGAGGTCCGTCACTGCGCGGCCATTGCGGCTTCACCACCGGCAAAGGCGAAGCCCTCGTCAGCCCAGCCGGTCATGCCGCCGATCATGACCTTGACGGAGAGGCCGAGCCGCGCCAGGCGCAGCGCCGCCTTGTCGGTTCCGTTGCAATGGGGCCCGGCGCAATAGACGACGAAGAGCGTATCGGCCGGCCACTGCGACATGCGGTGGGCGGTCATCTTTCCGTGGGGCAGGTTGATCGCCCCCGGCAGATGCGATGAGGAAAAGAGCGCCGGGGACCGAACGTCGATCAGGACGAAATCGGCCTTGCCCGAGGAAATGGAGGCCTGGACGTCCCAGCAGTCCGTCTCGAAGGCGAGCTTGCGGGCGTAGTAGGCGGCGGTCTCTTCCGGAGAAGCGGCGGGTATATCGCTGACGGGGCTTGGCATCGGTATGCTTTCTGGGTTCGAGTTGCAGCCGACCATCGCCGATGTTATGGCATGGTGAAATTGGCTTTAATGACGGTTAGCGTAAAGATCATGCCAAATTCACTCAGACGTCCCCGTGTCGTCGTGCTTGCCTATGACGGGCTATGCACTTTCGAATTCGGCATTGCCTACGAAGTCTTCGGCCTTCCGCGTCCGGAAATGGGCGAGGGCTGGTATCATTATTCGGTCTGCGGCGTCGAGCCGGGGCCGCTGCGTGCTGCGGGCGGATTGACTGTTTTGGTCGATCGCGGCCTGGAGGTTCTGGCCGAAGCCGATCTCATCGTCGTGCCGGGCTGGCGGTCGATCGATGCACCGGTGCCGGAGCCGTTGATCGATGCACTGCGTCAGGCTCATGAGCGCGGCGCCCGTATCATGTCGCTCTGCTCCGGCGTTGCCGTGCTTGCCGCGTCCGGTCTTTTGAGCGGCCGGCGCGCGACGACGCATTGGCGCTATGTCGCCGCGCTCGCAGCGCGCTATCGGCAAACTGCGTTCGATGCGAATGTTCTCTACATGGACGAGGGCAGCATCCTGACGGCCGCGGGCAGTGCGGCCGGCATAGATCTCTGCTTGCACGTCGTGCGCGGTGATTTTGGTGCAGAGGCCGCAAACAGTGTGGCGCGACGTCTGGTGCTTCCGCCGCATCGCGAAGGGGGGCAGGCGCAATTCATCAGCGCCCCCGTGCTCGAAGAGCGGGAGGGAATGCGGCTCGGACCACTGCTTGAATGGATGCGCGAGCGACTGGACGAGGAGCAGTCGATCAGCCTGCTGGCGCAAAGAGCGGGCATGAGCTTGCGCACCTTTCAGCGCCGCTTCGAAAAGACGACGGGCCTCAGCGTCGGCAACTGGCTGCTCAAAGAGCGGCTTCGCCGGGCCCGCGATCTCCTGGAAAGGGAAGTCGCCGCATCGCTTGACGACATCGCCGTCGCCAGCGGCTTCGGCACGCTGGCGACGATGCGGCATCATTTCCGCAAGCGGCTTGGGACAAGCCCGAGCGCCTACAGGAAGTCGTTCGGGGTGTAGTGCGGTCTTTTGTTGCGCGGATCGCGCCAAATCGATGCCCCTAACCTGCGGGAAGAGGGGCGCATCATCCTCAAGGTCGAGCCCAAACGGCATACTTCACCGTCTGAGAGGAAAGAGCGGCAGCCGGATGAGGGCATTGCCGCAGGCTTGGGGCCGCTGCCGTCTTTTACTCTGCCGCCTGTCTTGCCATCGGATTGTTCGGGTGGGTCGTCCAGTTGGCGTAATTCGGATCGACCAGGCGGCCCGTGCGCTTGTCAAGCGTACCGGCGGGCAGGGCCTCCATGGTGATGCAGTTTTCGACCGGGCAGACGTTGACGCAAAGATTGCAGCCAACGCATTCCTCTTCCATCACCTCGAAGTGGCGCATGCCGTTGACGAACTGCGTGATTGCCTGATGCGAGGTGTCCTCGCAGGCGATGTGACAACGGCCGCATTTGATGCAGGCATCCTGGTCGATCTTCGCCTTGGCGACATAGTTGAGGTTCAGATACTGCCAGTCGGATACGTTTGCAACGGCGCGGCCGGTGATATCGTCGAGCGACCTGTGGCCCTTGGCGTCCATCCAGTCGGAGAGTCCGGTGATCATCTCCTGCACGATCTTGAAGCCATAGGTCATGGCCGCGGTGCAGACCTGCACGTTGCCGGCGCCGAGCGCCAGGAACTCGGCAGCATCGCGCCAGGTGGTCACGCCGCCGATACCGGAGATCGGCAGGCCGTATGTTTCCGGATCGCGGGCGATCTCGGCCACCATGTTGAGCGCAATCGGCTTCACCGCCGGGCCGCAATAGCCGCCATGGCTGCCGCGGCCATCGATCGACGGTTCAGGAGAAAATGTGTCGAGATTGACCGCGGTGATCGAGTTGATCGTGTTGATCAGAGAGACGGCGTCCGTACCGCCGGCCCTGGCGGCACGTGCCGGCTTGCGGATGTCGGTGATGTTCGGCGTCAGCTTGGTGATGACCGGCATGCGGGTATACTGCTTGCACCAGCGCACGACCATCTCGATGTATTCCGGCACCTGCCCGACCGCGGAGCCCATGCCGCGCTCGGACATGCCGTGAGGACAGCCGAAATTGAGTTCGATGCCGTCGGCGCCGGTCTCCTCCACGAGCGGCAGGATCGCCTTCCAGGCATCTTCCTCGCAAGGAACCATGATCGAGGCGATCAGGGCGCGGTCCGGCCAGTTCATCTTCACCTGCTTCATTTCGCGCAGGTTGGTGTAAAGGTCGCGGTCGGTAATCAGCTCGATATTGTTGAGACCCAGCAGGCGGCGGTCGGCTCCCCAGATCGCGCCGTAGCGCGGGCCGTTGACGTTGACGACGGGCGGGCCTTCTTCGCCCAGCGTCTTCCAGACGACGCCGCCCCAGCCCGCCTTGAAGGCGCGCTCGACGTTATATGCCTTGTCGGTCGGCGGCGCAGAGGCGAGCCAGAACGGGTTGGGCGACTTGATGCCGACGAAATTGTTGCGGAGATCAGCCATTGTTCATTCTCCTCACGCGACGGCGGCGGCTGGCTGCGCACCGGCAGCAAGCACACGGTTGATGGATTCGGCAGCATCACGGCCATGCGCGACGGCAGATACGGTCAGGTCATCGCCGCCGAAGACGCAGTCGCCTCCCGCCCAGACGCCGTCGAGCGAGGTGCGGCCTTCGCCGTCGATTGCGATCCGTCCCGATTCCATGCGCAGCGAACCAAGACCGGATGCTTCAAAGGTCTGGCCGATCGCCTTGAAGATTTGATCGGCGGCGATGACGCCGGTTTCGCCGGTGGTGACGAGACGCCCGTCGACGAGCCTGGTATATTCCACCTCGATCGCGGCGACCTTGCCGTCCTGCGACAGGATGGACTTCGGCGCCAGCCAGTGGCGGATGATGACACCCTTTGACGTTGCGAGGTCCTGCTCGAACTCCGAGGCGTTCATATGCTCCTTGCCCCGGCGGTAGCAAATCGTCACTTCTTCGGCGCCTAGCAGTTTTGCCTGAACGGCCGCATCGATAGCGGTCATCCCGCCGCCGAGAACGACGACACGGCGGCCGATGGCAACATCGGCCTTGTTCGCCGCTTGACGCAGACCGGCGATGAAATCGACCGCGTCTTCGACACCCGGCAGGTTCTCACCATCGACGCGCAAGGCATTGACACCGGCAAGGCCGATGCCGAGGAAGACGGCGTCGTACTGGGACTGCAGATCGGCAAGCGAGAAATCATGGCCAAGCTGCTGGCCGTGGCGGACTTCGATACCGCCGACCGACAGCACGTAATCCACTTCCTTCTGGGCAAAGCCGTCGACTGTTTTGTAGGTGGCGATGCCATATTCGTTCAGGCCTCCGGATTTCGACCTGCTGTCATAGATGACGACGTCGTGGCCCTTCACCGCAAGACGGTGAGCGGCGGCAAGGCCGGCCGGTCCGGCGCCAATAATTGCGATCCTCTTGCCGGTCGAGGCAGCGCGTTCATAAAACTGCCTGTCAGCCTGAATGGCCATATCAGTGGCGTAACGCTGAAGGCGGCCGATCTCGACGGGCTTCTCCTCTGCGGTGTTGCGCACGCAGGCCTGTTCGCAGAGCTCTTCGGTGGGACAGACGCGGGCGCACATGCCACCCAGGATGTTCTGGTCAAAGATCGTCTTGGCCGAACCTATCGGGTTGCCGGTTGCGATCTGGCGGATGAACAGCGGGATGTCGATGGAGGTGGGACAGGCCGTCATGCACGGCGCATCATAGCAAAAATAGCAACGGTCGGCGGCGACCAGCGCCTCATGATTGTCGAGGCGCGGATGCAGATCGGAAAAGTTAGTTTCATACTCGGCGCCCGAGAGCCGGCCGGAATGAATCCCAGTTTCCAGTCGTTCCATTGAAGTTCCCTCATTATTGGTAAACGGCTAGTGAGGGAAAGCGTAACTCAGGATAAAAAATTTATCAAACGGTAAAATTTTGAACTTTGTATCCGCATAAGTCTCTGTCTTTATTACATCAGTTCGCAGCGTAGGGTGCGTCCGAGCCTTCTCGATGAAGGATGGCATTCGCACCTTGCCAAAAATATTCATAAAAATTCAATTTTTTTCCGAACCTTGCGGAACCAAAGGTCCACGCGGTCGTTAATGCGGCATCCGGATGATGATCGCATCGACCCAACATGCGCGCCCCCAACCCATCATCCGGACTACTCACGGTCCCCTCCCGATGAGTGAAAACAGCCAGTGCGCCGCCCTCGCACTGGCTGTTTTTTGTTGAGGCCCGGCGCTGCGAAGCTCAGGGACGCTTTAGGATTTCAAATTCCGTCTCGGGGATCTGCAGGTAATATTCTATACGGCCAGGGACGAGCCGGAGTTCCGCCTTGCCGTTCATAGAGGAGGGAACGACGCGTTCCAGCACGGTCTTGCCGAAGCTGTTTTCGCTGAACTCGTGAACCTCTGTCCGGTTCGGAAGGATTTCCACCCAGGCGATCTCGATCGCTTTCTTGTCGTTGTGCCTGGCTTCCTTGCAGTTCAGCGTGATCGAGGAGCCGCCGCCGGCAATTGCTCCATAGGAGGCCGAATTGACGATGAGCTCATGAAGCGCCAATCCGAGATGTACGGCGGCATTCGGGGTCATATGCGCGTTGATGCCGAAGATCGGCATTGAGCCTGCCGTTTCCGGCCAATAGGGTGCGAACTGCTTTTGCGCAAGGTCGAAGAGATAGGCGCCGCGCCAGCTCGAATCCGTAATGAGATCCTGCGAGTTGGAAAGCGATTGAAGGCGGCCGCGGAACTTTGCAAGGAAGCTGTCGAGCGACAGCGTATTGCGGGCCGTCTGCGTCGCGATGCCCTGAATGATCGCCAGCAGGTTCTTGGAGCGGTGCGACAGTTCGCGCAGAAGCGATTTCAGCACCTTTTCACGGTGCCGCATCTCGGTGACTTCGGAAATGACCGAAAGAATGCCGAGGGAGCCGCCGTTGTTGATGCGCTGTACTTTGAGTTCGTAGGTCCGGACCTCGCCATCCACGTCCATATCGATCTCTGCATTGGTCGCCGCCCCGGTTTCGAGCACCTTGAACTTCAGGGTCCTCAGATAATCGCCATGCGCCTTGCCGAAGAGGTCGCTGTCGCTGCCGCCGGCGAAAAACAATTCGGCGAAATGGCGGGGAAGATTTTCGGCGTAGGAAAGTGTCAGCGTCGAATCCTGGAAGAGAATAGAAATTCCAGCGCTACTCAGCGCCCGCTCCATCATCGCGGACTTGCCCTCCAGCGCGAAGGGCTTGCCGGTTAATGGTTCTGTCGTATTCACCAGGCCGCCTTTCCTTCGATCCTTCTTGTTCAGCTGGAAAGAGGTTGCCATTTCAGGAACCCCGCTGGTCATTTTATGACCAAGCGTTGGAGAAACAGTTAAAGCTGTTGCCGGAGCGCCCCAGCTAGCTGGGAACGCCTCGCTATTGCCTTTGTTCCGTCGCTTTGACGGTTCTGCTTCATGCCGCGACCTTGGTGGATTCATTGAAGAATAGCGCCTGGCTGATCAAAGCCTTGACCATGTCTGGATTGAATGGCTTGGTGACCAGGAACGTCGGTTCCGGCCGCTCGCCTGTCAATAGGCGCTCTGGAAAAGCGGTGATGAAAATCACGGGCACGCTTGATGTCTTCAAAATGTCGTTCACGGCGTCGATGCCGGAGCTGCCGTCGGCAAGCTGGATATCGGCAAGGACCATGTTCGGTTTGGTCTTGTTGTAAAGAGCCACGGCCTCTGAATGGGTGCGGGCGATTCCGGTAACCTTATGGCCGAGGCTTTCGACCATCTGTTCGATATCCATCGCGATCAGGGGCTCGTCTTCGATGATCATGATATCGGTGGCCACCTGGCGGGAGATCTCCTGCGAGGCCTTGTCGAGCAGGCTCATCACTTCCTGGTCATCGGTCTCGAGGATGTCGGCGATTTCGCCGACGCGGAAATTCTCGACCGACGCGAGGATAAAGGCCTGGCGGGCAAGCGGCGAGACCTTGCCGAGGTTTACGGTCGCTCGCTGTTCCCAGGCGTAAGGCGATGCCGGCTCGGGAATCTGGATGGCGGTGGAACCAAACAGTTTCGTGAACAGTTTGTAGAGCGCGACGCGGTCGTTCTCGGTATCCGGGAAAATCGAAATATCGGCGATGATCGCTTCCAAAACAGCGGCAACGTAAGCATCACCTGAAGTCTGGGTGCCGGTCAGCGCGCGGGAATAGCGACGCAAATAAGGAAGATGCGGCGCAATTCGAGTAGAAAGTGTCATTAAAAACTCCCGTCCGTAGGCCATAACTGGCTCTAATGCAGTGGAAACGTCGCGCTATTAAAAAAGTTCCAGTATATGCGGAACTTTTTTCACAGCCTTGCATTATGCTGGCGACGAATGAAGGGCGTACCGCGATTTTGAGACTCGATAAACGGCAAGTATTTCAGCACCAACCGCCTCGGGCGGCGGAAGGTGCTGTTGGCATATCAAGCCGCAGCGCAAACGTATCGTCCATTCAGACAAAGACAACGGCAAGAAGCGACGAGTTGATGAAAAAGCAGCAGACAGAAGAACAGAATCAGCAGCGGCTCGAAACGCGCGCAAGCGATATCCTCGATCCAAACAACCAAATCGGCGTCAAACTGCGGTCCCTTTATGCCGCCGCGCAGGACGAGGCAATCCCCGATCGTTTTCTCGACCTGCTCGAGAAGCTGGACCAGGCTGAGATGTTGGCTTCGGCCAAACTGGCCGATTAAGGGCGAGCTGATGGATAAGGCTAAACCAAGCTTCAAACGCGAACTGCTGGCGGCATTGCCGAGTCTGCGTGCATTCGCGATTTCGCTGATCGGCCGGCACGATCGCGCCGACGACTTGGTGCAGGACACCATCATGAAGGCCTGGGCAAAGCAGGATCACTTCGAAATGGGCACCAACATGAAGGCCTGGCTTTTCACGATCCTGCGCAACGAACTTTATAGCCAGATGCGCAAGAGCGGCCGCGAGATCCAGGATAGCGACGGCCTTTTCACCGAATCCATGGCGATGCATCCGGCGCAGTACGGCGCCCTCGACCTGCAGGATTTCAAGAAGGCGCTTGATCAACTGCCGCCAGACCAGCGCGAGGCGATTATTCTCGTCGGCGCATCGGGCTTCTCCTACGAAGAGGCCGCGGAGATCTGCGGATGCGCCGTCGGCACCATCAAGAGCCGCGTCAACCGTGCGCGCCAACGGCTCCAGGAACTGCTGCAGATTTCCGGCGAAGCGGATTTCGGCCCGGATTCGACATCCGCGCCGCTAACATCGAAAGCCTTCGCCTTCTGATCCATGTGTTGAATGGGAGGAAAGCCGGCTGCCTCAGGGCGTCGGTTTTCGTTGTGCAGAAGCTGAAGGCTCGCCCTGAAAACTGGTCAGCAATGCCGGTGGTGCTGCTGCCCAGATTGATGGTCACCAGCTGTTCTCATGACCGGTATCGCTGGAGGTGAGTGCGGCTTGCGGGCACGGATTGCCGTTGCAATCTCGGGCGACCCGAGGCAAATATTCAGGTAGCCACGAACGGGTATGGGCCAGCCTTTGTTCGGGCTGGCCATCTCCGTCGGCACGCGCCTGGCCTTGGCGTGCACTCTATGGACAACCAGTGGGACGACGTTTGGCCGAAGCGGCCGGTTGGTCCCAACAATGGGACTTCCAGACTGGCTGGAGGTCACCATTGCTAATCGCGGCGCTTGGAGCCCATCAGGTTAGTTGCAACCAGCGCGGCAAGCACTCCTGCCGTCAAAAGCGGCTGTGAACGCACAAGGCCGATGCCGACGGCTGCCAGCGACTCGATCGCCAGGCGGCGCTCCTGCGCTCGACGCGCTTCCCGTGCATTCATCATCGTCATGATGATCAGCACGACGATGCCGATCAGCAGCGCGCATGCCGCAAGAAAGAGGGCAGCACCCACTGCTCCGTAGATGCCCGCGAGCCAGATTGTTCCGGCTGTCACCACAAGTACATAGGCCGTCAGAAGGAAGATGGCGGCGAGCACAATGAAAATACCGTTGCGCTTGGTTCGCGCAACGGTCCTTTGGAAACTGTTTCCTATCAAAAGGCTGAGGATCGGCAAGAGCATCGATCCTCCTTAACGGCGTGCGAGGAGCGCGAGCACGAGGCCGAAGGCGGCCGCCGCACCGATCGTTGCGATCGGATGCCTGCGTACCGTATGGCGAACTTCGTTTGCGCCGCGCAGATAGCTCTCCTGCAGATCGTGAAGCAGGTCTTCGCTGCGGCCGAGGAGTTCGTCATAGCCGGCGGCCGCCTGATAGCGGAGCTTCTCGCCGCGTCGCCGCGAATCTTTCGCAACCAGTTTCGTCAGGCTCGCGATTTCGTCGCGCAGGCTTTCGATCTGATCCTCGATCGTGGATTCGATGTCGTGAAGCGTACCGTTGCCATGGCGCCGGCCGCGGATGGACGGGAGGATGGAAGCCATGATGCTCTCCTTGGCATGGGCGCGCGCAAAGTCGCGCCGGTTTCAAACGTCAGCACCGATCATTGCAATAAGTAGTATCGCCCGGCATTGATCCAAATCATCGACACGACAACGCGCTTGCCAATCAAAAGTTCCGGCCGTTAGCGGCCGGCCAGCGCGCTGTGAGCCAGGACAAAGGGCGTTCCGTCCGTCGGAACCTGATTGATGCGCAGCGGGCATCCGAATACAGATTGCATGCGCTCGTCCGTGAGCACGTCGCTGACGCTGCCGGCAGCGCTTAGTCCCCCGGCTCTCATAAGTACGATCTGGTCGGCGAAAAGAGCAGTCAGGTTAAGATCGTGCATGACCGCGATCACGCCGCCGCCTGCGTCGCAAAATTTTCGTGCAAGGCTCATGATCGTCAGCTGATGGCTTATGTCGAGGCTGGATACCGGCTCATCGAGCAGCAGCCAGCAGGGTTTTCCCTTCACGACCGGCTCGCAGATCTGGCACAGCACGCGCGCGAGCTGGACGCGTTGCTGCTCGCCGCCCGAAAGCTCCTGGTAAAATCGGCCTTCGAAGCCTCCAAGGTCGACGGCGGCGAGCGCCCGCGCCGCGATCTGCTCGGCCCGTTCGGGGTGCAGGTTCAGCCCCGTCGTCAGTCCCATGCGCACGACCTCGCGCACCGTGAACGGAAAGGAAATGGCGCTTGCCTGCGGAAGCACGCCGCGAATGGCAGCCAGCTGCCAGGGTTCCATCGTCTTGACCTCCTCGCCGTTGATGCGCACGCATCCGTCGCACGAAAGCTCGCCTGAGATCGCCTTCATTGTGGTCGTCTTGCCGGAGCCGTTCGGTCCGGCGATCGCCGTCAATTGGCCGGCCTTCGCCGTAAAGCTGACGTCATGCACGATAGTCTTGCCCGACAGGCGGACCGAGATGCCGGAAAGTTCGATCATCGAAATTCACTTTTAGAGCGCAAGCCGCGAGCGCTGCCGCAACAATATCCACAGGAAGAAAGGTCCGCCGACGGCAGCCGTGATGATGCCGATTGGCAATTCGGCGGGCGCGACGATGGTGCGCGCCAGAACGTCGGCGAAGATCAAGAGCGAGCCGCCGAGAAGAGCGGAGGCCGGCAGCAGATAGCGATGGTCGGGCCCGATGATCATGCGAAGCAGATGCGGCACGACTATGCCGACAAAACCTATTCCGCCGCTGACGGCAACCGACGCGCCGGTTGCCGCGGCAACGGTTACGATCGCGATATTCTTCAGCCGCTGAACCGAAACGCCCATATGAAATGCTGCCGCCTCGCCAAGGGTTATGGCATTCAGTCCGCGCGCCATGAAGGGCAGGATTGCGAAAGATGCCAGAATGATCGGCGCGGCGGCGGCGATCTTCACCCAAGTTGCGCCTGCGAGCGAGCCCATGGACCAGAAAGTGAGATCGCGAAGCTGCTGGTCGTTGGCGATATAGGTCAGCAGCCCTGTCATCGCACCGGTGAGCGCTCCGAGCGCGATTCCAGCCAGCAGCATCGTGGCGACAGAGGTCTGGCCATTGGTCGTTGCGATCCGGTAAAGCAGCACCGTCGTGACAAGGCCGCCGCCGAAAGCTGAAACCGGCAGGGCATAGATTCCGAGAAGCGCAAATAATGGCAGGGCGATCGTTCCGCCGAGCACGATCATCACGACAGCGCCGAAGCTTGCTCCGGACGACACGCCGACGAGGCCGGGATCGGCAAGCGGATTGCGGAACAGTCCCTGCATCACGGCGCCGGAGACGGCGAGCGAGCCGCCGACGAGAAAGCCGAGGATCGCCCTAGGCATCCGGATGTCAAAGATGATGATCCGGTCGCGCGTGGTCAGCGCCGCCTGCGAACCTGCCACGTTTGCAATCACGTCGACAATCGAGGCATCCGACGCGCCGGTGGTCACCGAAAACAGCAGCGACAAGGCGGAACCCACCACGAGCAGGCCAATCACGAAGACCGCCAGGCGGCGCCGATCGCCTGCCCGGCGGTGCTCGCGAAACGCCGCTATCGAAAGAAGCGATCGTTTCCGTCCCGTCATGGCGGCCAGCAGAGCCATCTTAGCCCCCGTAGATGGCTGCGTTCAATTCGCGGACGGCGCCTGCCGTGCGCGGACCGAAGCCCAAAAGATGCAGGCCATCCATGCGGATGACCGCCTGCTTCCGGGCCGCGGGGGTCAGGGCGAGCGCCGGCTGCTTGAAGAGGTCGTCGTTGGCGGCCGCGTGACTGCCCTGACGGTTCATCATCAGGATCACGTCGGGCTTTGCCTCGACGATAGCCTCATCGGTCACCGGTTTGTAGCCTGAGAAGGTGCCGACGGCATTGATGGCACCCGCGAGCTTGATAATGCCATCAGCCGCCGTGTCCGCGCCGGAGGCCATGATCTTGCCGCCCTGCGTGCTGAGGATGAAAAGCACGCGCTTGCGTTCCGCTTCCGGCCGCTTGCCGGCCTCGGCAATCGCGGCATCCAGATCGGCGCCGACCTTGGTTTCCAGCGCCTTGGCCTTGTCGGACACTGCAAGCAACGTGCCGATCTTGTTTATCTTCGTCAGGATGCCGGCCCGATCATAGCTATTTGGAACCGTCTCGAACGGCACGCTGGCGTTCTTCAGGACGGTCAGCGCTTCAGGCGGACCGGATCCTTCCACCGCGATGATCGCGGTCGGGTTGACGGCAAGGATGCCTTCCGGAGAGAGAGCCCGCATATAGCCCACGTCCGGCAGCTTCAAGGCCGCGTCGGGATAGGTGCTGGTGGAATCGCGGGCGATGAGGCGGCCTTCTTCGCCAAGCGCATAGACGATTTCGGTCACGTCGCCGCCGACGGCGACAAGACGCGAGGTGTCTATCTTTTTCGGTTCCTCGGCCCGCGCCGCCCGGATAAAGCTATTTCCCGCCGTTGTGGCGGCCAGCAAAGGCAGCGCCATGACGGCTGCGGTCAGTGCCAGTTCGCAAAGCCGGAGGCGGCTCAAGTTCGAAGCTATTCTCATCGTTCCCACTCCCTTACGCTGCGATGCTCGTTCCGGCCTTCGGCAGGCTTTCGATGATCTCGCGCCAATCGGTACGCTCGTCGAAACCTTCCTTCCGCTTGCCGAAGAACTGGATGATCATTTCGCCGTTGGCGTCATAGGCTTCCAGAGAGGTGACATGGCCATCCTTGGTAGGCTTGCGCACGGCCCAGGTCTCGGCGATGTGGTCCTGGCGGAGATGCAGGTGAAAGGTCGGATCCATGATGTTGATCCAAGGTCCCATGGCCTGAACGGTAAAGATCGGGCCGGAATGGATCTGCACGATGCCGTTATTCGCGACAAAGCACATGATCGGCAGACCGGCCCTGACGCAGGCGTTCATCATCTCTGCCGTCGCCATGTTGTCGAGCTTCCAGGCGTAATCGTCGCCGACCGTGCGCAGCGCGGCCTGGCGGCCGATTTTCAGGCGCTTCAACATGCCGAAGAATTCATGCGTGTCTGTGAGCTTGCTCCAGTTGGCGCGCAATTCGTCGCGGTCGACGTCGCCCGATTCATCCTCTGAAGCGGAGATTTCGGCCTCGACGATTTCCTGCGACTGGTCGTCCAGCTTCAGATCAGCGATGATCGAGCGGTAGGCCTCGACGTTCGAGTTCGGACGCAGATGCACCTTGTGAACCGCTTTGCCAGCCTTGTCGAAATACTGCAGGCTGAGGCGTTCGTCGTCGCCGATCTTCTTCGTGACGGCAAAGCCATGGGCCCAGCGGGTCGGGAAGATGCGAAGGTCGATGTTTTCGCCAAGCACGATTGCGCTTTGCATGCCCATCTTGATGTTTTCGAAGATGCCGATTTTTTCGTGGACGGCACTTTCATTGCGCGACAGCGCCATGACTTCGCCGAGTTCGGCCACGCGCTCGAGAAGCTTCAGCGCGCTGGCGTCGATGCGAGTTGCGGAAATGCCGACTTCGGCGGCGACGAGGGCCGCTTCGGAAATGTTTAGCCGCGATGCGATATCGCGCTCGCGCATCTGCGGATTTTCGGCGCGGAACGCGCGAATTTCGGCCGGCGCCGGTCTGGTCTCATCAGTCATCTGCTACCCTTACTTATTGAGAATGAGTTTGCCCTGCCGGGTAATTTTCATGCGGTAGACCACGCCACCATGCCGGATCACGATCTCGTTCGCACCGCGGAAAATGTCCGCGCTTTCGATGGTGCGAATTTCGGCTGCCTCCCGCGGGAGAGGCGCATGCTTAAAGGTGTCTGGCTTCTCAACCATCATATCGGTTGGCAATTTTCCGCTGGTGCCGGGGGTTGTTTTCCTCCGGCCACGATACAATTAACTTGACTTTCATAGTCATCATTTTTTAAACACGCAATAGAAGAGTTTCACACTCAAGTTCTGAAAAATCAGTGGAGAAGCGATGATGGCGGCGGGCAGATTTGCAGCACTTTTGGCAGGCGGATTGATGGCGGCCGGAAGTCTTTGCTCCGCTTATGCGCAAGGCGGCGCCGCAACCGCCCCTGCAAATCCCCTCGAAGTCGAGTTGAATGCGCTGACGCCCTCGCAGAAGGGCTGCATGATGACCTTCGTGGCGCTCAACAAACTTGCAGCACCCGTCAACAAGATCTCGTTCGAACTTGCCTTCTTCAACGACAAGAACACCGTCGACAAGATCACCGTGCTCGACTTTCGCGATCTGCCGCAGGGCAAGAAGCGCGTGCGGCAGTTCGACATGCCGAATTTGAAGTGCGAGGCCGTGACCCGCATTCTCATCAACGATACGCCGGTCTGCGATGGCCCGGCAGCGGGCGAATGCATGAAAGGTCTCGTTACCCGTTCGCAGATTAGCGTTCCCTTCGAGGGGTGAGCAATTTGCGCCGGGGCGCTCTCCGGCGGGCTTCAGTTTCAAACCGGGCCGGGGCAGGCATATGGCAATTCCAGCGAAATCCAGGTTGCGACACGATTTCATCGTGGAGCAGGACGCTGACGGCTTGAACGACAATATGCCGGGCATCCATCCCGGGCATGAACTGCCCGAGCTGCGCCATGCGCAGCGCCAGCCCGCCGCAGAAGCCGTCATCCACTATGCGCGCCACTCGCTCATCGAATCCTTTCCGGAACATCCGCAGGCTCGCAAAACAGGAGCGGCAGACGTGCCGCCGATGGACCATGATGCCCTTGAAAAGCAGGCAAGCGAGCCGAAGCCGAGCAAGCGACGCGTAGCCACCGCCTGCCTGACCTCGTTTGCCTTTCATGCCATCCTCGTCACGGCTCTGGCAATGGGCTTGGCCGTGACGCCACACGACCCGGAGGAGGAAGCAGGCGAGGCAGTGAGTGTCGTCATTCTAGGCGATTCGGAAGCCGACCAGGCCTCTGCCGGCGATCCGGATCTGCAGGTCGAGCCGCAGCCGGAAGTCGTGGTTGCAGAGATGGTGCAACCGAAGACGGTTCAGCCGACAGAAGTCCAGCCGGCGGAGGTTCCACCGGAAAGGGTGCAGCCGACGCAGGCAGAGGCTGTAGAGCCAGTCCAGGAGGTTACGCGGGTCTCCCCGCAGACTGTGACCGCGGAAGAGCCTGAGGTGCTGACGTCGAACGTTCCCGCTGAGACCTCGCTCGTCCAGCCGATGGCCACGCATGCACCGGAGGAATTGAAGCCCGTCGAGCCGGTCGAGGCCGCCGAAGCGCTGCCGGAGCCGGTGCAGCCGGAAAAGGCACCGGCACCGACAGTCAAACCGAAGGCTGAAAAGCCGGCGCCGGTGGAAAAGAAGGAGCCGCCCAAGAAGACGGAAAAGAAGGTTGCCGGCTCTCAAGGCGAGAACAAGCAGGATTCCAGGCGAGGGGCCAGCGATGGAAGCGAGACGGCAGCCTCCAGCCACAATTCGCGCAGTGCCGGAAGCTCGGGCGGTGCCGGAAGTGCAGCCGTTGCAAATTACCCCGGCAAGGTGCAGTCGCGCATTCGCCGCACCGTCAAGGTGCCCACGGAATATAAGCGGATGAGCGCTGCGATAAGTGTCCGAGTGCGCCTGACGATCGGGGGCGACGGTTCGCTGACGTCTGTTTCCGTCGCGCGTAGCTCGGGAATTCCCGAGCTGGATCAAGCAGTTGTGGCCGGTGTCCGCCGTGCCTCGCCATTCCCGCCGCTGCCTTCTGAATGGGGCAAGCCGGTCTGGACCTTCACGCAGGACGTGCAGATCTCGGGCCGGCAGTAAAATATGACAAAACCTGTCAACTTTATACTTTACTGTAAAACTCAGGTTTAATAAGGTCCGTTCGCACACGTTAGAATCGTGTGACGATTAACGAGCGAACGGGTGATAAATGGCTCGGAAGGCTAGGAAGGGATCTAACCGGGAAATCCGCGTGAACGCGGATGTGGCAGCGCAGACGACGCAGCAATCTTCCGGTGGATCGAGACTGGATGGCCGCAGTTTCCTCTATGTCGGCGGCCGCGATTGCCAGGTGGCCCATCTGCGCCAGATCGCGAGCAGCTTCGGCGCCGAACTGATCCATCATGACGGCGGACTGCGAGAGGCGGTCTCACGGATCGATACGGTTCTGCCCTCCGTCGACTGCGTGTTCTGCCCTATCGACTGTATCAGCCACGATGCCTGCCTGCGGGTGAAGACCGGTTGCAAGAAGTTCGGCAAGGCCTTCATTCCCCTGCGAAATGGTAGCAAATCAAGCCTGGAGCGTGCGCTGCAGACCATGAACGAACGAGACAATTCCCGATGAAAGACCAACGCCCTGAAGGGCTCATGATGATCGGCCTGCACAAGCTCGCCGCCCAGAACGGCGACGGCCTCGTGCCCGAGCTCTACGATCTCCTCGTGAAAAATGCCGAGCGCCAGCAGCTTTATGCGAACGTGATGGAGTTTCCTGTCTGGGAAGCGCGCATGCCCGGAGAAAAGACCGATGCAGCGCTTGGCCGCGAGGCGGCAAACGGCAATAATGTCGTTGCTTTCCCGCACGCCCGCGCGGACGGCAAGAAGGTGTGAGGAACTGGCGATGTATATTGCGATGAACCGCTTCAAGGTCGCAACTGGCGCCGAGGCGGATTTCGAAAACGTCTGGCGCAACCGCGACTCCAGTCTTGCGCAGGTGCCCGGCTTCGTCGAGTTCCGCCTGCTGCGAGGCACGACGGATGCCGAGGAGGGCTATACGCTTTTCTCCTCGCACACGCTCTGGCAGAGCGAAGAGGATTTCCAGAACTGGACGAAATCCGAGAATTTCCGCACGGCGCACCGCAATGCGGGTAACCATAAGGTCATGTACAAGGGGCCGCCGGTATTCGAAGGTTTCAATGTCGTGGACGGCATATGAGCGGCGATCCGGACCGTATCGAAGTTCTGCCGGTCCTGCCCTCGCTCGATATCGACGAGACGCTTGCCTTTTATCGTGACGAACTCGGCTTTGCGCAGATCGTGCACCAAACGCCTGATTATCTGATCGTGAGGCGCGACCAGATGGAGCTGCATTTCTGGCGCACCAACGATGCCAGCCTGCCGGAGAAGACGTCGATCTATCTGCGCGGCGGACGCATTGCGGCCCTCCACGCGGAATATAGCGCAAGGGGCGTAAGGCATCTGACGGATATGCAAGTGCGGCCCTGGAACATGGAGGAATTCTACATCCATGATCCGCACGGCAACTTGCTGCGCTTCGGCCGCGTGCCGCAGCGCTAAGCTTGTGGTTTGCTGCGCATCAGGCCGCCGGCGGCGATCGCCAGCCAGCCGAGCATCATTGCCCAGCCGCCAGCTGGCGCGGCAAAGGGGAATAGCCCGATCCCCGTAAAACGCACCATCACGAGATCGCCGGCAAAGAGCAGTGTGCCACCGATGATCAGAAAACCGGCCAGACGGGCGGTTTTGATCTTCTCAAGACCGATTGCCAGACCGAGCAGGGCAGGGGCATGTGCCAGGCACATTGCGGAGGCGGAGGCTGCGAGCGCGGCTTCACCGCCGCCGTGCGCCGCTACGGCTGCAAGTGCCACGCCTGCCGCGCCGAAGAGACCGGCAAAGACGAAGAATAGCGGTGCGGCACGCGTGTTCGAGATCATGGTTGGACCTGCTCCCTGTTCTGCATGTGAAACGCCAGCCGTTTGATCGGCGGCCAGATGATCTCACGCAGCTTCTCGTTAACAATCGTCTCGTCCATTGCACGTCGAAAGCAGAGCAGCCACTCGTCACGCTCGACCGGGCCGATCGCGGCGGCGAAATGGCGGCTGCGCAGTCGCGGGTGGCCGCGTTTGTCGGTATACAGTGGCGGACCGCCGAGGTAGCCGGTCAGATATTCGTAAAATTTCTCCGCGCTGCCTTCGAGACTTGGCGGATGGACCGCGCGGACGCGCCTTGCTTCGGGCAGCGAGTCCATCAGCTCGTAGAAACGCTGCGTCAGCGCCCTCACCGTGAGATCTCCGCCGATCGCCTGATAAAGCGTGATTGCCTCTTCCATCAAATTCCGCCTCCTGAACTCCGCTTCTTAATGCACTTCCACTGCCCTGATCGCAACCGGTTGCGACGGTCCGCGGCATTTCACCCAGCAGGGTCAGAACGCAGATTCTGATTGACAAAACCGTCCAGACGGTATTTTTAGGACAACATGTCAACTGCTCATCATCGCAAGAAACAGCCCGTTCTCGTGCGCCGGCAATTGCTGGATGTCGCCGCACGCCTTGCGACGGAGCAGGGCATGGCGTCCGTGACGCTTGATGCCGTCTCCGGCGCATCGGGCATCAGCAAGGGCGGCTTGCTGCACCATTTCCCGACCAAGAATGCGCTGCTGGATGCGTTGTTCGACAGTCTGCTCGAACGTTTCGATCAAGAGCTCGAGGAACTGATGCGGGCCGATCCGGTGTCGCACGGGCGCTTCACGCGCGCCTATCTTTTCGTATGCGCCGACATCAAGAAAAGGACGGATGACTCCCGTCACTGGACGCAGGTGACGATTGCAATGCTGGCCGAGCCGCGACTGCGCCAGCGTTGGCGGGAATGGGTACGGAAGCGGGCCGACGAATATGTCGGCACCGACTCGTCGATCGACGCTCAGATCGTGCGCTTTGCTGCCGATGGTCTCTGGCTTGCCGACGCGACCGAGAGCCACTTGATCGGTACTGCCGAACGCAGCGCGCTGATTGGCCGGCTTACTGAACTTACCAAGCGCTAATTTTTCAAAGGACAGAACCATGAGCCCGGCTGCCGTCTACGCGCTGCTTTTCGCCGCAATCGTACTGGAAGTGATCGGCACGACCGCGCTGCAGCTTTCGCAGCAGCTCACGCGTTTCTGGCCAAGCGTACTTCTCGTCGTCTGCTACACGGCTGCCTTCTACGTCCTGTCGCTCACTTTGAAGGTGATACCGGTCGGTATTGCCTATGCGATCTGGAGCGCATTGGGGATAGTGCTGATTTCGGTGGTCGGGTTTGTCTATTTCAAGCAGCGGCTCGATCTTCCCGCCGTGATCGGGCTTGGGTTGATCATTACCGGCGTTTTGGTCGTCAACATCTTTTCGAAGTCCATTTCTCATTGATTTCTCTGGACTTTCTTCGCTCATTGCCGTGTTTTGGAGGAGGGGTGCCAATAGGTCTGTGTGCCGGGTGCGTTGACGAGCATCGCGAATGCCCCAAATGAGCCGGTAAGGAAGGCACAGGAGCCGATTGAAAAGCGCGGCCCGAAACCGCACCGAACGGCCAAGCCGCTCACTGCTGAGGAAGCATTCATGCGACTACTCGTTCTTGGTACGGGCGTAATGGCGAAGAACCAGTTGCGCCATTTCGCGCACATGGATGGTGTCGAGGTCGTCGGCGCGGTCGATACCGATCCAGATCGCCTGAAGCTCTTCGCCGATGAATTCGGCATCGAAAAACGCTTCCTGACATTGAACGACGCGATAGCCTGGGGTGATTTCGACGCTGCGACGAACGTCACGCCTGACCGCATCCATCACCCCACGACCATGGCGCTGATTGCTGCCGGCAAGCATGTACTTTGCGAAAAGCCGCTGGCGGAAAACTATCCGAAGGCTTTGGAGATGACGGAAGCGGCGGAAGCGGCCGGTGTCGTCAACATGGTCAACCTCACCTACCGCAACGTCGCGCCGCTGCAGCGCGCCCGCGAGATGGTGCTTGCCGGCGAGCTCGGCACCATCAAGCATGTCGAAGCATCCTATCTGCAGAGCTGGCTGGTGTCGCGGGCCTGGGGGGACTGGCGCACGGAATCGACTTGGCTCTGGCGGCTTTCGACCGGTCACGGTTCCAACGGTGTGCTCGGCGATGTCGGCATCCATATCCTCGACTTCGCCGCCTATGGCGCGGCAACCGACATCGACCACGTCTTTGCGCGGCTCAAGACCTTCAACAAGGCGCCAGGCGGCCAGATCGGCGAGTATCTGCTCGATGCCAACGACAGCTTCACGATGTCTGTCGACTTCGCCAATGGTGCGCTCGGCGTCATTCACGCGACCCGCTGGGCGACGGGCCATCTCAATGAGCTGAAGCTTCGCATCTACGGTGAACGGGGCAGCCTCGAGGTCATTCACCGGCCGAACGGCTCGCAGCTGCGCGGCTGCCTCGGCGAGAACATCGAGAGTGCGACCTGGAGGGACATCGAGGTCGCTCCGGTGCCAACAAACTACCAGCGCTTTGCCAAAGCGGTGATGAGCGGCGTGCAACCAGACCCCAACTTCCGCCATGCCGCCAACCTGCAGAAGGTGATTGATCTTGCCATGATCACCGAGCGTGAACGGCGCGAACTGAAGGTGTGATTTCCTCGCGACGCATACGAAAGTCGTGGCGCCCTCTGCGCCGACGCTCCATTAGTGGACGATATCAGTTCCAGGCGGGGGAACCGGGAAGACGCTATCCAGAGGAAAGCGGCGGGTCTCTGCATGGGAGACCGCAGCAAGCGCGCTACTTCTTCTCGCGCGAAGTTCCTCCTGGATGATTGAGTCCATGCCGAACTTGAAATTCCTGGTGCTGAACCGCGCTGCATGCGTGCGAATGGTTTCGGGGTCGAAATCCTCGGCATGTTCCTCGAACGACCGCACTGCATCGACGATGGCTTCAACGTTCTGCTCGTAAAATAGGAGGCCGGTTTCTCCCGGCACGACCGTTTCAAGCGCTCCGCCACTGCCAAAAGCGATGACCGGTCGGCCGCTCGCCATGGCTTCCACCGGGACAAGGCCGAAATCCTCCTCCCCGGGGAATATCAGGGCGCGGCATCGGGCGAGTTTTTCCTTGAGAACCGAAAAGGGCACACGCCCGAGGAATTTCACTGTCGGCCCGGCGATCGACTTCAGCATGGCAAGCTCCTTGCCTTCGCCGATGACGACGAGATTGCGCCCCATCTTGGAAAAGGCCCGCACGGCAAGATCGACCCGCTTGTAGGAGACGAGCTGCCCGGCGCAGAGATAGAAGTCCTCGATGGTCTCCGAGGGCGAATAATCCTCGACTGCCACCGGCGGATAGACGACCGTGGCGGAGCGTCCGTAATACTTGCCGATGCGCGCTTTTACATGGTGCGAGTTCGCGACGAAACGGTCGACGCGCATGCTGGTGCTGACATCCCAGGACCGCAGAAGCGGGGCGAGCACCGGAAGCATTATTCTGGAAGCGAGGCCGGCATGCGAACGATAGACGTGATAATGATCCCAGATATAGCGCATCGGCGAATGGCAGTAGCAGACATGTGTCGAATGCGGCGGAGCAATGATGCCTTTGGCAGGGCCGGATTCGCTCGAGATGATGAGGTCGTATCCGCTGAGATCCAGGCTTTCGAGCGCGAACGGCATCAGCGGAAGCAGCGACTGATAGTGCCTGACGGCACCCGGCAAGCGCTGCAGAAACGACGTCTTGACGATATGTCCCCTTATTTTTTCGGAAACTCGGCTTTCATCGTAAACGAGCGTGAAGATGTCGGCGTCTGGGAACATGTCGCAGAGGGCCTCGACGACCTTCTCGCCGCCGCGCATCGAAACCAGCCAGTAATGAACAATTGCGACACGCATGATGTCTCCCTCGCCAACCAGTCTGGCCATCATCGTTGAAGCGGAGGGCATTCCACAGCGCTTAGATTGGTCTGCTACGGCCTTAAAACGGTGTAGAGCCACGGCCGAAAGACCTATGTGGAGCGGACACTGGGCCGAAATTACTGCAACTGGAGGAAGCGGACGGCGGTTTTCTACTCCGTCTTCCCCAGATTGGACTAAAGCAGGCTGCCTCGCGGTGGATTTACTCGAATTGCATTAGGCGCATCATCGTCGTTCAGCGGTTTGCTCGCTGCAGAATGACGAGGAGAACAAGGTCGCGCCATGCCCATTGCTGCCGTACGCAATTCAATAACCGCATTGCCCGGCGCCCGTCGTGTCCTCCGCTTCATCATGGCGGCAGGGCTCATTGGCACCGCTTTCACCGGACAAGCCGTCCATGCTGCAGACGACAGCTACCGAATCCGAGCGCAGACCAGGATGAAGGTCTCGGTGGTGGAATGGGTGTCTTCAACGGGCGAGTACAAGGAATGGACCGCTCTCAACGGCGAATATGCCGTGTCTCAGCGCGGCGATATCTCGATGCCGATGGTCGGCGAGATTGCCGTTCTCGGCAAGACGACGCAAGAGACGGCGCTCCTGATCGGCGACAGGATCAAAAAACTGACGGGGCTTGCGACCGCTCCGATCGCCTCGGTTGAGATCGCCAAATACCCAATGGTCTACGTCACCGGTGCCGTCGAGCGGCCGAACGAGTTCGAATTCAGGCCAGGACTGACCGTCAAGCAAGCGCTTGCCCTGGCTGGCGGGCGGGAACGCCGCAATGACCGCTCCGGCGAATATGCCGACGCCGAGCAGATTCGCTATGCCGGGGAATTCAGCCGGCTCGAGCTTCAAGCAAAACAGCTCATGGCCCGCCGCGCCAGGCTGATCGCCGAGCTCAACGACAAGCCTTCCGTGGATTTTCCACCGGAACTGACCGGTGCCCCCGAAGGTTCAGTCGTGGGCCAGATACTGAAAAGCGAGAGCGCTCTGTTTACGGCAAGAGCCGACGCCTTGCGGCACCAGCTGGAATCTGCCGCAGATCTCATGAAGCTCTTGCGAAGCGAGATCACTGTGCTCGACGAAAAGATGGTGGCGCAGGAAAGGCAAGTCCAGATCGCCCAGGATGAGCTTGGCGACATCTCAAAACTCGTCGACACCAAGATCCTGACCACCTCCCGCAAGACCTCCCTCGAACGCATCGTCGCCGATATGCAGAGCGACAAGCTTGATCTGGTCGTCGCGTCCATGCAGGCCAAGCAGAAGCTGAACGAAACCGAACGCGAAGCCCTCAACCTGAAGGGTCAGCGCAAGACAGAGGTGGGGCAGGAACTGCAGGTAACAGAAGCGGAGCTGGAAGACGTGCGGTTGAAGCGCTCCACGACCGTTCAGCTGCTGCAGGCCGCAGGCGCGTCCGTTTCGCGCTACGAAAGCCTTCAGGCCGTCGACGTGCAACCGCTCGAATATTGGCTGACCCGCGGCGGCGATTCTGGCACCACCGCTCCGGTTCCAGATAGCGCTCAGCTCGAGCCGGGGGATGTGCTGGACGTTCGCTACAATGTCTCCAAGAACCTGGACGGTTCGATGCTTTCGTCCGCCAATCCTCCTTTGCGGGTGCAGTAAACCATATGAATTCGAGGATCGGGCAAAACAATATGGTTGTTCACGATATCGGCAAGCTTATCCCCGGCGACCAGTTCGGCAAGAAGCAGTCACCTGACACGGAAAACATATCGTTTGGCGACATATGGCGCTTTCTGCGGCGCCACACCCTGATGCTCGCCTTTTTCACGACGGTGGGCGCTGCCGCAGGCGGTGTTTATGTCGCTACCCAGCCGCCGCTCTTCTTCGCGGCTGCCCGCCTCGTCATGGATCCCGAGCAGGGCCGGATCGCGTCTCAGGATGCCTTCACCGGCACGATCATCATCGAGGCGGCTGAAATCGCCAGTCAGGTGGAGATCATCCAGTCGGAGCCGATCGCCAAAGCGGTCATCAACAAACTCAATCTGTCCGAGGATCCGGAAATCCAGGATAATTCGTCCTGGCGGTCGATCGCCAAGGACTGGCTGCATTCGATGATGAGCGAAGCGGCCGCACCCATCGCACCCGGCCAGGAGGCGTCGGACGAGGAGATACGTATGCGCAGGACGATGGCGTCGTTCCTGTCGAGGGTCTCCGTCGTCAGGGTAGGGCAATCCTATATCCTCGAAATCGGCTACAAATCCACCGATCCGCAAAAGGCGGCCCGCGTCGCGAACGCGCTTGCGCAAGCCTATATGGATTCGGCCGTCGCCGCGCGCGCCGCAGCAGCGCAAAGCGGAGCGAACTGGCTGGAAACCCGGTTGATCGACGTGGAAAAGCAAGCCCGGCAGGCGGCATTGGATGCGGAAGAATTCCGGGCCATGAACGGCATCATGGATCTCGGCACCACGTCGTCTCTGGACCAGCAGCAATTGTCCGAAATCAGCAGCCAAGCCATTTCCGCAAGCGCCGAGACCGCTGCAGCGTCCGCCAAGCTCGATACCCTCAATCGGCTGATGGCAGGGGAAGCCGTTGGCGGCAGCGTTCAGGAAACCATCGACAACCCCCGCATACAGAAACTCCAGGAGGATGTCAGCCTTGCCACGACCAGGCTGAACAATCTGATAAGCCGCTACGATCCCGGCAATCCCGCGATCGCGGCCGCAAAAGAGGAAGTGACAAGGCTGAGCGGAGAGATCAGGAACGAATTCGTCCGCATCCAGGAGGTATACAAAACGAACCTTCAGGTGGCCCAAACCCGCGAACGGCTCCTCAATGACCAGATGGCGGCTTTGACTGCTACCGGCACGGACAAGAACCTGGCGCGTGTGAAACTGACCGAAATGGAAAGCCGTGCGACCACCTATCGCCGCATCTATGAGGGAATTCTCCAACAACTGACGGGCACGCTGCAGAAGCAGTCCTTTCCGCTCGGAGATGCCCGCGTCGTGACGGCCGCATCCGCGCCGCTGACGAAGAGCTCGCCGAAACCCTCCATTATCCTGCCCTTCACCACGCTGATGGGCCTGGCGGGTGGTCTGATGATCGCGCTGCTTATCGATGGAAGGGGCAAGGGGATTCACCTGAACCCCAGACTGCGGCAGGAACTCGGTATAGCTTCGCTCGGGAGCCTGCCCCTTCAGGGCGCAACGGTAGTCTTGCCCGCCGGGGCAAAGGCGGCAAACTTGCAGGCCGCGATGCCGCTGCGGGGCGTGCTCGATGCGCCCTATTCCGATTTCACCGAAGCCTTGAGAGGCGTGAAGAATTCCATTGGTGCGGCATTCCGCCCCAACTCGCCAATGGTAATCGGCATCACCTCGGTCGGCAGCGGCGAAGGAAAGACGACGGTTGCGGCGAACCTCGCGCAGCTCTACCAGAATGAAGGCACGCCGGTCGCCCTCGTCGATGCCGATTTCCAAAAAGGCTTCCTAAGCAAAGTGGTGAGTGCCGCCGGGGAGGATTTCGGGCTCAGCCTGCTGCGGATGGATCATGTTGGCGCGCATGAGCCGCAAGCCGCCGAACATGTCGTGGCGGGTCACGACGAGCACGGCCGCAGGAGCAGGAGGCACAGGGACGACGAGCATGCTGAAGCCTCCACGCTGGTTCCCGTGCTGACTGTCGAGGAGACCAAACGGTCTGCTGCGTGCCACCAGATATTCGGTCATCTCGCCGCGCTCAAGACCGAAATCGAGCTGCTGCGTCAGAACTACGGCGTCGTCATCGTCGATCTTGCGGCCTTCGAGGACTCGGCCGATACCCGGCATATCTTCAACTACCTGGATGGTATCGCTATTGTCGTCGGCAAGCCGAAGAAAATGACCATCGAGCGGCTGTCTGCCGCGCTTGCGAGCTTCGGCACGTCGCGGGTAAGCCTGCTCGGCATCATCGCCAATCGCAGCAGCGGCAGGAAGCGTTCACCGGGAAAGCCTGCTTCGTCGCGGCCAAGCGAACCTGCCCTGAAACCGGCCGCTTCCCATCTGATCCTCAATGACAAGCCGCGCGGGCGTCCGCTGAAGGTGGCTGTCGGCATCGCGAGCTCGGGCAGGCGCGAAATCCTTTCTGCCGTGCTTCCCCATATATCGCACCAGACGCGACAGCCCGAGGAGGTCGTCATCTGCGTGCCCTCGCTTGAGGATGTCGACCGAACGAGCCTTTCCTCGCTTGCCTGCCCGGTCAGGGTGCTGGTTTCAGAGCGCGGTCTTTGCCTTCAGCGCAACACAATTCTCGACAGCATCGTCGATGCGGATGTGGTGCTCTTCCTCGACGACGATTTCCTGATGACCCCCACTTATATCGAGGACACCGAGCTGCTGTTTCGCACCCGGCGCGATATCGTCATGTCGACGGGTACGGTCATCGCCGACGGCATCACCGGCGCAGGTATCTCGGTCTGCGACGGCCTGAAGCTGGTGCAGAAGGTCCGCCGCCCGCAGAAACGGGAGAAAGCCTTCAAGCCGGTCTATAACGCCTATGGCTGCAACATGGCTATCCGTGTTTCGGCGATCGTGGCTTCTGGAGTCCGGTTTGACGAGAACTTGCCATTTTATGGCTGGCTTGAAGATGTCGACTTCAGCCGCATGATGGCGCGATATGGAGAAGTCGTATGTGCCGACCACCTGCAGGGCGTGCATCTCGGCACGAAGGCCGGGCGGACGACCGGCATCAAGTTCGGATATTCGCAGATCGCCAATCCCATCTATCTCGTGCGCAAGAACACCCTGAGTTCCGGACGGGCGGCTGCGCAAATGGGCCGGAACCTGGCCGCCAATCTTGTCAAAGCCTGGCGCCCCGAACCCTGGGTGGACCGGAAAGGGCGTCTGAAGGGCAATGCGATCGCAATTTTCGATCTTCTGACGGGCAGGCTTGCACCGCAGAAAATCAGGACGATGGGGTAGGATCGTGATTCAGCGCTATCCCGATCGTGTTGTCGTCATCAATGACCGCTCGACCAAGGTCGGAGGAGCCTCAAACCTGGCCATCCTGTCGGCGCAACTGCTCAAACGCGCCGGCATTCCAGTAACCTATCTGGCGGGCGATGCGGCCGGAAGCGAGCTGCCGGCGGATGATACCATCAATCTCGGCGGCACGCCGCTGACCGTCCAGGGGCGCATTGCAGCCTCGATCAGCGGCCTTTACAACAGGCAGGCGCTCGATGCCGTGCGCGAGGTCATCGATAGGGCCGACACGGCCTCGACCATCTATCACATCCATGGCTGGTCGAAGATCCTTTCGCCCTCCATTTTCCGAGCCCTTTGGCCCGTCCGCCAGCGTGTGGTTCTGCATGCACACGATTATTTCCTGTGCTGCCCAAATGGCGGCTTTGCGAACTATCGGAACGACACCGTCTGTACCCTCACGCCTATGTCGGTAGCGTGCATGATGACGCAATGCGACAAACGCGGCTATCACGAGAAAATCTGGCGTTCTGCACGCCACATGCTGCGTGAGCGGCTCTATCCGACGGACGAGCTCCCGGCCAATATCGTCATCGTGCATCAGCGGATGCGTGAATATTTCGAGCGCGCCGGCATATGCACCGATCATATCGAGACCATTCGCAATCCGGTGGAGCCGTTTCTGCGCAGAGGGGCCCAACCCTGGAAGATGCAGGATTTCTTCTTCGTAGGAAGGCTCGAGCCGGAAAAAGGGTTCGAGGATGCCGCGCGGGCGGCGCGACTTGCCAATGTCAGGCTCCAGATCATCGGCGATGGTGCCGGCCGGTCGATATTGGAACGCGACTATCCCGAGGTCGTCATCCACGGCTGGAAAGCCAAAGGTGAGATGCATGAACTCCTGAACAATGCGCGCGCCGTCGTCGTCTCGTCGCGCGTGCCGGAACCTTTCGCGCTTGCAGCCGTCGAAGCGATCGGAAGCGGAATTCCCGTCATTGTGCCGGACGCCGCCTTGTTGGGGAGCGAGCTTGAGGAATTGGGTTGTGCGCTGACATTCAGGACGGGGAACATCGGATCGCTGGCGACGGCGATGCGATGCCTCGCAGCCGATGATGCGGTGGTTCGCTCCATGAGCTTGAACGGCATCAGCAAGGCACCCGGTCTTGCTCATTCGCCGGAAACCTGGGGCGAAGCGCTGATCGCTCTTTACGTCCGGATCCTGGCGCGAACGAGCTTGGCTGGTGTTGCCGGCAGGCACCCTGAACGAGCGCGAAATCGATCAGCTGTCTACCGACATCCGTTCATTTAACTGAACGATATCAGGAAGATACCCTCATTGAAAGCAGTTGCGTCCTGTCGTTCATCGACAGTTTCAAAAGGTCAATAAACCAATGGTCCCTTCATCGGTAGTCAAGCCTACTTCTATCTGACTAAGGCTTAGCCGTTCTGGTCAATTGTCTATTCCGACCGACACTGCCAACCTTAACTGTGGGTTGAGATATAAACGGGGTTTTCAAATGCTATCGTTCTTTGATGGCGTTGCTCAGAACGGGCAATCGGCTCGGCTACGACGGCCGACGTCGAGAGATTATCGCCTGAAGCGTGCCGGGGACATCCTGATTTCCGGATCGGCGCTGTTTTTCTTTCTGCCGTTTTTCGCGCTTATCGCGGCGGCCTTGCTGCTGGTAGATGGGCGGCCGCTCATTTTCCGCCACGAGCGTGTCGGCCGCAACGGTCGTTCGTTCCCATGCCTGAAGTTCCGCTCAATGCGGAAGGACGCCGACACGCGGCTGGCCAGCATTCTCGCCAACGATCCCGTGCGCCGCGCCGAATGGAATGAAACCCAGAAGCTGGTCAACGACCCGCGCGTCCATTGGCTTGGAAAATATCTTCGGATGACGAGCCTCGACGAGCTGCCGCAGCTCTGGAACGTCTTTTGCGGCGATATGAGCCTTGTCGGGCCGCGGCCGATCGTGGCCGATGAAATAGAGCGTTACGGCCGTCGGATCCACTACTATCTAGCCATGACGCCGGGCCTTACCGGTCTATGGCAGGTGCACCGGAACAAGGACACGACCTATGATGAGCGGGTGCAGTTCGACGTCGACTATTATCACAGCTGCTCGATGTCGGCTGACTTGAAGATTATCTGGAAGACGATCGGCATCGTCCTATTCGCGCGCAACGAATCTAGCAGATAAAAAAGGCCATCACGGCGCCCCATATCACCAGGCAAAAGAGAATGGCCGCCCACCGCAGAACGAATTTTGCGGTGGGAAAACGCGTGCGTTCGAAAGGGACCTTTGAATGCATCCGTCCGGCCTCCTGCCGACGTTTCAACACCAAGACGCCTTGGCTTCGAAACTGGTTGGGCTTAGACGCCGTGCTTCGCGCAACTTCCAACTGAACTGCCCGCAAAACGTTCGTCGCTTCGACGAAGACAATAGCAAGCAGGAATGTCACTCGACATGCCAGTTATGCGTCCGATTGGTGCTCCTTTTATTGCGATTCTCATGCATCTCGCAAGTGTACTTGGCTTTGTCATCGGTTTTGTAGCCTGATCTATAAGGGGAGCAGGAGCTATATTTGACAGCGGCTTGCTCTTCTGATCAGAGACGCGGTTACATCCTTCCTCGGCTTTGATCGAGCCGGCCGAACCGCATTCATTAAATGGCCGGCCTGAACCTTTTTCTCAGAAATTGCATGACGAAGTCGTATTCATGCAGTCCTTCGGACGAAGACATGCGGGCCATGAAAAACATGCTGCCAAGATAGACAAGGGCTGCAGCGGCGGCCGTTGCAATCGATAGCCACATCTGGCGCATAGGATGGTCGACGGAGTCGCCGAGATAAATTCCCGGCACCAGGCACAGCGCCATCAGCAAGACCGGAGCGAAATATTTTGCCCCTTCCTTGGCTTGCCGGGCAAGGCCCAGGCCGATCGATGCACGGACGATGGCAAGCGAAGTGGCGAGGCTTATCGCGGCGGCAATCGCCTGTCCGGCCAGTATGCCATTCAGCCCGTAAGCATATCCGAGCGAGCAGATCAGCATCAACTTGGAAAGAAGCTCGATGACATTCTTGACGATGATCAGATGGAGCTTGTCGGCCAGGAAGCAGATGGAATTTACGAGTGCCGTCGGAAGGCTGATGATGGCGATCAGCGGCAGGCATGTGAGGATGAAGGCGGCACCATGCCAGGAAGGCCCAAGCAGTAACGTGACAACCACATCGGCAAGGATCGACAGAAATACGAGCGCCGGCGCGACCAGGAATACGATCGTGCATGTGGCGCGCAGATAAGCTTCACCGAGTTTTTCATGCGACGGGATCTGCGAGAATGCGACGAGAAACGGCCTGAAGAGAGGTTGGACCACCGACTGATAGGGAACGGCAGTAATGTCGCTTGCAACGGAATAGCGGCCGAAGGAAACCAGGTCCATAAAGCGCGGCAGGAGGAGTTTTTCGAGCTGCCAGTTCACCGATTGGAGAATTTGCGAAAGCATGTACCATCCGACGATGGGCGCAAACATCGACCAGTCCTTGAGTGACAGCACTGGCCGCTGTGGTGCAAAGATATAGGAGACGATCATCATCAGCATTGGACCGACAACCGTGCCAACCGCAATTGCCCAGTAGCTTCCGGTATACAGGGCCATGGCTACGGCAGCACATAAGGAGGCTATCTTGCCCGCGGCCTCCAGGATGAAGTCGGGACGAAAATCGAAGCGCTGCGTAAAAAGTATCAGCTTCGGGCTCTTAAGTCCGCGCATGACGGGCGCCAGGGAAAGCACGCAGATCAGGGTAGTCAGCCGCGGCTCGTCATAGAACAATGCGAGCGGATAGGCGAGCGCACAGAGCAGCAAGCCAACGATTAGACCCCTTGTCAGGCCGATCGTCAGAGCCGTGTTGAACATATCCTCGGTTGGCGACGGGTCTCTGATGAGGGCGGCGGCAACCGGCATCTCGAAAATGGCCTCGGCTATGAGAACCGAGGACATCGCCATAGCCACCAGTCCGAAATCCGATGGGCCGAGCAGGCGTGCCAGACACAGGAGCGTTATAAAATCCAGTGTCTTCGAAGCCAGCTTGCTGCCGACCGTCCAGGTGCCGGCTTTTGCCGTCAGGGTGGATAGCGACGATGGCTCATGCGAACTCATTAACACTACTCCATCGGTGCCGGCACTTTCAAGACTACCAAAATACGGCGAAGGACGGAGCACGGCCAAGGTGCCCATAAGCGTAACTCCCTACCGACTTTGGACAGCTTGTCTATCGTGCCGCAGACCGGACAAACTGGTGCTCCGTGCAGGTGACGCCTGCTGCCATTGTGAGCTTGGCTGGCAGACAAACGGCGCTCCTGATCGCTCTCTATGAATTGTCGGCAGGGGGTGGGTAATGCGTGACGGCTTGAGCGCTGATGTCATCGATATCTGGATATGGAACCTTGAGGAGGCGAGCGCTTCGCAGCTACCAAATCTCGCAAGGACGTTGACGGCCCGCGAGCTCGATGCGGCAGCACGCTTTGTTCATGAACGAGATCGGCGCAGGTACGTTGCAGGCCGGTCGGGGCTGCGCCAAATTGTCGGCAGCTATCTTGGGATCGAGCCCAAGCGCCTAAACCTGAGCTACAATGCCTACGGCAAGCCGCGCATCGCAGCGTCAAACGGCAGTATGTTGCACTTCAACCTCAGCCATTGCGGCGGGATGGCGGCGCTTGCCGTTTCCAGCTGCTACCAGGTCGGCATAGACATCGAAGTGGTTCGGCCACTGAAGGAAGGCAATGTCAGCCGTTTCCTGTCGCCGAAGGAGCAAATGACGCTCGCTGCACTTCCGGCCGGAGAATACCGTCGGGCGTTTTACTCCGTCTGGACACGCAAAGAAGCCTTCGTCAAGGCAATTGGCGTTGGTCTTTCGTTTCCTCTTGATGCATTCGACGTGACGGTTGGCGACGGTCTTCCGCCGCGCCTTGAGCGACTGGATGCAGACGGAAATAGGCCGGCGGACTGGAGTCTGTTCGATCTCCAAATCCCATCTCCATTTGTCGGGACACTTGCGGCGCTGACCGGCGGAAGGCCCGTCAGCCTGAACTATCGAGACGAGAACGCCCAGTTCTTCATGTCAAGCGCGCATCCAGAACGTAACGATTGGCCACCTCATCAAAATGATGGCAACCAAGCAGGCCTTTCTTGAAGTCCGGCGTGATCGTTCGTATGCACCGCTCGCTATAGCTGTCGAGGCTCAGTTCGTCGACCTCCATGATGTTCAGTCCATATCCGTAGATGCCATAGGCATTGCGCTGCGAGGGCCTGTAGAGGCGGCCGCCGCGTTCGAACATGCGTCCGGCGTTTCGCGCGAGCGTGCTGTCTATGACGACCGGATTATGCCGGTGCGGCGTCACGCGCTTGAGCTTTGGACCGTCGACCTCGAAGACATAAAGTTCGCAGCAGTGATCTTCATAGTCGTGGAAATCCGACAGATTGGTGAAAAGCCACCATTTTCCACCATGACGCATCAGTACGCTGTCGGCAGCTGACCTGCCTTCGAGCGCCGTCGAATACAGTTCCCACTTCAACGGAAACTCGACGCAGCGCCAGATCTGGAGCTGGCGCGATTGGTGCCGCTCGGGCATCATGAATATATCCTCGCCATCCCTGAAGACAAAAGGATAGGAAAGGTGGTGCTCGCAGCGCAAGGCTATCCCGAGATGTTCGAACTTATCTCCGCGGAAGCGCCCGACGGCAATATGGGCATTCTTCTGGCCATCAGCATACGCTTCGCAGAAGAGGTAACATTCGTTCTCGTGTTCGAAAAGGAACGGGTCCGCCTTGATCTCGTTCATCGTCGGAGGAATTTCAACGGACTGCTGTGGGTCGAAATCCTCGATGTGGCCCCCGCCGGTATAGAGAGCCCAAACGGACGAACCGGAACGAAGCTTCTTTCTCAGCTTTTTGATGGAGCGTGCGGCAAGGTCGCCGGCAAGCGCAGCGACGTAGCGGCCAAGTTCTGAAGCGGACGGCGGGGGAATTGCCGAAATGGTTCGCCGTGCGATCACACGCAATTGCCGTGTTTCGGCAAGGCGTCTCAATTCGCGCATAACCAAGGTCACGCCACGCTCCTTTATGGAGGCGGCAACGCGCGCGGCGCTTGTCTTGGTATTGAAGAGAGAAGACGCGACGACGTCGACGCTACCGTCCGGCCCTCCGGATTTATAAAGCAATAGTTCGACCGATGCTGCCTTCGAAATTGTGCCACGATAGGCGAACCAATCGACATCATCGGAGACCTGATCGCTGCAACTCAACGCCCATTCTCCGAACGGCAAGGCATCACTTACGCCTATTGGCAAGCCTGAGGGAGTCATACGAATGACGATATCCACTTCCAGATCCTGCATGAGGCGTCGAAGGATGTCCCGGCTCTGCGGCGTCTCCAGGTCGGATGATCCCATGTCGTCGAAGCGCTGGGTTTCCGGCGAAAAGGATTTCGGCACATAGGGGGTCTCATGGGTGAGGAATTTGCGTTCCAGGCGTGCCTCGAGCGCGAAAAGCTTCGGCACCCGGACCTTGGACGCCGACTGGTGCACGATGATACTTGCAAGATCAAAAAGAGGCTCGGAAGCAAGCCTGTCAAGAACCATCAGTTGCCATGCTTCGAGCCGATCCCTCGACTTTGCCAGGACCGCAACTTTCAAAGGTCTGTGCGCTGCTATTTCCATCCACACCTGCTCCCATAATTGGCGGACGTCCGACGGATTGCGCTCAGTGAGCTATTCCGCCTGATGATACGTCCGAGGAGACTTCAAGGCGTGCGGATATGAGATTAGCCAGGGCCTTGCCGGAATCTATCAGCGAATCCTCATGCCATCCTTCCAGGTCGAGCACCGGCGTGTCCTCGGCGACGGCGTTCCTCCAGCCGAACCTCAACTTTCGCGCCCGGCGATTGTGCGCCTGACTGCGCACCAGGACAATTGATGAATCTCTAATCGCCGCGTCATTGTGATGCGCGGCTGCGGAATTCATGAACGCAGTGACCATCGCATTGGCGCGATCCGACTCCACAGGTTCGGCATTTTTCACCTGAAGAAGCTGCATCAGCTTCCATGAGATATTGAAGTGCTTGAAGTAGTCCAGGGCGGTAATGTCTCCTTTCACCAGCTTGCTGGTGAAATGCAGCACCCGCTTCGCGCGCCTCTCCGTCTGCCACCACATCAGGCGGCTTTTAGGCAGCGATGATACGAACATGGGGCACCAGCTATCGATGGCAGCGGTACAGCGTACGTCTATGCCGCTTTCGCGCAACTGCCGGCTGATCTCCATGACCAAAATGCCGTTCACACACAGACCGACCAGGGCCAAACGACGCGTTCCTGCCGGAATTTTCATGGCTTCGATCGCTTGTCGGGCCAAGTCTTCTACCGACATATCCGTCGGTGCGCTCGTCAAGTCAGCGCTGAACATGTTCAGGTTGTGGACGGAAATGCTGTCGTCGATCTCGGCGGCGAGGCCGTAATACAGGAATGGATGATTGAACGTATAGACAACTGCATCGCTGCTGCCCGTCTTGCATGTTACCAATTCCCAAAGGGACCTATCGGCGTCGACGCCTTCCAGTGTCTTGGCTATTTTTGCCGTGAAATCCTGGAATGTCGGAAATTTGGAAATCATTTCGGGATTTGGAACGATCTTGTAGGCCGCCTCCACTTCTTGCAGGAGTTTTGTTGCGAGAACGGAGTCGCCGCCGACGGCAAAGAAATCGTCATCAGGCTGCACCTGATCGACGTTTAAGACGCTGCACCACATCGACGACAGGCGCTTGGACAATTTCTCTCGCCTGCGGATCTGCTGTTCGGCAAACCCCGCCAACTGCGCGATGGACGGATACCGCAAGAGGTGCTTGGCTTCGAGCGGGAGGTTGGCGTCCAACATGCGCGCTGCCATGCGGAAAATCGTGAGGGAGTCGGCTCCAAGCGCGTAGAGATTGTCGTCCACGCCGAGGTCCTGGCTGCCGAGTATGTCCTGCCAAATAGCCGCAAGTTGCTTTTCCATTGCAGTGCGCGGTTTGGTCTTTTCAGCCACGGTGCTGTGGGCAGGAAGTCCAAGCTGCTGCAGGGTTTTGCGATCGAGCTTGCCGTTTGCTGTCTGCGGCAATTCGCTGACCGTCACCCAGTAGGTCGGCACCATGTAGCGGGGCAGCTTCGCCGTGGCGAAGTCCGAGAGATCGGCGGCGCTCGGCTCGGCGCCTGCTTCGGGTACGATGTATCCAACGAGCAATTTGCCGTCACTCTTTTTCTCCGCAGCGACGACCGCGCAATGTCGCACGCCCGGAGCCTTCGAAACGACCGCTTCGATATCGCCGAGTTCGATGCGGAAACCACGGAGCTTGATCTGCTGGTCCCTGCGTCCGAGCAGCTGCAGTGAACCGTCCGCAAGGCGGCGTCCGACATCGCCGGTCCGATAGAGCCGCGTTGGTCGGTTCGAGCCGAAGGAGATCGGAACGAAGGCCCTCTCGGTCAGATCAAGCCGGTCGAAGTAGCCGTTCGCCAGGCCGTCGCCGCCAATGCACAGCTCGCCGGTGACGCCGATGGGCGCGATGTCGTTGTTGCGGTCAACGATGTAAAGCTGGGTATTGGCAATTGGATGCCCGATGGTGATCGGTGCATCCGCGTCGGCAATGCGCGCGACGGACGACCAGACCGTCGTCTCCGTCGGGCCATACATGTTCCAGAGCTCGCCGCCGATCTTCAGTAGGGATCTGGCGAGTTCTTTCGGCATGGGCTCTCCACCGCACAGCATCTTGAGGTGCGGTTTGTCCTCGAGGCCGGCCTCGACAAGCATCTGCCAAAGCGTGGGGGTCGCCTGAAGCACGGTCGCACCGCTTTTTTCCAGGAGATCGACAATGGCGAAGCCATCCTGCACCTGCTGCCGGTCGGCAATCACCGTTTTCCCACCGGTAATGAGCGGCAGGAACAGCTCGAGCCCCGCGATGTCGAACGAGATCGTGGTCACCGCAAGGATCGTATCCCGATCGGTGAAACCGGGCTCCTTCGCCATCGAGAGGAGGAAGTTCGTCAGCGCCCGATGCGAGACTTCGACGCCCTTGGGTGCCCCGGTCGAGCCGGAGGTAAAGATGACATATGCAGGGACAGCGGCATCGGGCGGCAGAGCGTCAAGCGCAGTGCTGGTCATTCGGCCTATCGTCTTTGCTTCCTCGTCGATGCGAATGACTGGAATGTCTTCGGGGGCGAGGGACGCCATGGCGGCGCTGTCGCATATCAGGCCGCCGACGCGCGCGACCTCGAGGGTCTGGCAGAGGCGCTCTACAGGATGGGAAAGATCCATGGGCACGTAGGTGTGCCCGGCCTTCATGATCGCCAACAGCGCCACGACCATGTCTAGCGACCGGTCGACGAGCAGCGCGATGCGCTGGCCGGGCTCGGGTATCGCCTCTTGAATATATCGGGCAAACTGATTGGATCGGGCTTCCAGCCTGCCGTAAGTGATGGAGCGGCCGCCATGTTCGGCAGCAATCGCATCGGGCTGCTTGGACGCCTTGCGGGCGAAGAGGGAGATCACCTGCTCATCGTGCGGATAGTTTGTCGCCGTATCGTTCAAGCCGTCGATCAGCCAGGCGCGTTCGTCATTGCTCAATAGCGGCAGGGTGGAGATCTCGACGTCGACGTTCCTGGACAGTGCTTCGGCAAGCGTTGCGAAATGCTGGATCCAGCGCTCGATCGTCGACCGGTCGAAGACCTCCGCATTGTATTCGACATCGATGCGGATGGCGTTTTCTTCTTCGAATGCGCAGAAGAACATGTCGAAATTGGAAAAGCCCTTCACGTTGTTGGCCATGTTTGCCGTCAGGTTCCCGAAGGGCTGATTGGCGGCGGTGTGGTCCAGATTGAACTGGATTTCCGTCAACGGCAGGCGGCGCGAATCCCGCTTCACGCCAAGTTTGCGGACGAGCGTGCCATAGGTGCAGGACTGGTGCTCTACCGCCTGCAGAACGAGCCGCTGCGTTGCCCTCAGATGCTCGCAGAAGCTCGACTGTGATGCGACGGTCTGGCGGATTGGCAGGAGATTGACGCAATGGCCGAAGAGGATCGCTTCTCCGATCAGGTTCTGACCGGCTGCAGGAATCGCAATCACGATGTCCTCCTGCCTGGAAAGTCTGGACACCACGACCTGCAGCATCGCCAGCAAGGTCGAAAACAGTGTTGCGCCCGACTGCGCGCCAGCTTTTTTCAACGCCTTGTAGACATCGCCCTCGATGTAGCCCGTGCAGGTACCACTGGCGAAGTTGCGCTGTTCGGGACGAGCCCGGTCCAGCGGCAGTTCCGGCAGTTCCGGAATCTCCTTGAATTGATCGAGCCAGAACTGCTCGTCCATTTTGGATTTTTCGGGTGTGGGCGCAAGCTTCGTCGCATAGGTGGCAAAGGAGAGCGCCGGCTCGAATTGCGGTGTCTCGCCATTGCGGATAGCCGCATAGGCTGTCGCTAGCTCGTCGAGAAGCACGCTGATCGACCAGCCGTCGCAGATGATGTGGTGTCCGCTGAAGACGAAGACATGTTTGTCGACTGCCAGACGCGCGATGAAGGCGCGCGCAAGCGGACCGTCGACGAGGTCGAAGGGCGTCCTTGCATCTTCGTCGAGCATCTCCCGCAGCTGCGCCTCGCCGTCGAGCCGGCCGGAGAGATCCACCAGAGGCGCCTTAAGCGCAAAATCGTCGGCGAAGCGGAAGCAATCGCCAGCGCGATTAAAACGGATTCGCAGCGCATCGTGGCGATCCGTCACGAGGCTCAGTGCCTTTGTAAAGGCATCTTCGTCGAACTCGCCGTCCAGCGTCAGCGAAATGGACAGGTTAAACGAGCAGGACGCTTCATCGCCGGTCTGCGCTGCCAGCCAGATCTCCGTCTGAGCTTCCGTGAGCGGGACGAATTCGAGCCTTTCTGCGGGCGTGGCCGGCGCATCGACTGCTTCTTCCGGTGAAGCAGCAGCTGTAGCCGGAGCAATTGATAGTGCCGCCTGCGCCAGGCTTACGGCTGCGGCGCTTTCCGCTATCGCCATCGGTTCGCTGCTCGCCGACGATTGCAGCAACTGGAGCTGCTGGGCGAAGAGTGATTGGAGCAGTTGAATCTGCGATTGAATATGAGCCTGCACATCGCTCATCGATGCCGACGGCGAAGGGGTAGGCGCAAGAGGCCGCTCGGACGCGGCAGAAACCGCCGCCGGTGCAAGAACATGCGCCGCAGGCGGCGGGGATGATGCCGGCGCTTTTTCCGGCATTTTCTCATCGAGATGTTTCGCCAGATTGGCGATTGACGGAATGGTGCTCAAAAGATCGCGGAACGAAATCTTGACCCGGTAGTCCCTCTCGATCCTCTGCGCGAATTGCCCGATGAAGAGGGAATCGAAACCCAGCTCGATAAATGTCGCGGCGACGTCGGCCGGGCCCAATGCGTTCCCCGACATCTCGGCGAGGGTGGCCAGCAATTCGCTTTCAAGCGCAGGGATACGATCGGCTGAAGCGGGGGCGTTCGTCGGGGCGACGCTGCCAGTTGCCGGCATTTGGATCGGAGCCGAAGGCTCGACCACGATTTGCAGCTCGGAGCGAGGCAGTGCATAAGCGCCTGCATTGCGGCGCGCCGATGGAGGCGCGTCGATCCAGTGACGCTGGCGCTGGAACGGGTAGACCGGCAGATCAATGTGTGCCGTTGCGCCGTTCGGCAGTTCCGGCCATTCGAGGACGCAGCCGGCCATCCACAATCTGCCGTGGGCGCCGGCGAAGACGTCGGCAGCTTCGGGCGCGCGATCGTGTTCGGGCAGAGACTGGATCACGGTATTCAGGTTGTCCCGCGCAACGGTCTGCGAAGCAAATACCGAGAGCGTCCGCCCTGGACCAACCTCCAGGAGTACGGGCTTCCTCCCGTCGCACAGCTTTGCGAGGCCAGCGGCGAAATGAACCGCGTCGCGGCAGTGCCTTGCCCAGTAATCCGGCGAGGTGCCCTGTTGGGCCGTCTGCCAGTCTCCGGTCACGCAGGATATGTAGGGAACCGTTGCGGTTCCGTAGGTCACCTTGGCTGTCTCCTCGTAAAGCGCCGCCGCCGCCTCGTTCATCATCGGCGAATGGAAGGCGTGCGACGTGTGCAGGCGGCTGAAGGCGATGCCGCCGGCTTCGAGCGCTGAACAAACCTCGTCGATTTCCGCAAACGGGCCCGAGATGACCGACAGCTTCGGGGCGTTGACCGCGGCGATCTCGACATCGCCTTTCAGGAAAGCGGAAACGGTTTGCGCGTCGGCCCGAACCGAAACCATCGCTCCTTGCGGCTGGCTCTGCATGAGCCGCCCGCGGCTGGCGACAAGCCGGAGTCCATCTTCGAAGGAAATCACATTGGCAAGAGTTGCCGCTACGAACTCGCCGACGCTATGGCCGATCATCGCGTAGGGCCTGAGGCCCCGGCTCATCCACAGCCGAGCCAGCGCATATTCGACGAGATAGAGGCATGGCTGAGCAATGCGCGTGTTGCGCTGTTCGTCCGCCATCGACTCTGGCACTGGTCCGCGATGGCAGATGAAAATGCGAAGATCAAGGCCGAGCATGGGCTTCAGCAGTTCAGCCCCCCTGTCGATCCAGCGCGCGAATTCGGGCTCGCTTTCATAGAGGCCGGTGCCCATGCCGACATATTGCGCGCCTTGTCCGGGAAACATGAACGCGACTGGAGGGGCGTCCGAGGCGATAAAATCCGCAGTGCGTTCCGCGCCGAGCTTTTCTCGCGCCTCATCGATGGTGCGGGCCGATATCGCCAAGCGATGGCTGAACTCGCATCTACCGTTCTGCAGCGTTGCGGCGACGTCGGCGAGCGAAATCTCCGGCCGCTCGGTCAGGTGAGCGCGGAGATTGGCGCGCATAGCCGACAAAGCCGCCGGATTGCGTGCCGACAGCGGCAGGATGTACGGCTTGGTGACGTCGCAGTCTGCCTCGCGTTCTTCGCCAATCTCTTCTTCGACGATGACGTGGACATTCGTGCCGCCGACGCCGAAGGCGCTGACGCCTGCGCGGCGCGGATGTCCCTGCGCCGGCCAGTCCGTCATTTCGGTGGGAATATAAAAGGGGCTCTCCTCGATATTGAGCCGCGGGTTGGGACTGCTGTAGTTGGGCATGGGCGGAATCTTGCCGCGATGAAGCATCAGCGCTGTCTTGATAAGACCGGATACGCCTGCAGCACAGTCCATATGACCGACATTACCCTTTACTGAACCGAGCGCACAGCTCTTCTGCGCGTTCGAAATGTCGACATAGGCCTCCTTCAGTCCGCTAAACTCGATGGGATCGCCAAGCGGTGTCGCGGTCCCGTGGCATTCGACATATCCGATCGACGCGGCGGAAACGCCTGCGCTTGCCAGCGCTGCGGAGATCGCCTCGGCCTGTCCTTGCACGCTTGGTGCCGTGAACCCGACCTTGTCGGAGCCATCATTGTTGATGCCGTAGCCGCGGATGACTGCGAAGATGCGATCGCGGTCCCTTCGCGCGTCATCCAGCCTCTTCAGGAGTACCACGCCTGCGCCGCTTGCAAAGACGGTTCCATCCGCATTCGCATCGAACGGCCGGCAGGTGCCGTCGGCCGACGCCATGCCGCCTTCCTGGTAGATATATCCCCGCTTTTGCGGCAGCGTGATCGACACGCCGCCAGCGAGCGCCATGTCGCATGCATAAGTCTGCAGGTTCTGGCAGGCCTGCGACACGGCAAGTAGTGAGGTCGAGCAGGCCGATTGCAGCGTGAAGGCGGGGCCGCGCAGATCGAACTTGTAGGCAATACGAGTGGCGAGTGCGTCGTTGAGCGCTCCGACAAGTTGCTGAAAACAGCCGACCTGATAGTTGGAGACGAATTCCTCCGCCTTGGCACGATCCCCAAGCACATTGTTGATCAGATAGGTCGGCATCGACGATCCGGCAAAAACTCCGATCATGCCCGGATAGCGATGCGGATCGTAGCCGCCGTTTTCGAGGGCCTCCCAGCAGATTTCAAGGAAGACGCGATGCTGCGGATCAGTGAGTGCTGCCTCGCGTGCGAACATGCCGAAGAATTCGGCGTCGAACATGTCCACGTCCGGAAGATGCGGGCGGGCAGCGACATAATTCGAGGCGGCGCGTTCTTCGTCGGTGAAGCTGTCTTCGATTTCGTCCGGCGCGAATAACGAAAAGGCATTGCGGCCCTCACGGACGAGTTCCCAAAGCGCTTCCACGGAGGGCGCGCCCGGGAAGCGCCCGGACATGCCGATGATCGCGATGCCGCCCGGACCCTGATCGTCCTCGATATCAACTCGCTCGAGATCGGCGTGGGCGGTTTCGTGAATTCGCGTCATGAAGCGCTCCTTCGGAACTGGGACATGGTTTTCCTCTGAAGTGCCGCCCGCTGGGCAGCGGCGATGGATCGGGCGGTGTTTTGCGACTTGCCCTCGATATGGCGGGCAAGCTCGCGGATGGTCGAATGCTTGAACAGCGCGACGACATCCACGGCGCGCCCGAGCCTTGCTTCCAGTCCCGCATGCACCTGCAGAAGCTGGAGAGAGGTGCCACCGAGATCGAAGAAGTTTCTGTCGAGATCGATCCATTCGGCACCCAACGCCTCTCTCCAGAGCTGCGTCAGTAGCATTTCCGCTTGCGTGATTGCCGCGGCTTGCGCATCGGGTCGGGCGGCCTCGATCGGCGGCGGAAGCAGGCTCGCGCGGTCGACCTTGCCGGCCGGGGTGAGCGGGAATGCATCGACCACGACGGCGGCACTCGGAATCATGTAGACCGGAAGTGTCGCGCGCAGCCTTGACATGACCTCCTGGGTGAAGTCGGCGTCACTGAGCCCCTTTTCCGTGGAGGGCCGCAGGTAGGCGACGATACGTTTCAGGGCAGGACCTTGAACGTGGCACAGAACGATGGCGTCGGAGAGTGCCGGATCGTTCCTCAATGCGGTCTCGATCTCGTCAAGCTCGATGCGCTTGCCGTTGATCTTGACCTGCCGGTCGCGGCGTCCCTTGAAGCTCACCGTTCCGTCCGGCTGCAGAAGGGCGATATCGCCGGTCAGATAGCAGCGTTTCGGGCCGGCCCCCGTTGCGACCATGACGAATTTCTCCGCGGTGCGCTCCGGACTACGGAAATAGTCGATTGCCAAGCCGTCGCCGGATATCGCCAGCTGCCCCTCGCAGCCGGGCGGAAGTTCCCGCAATTCCTCGTCCAGAATGCAGATGCCGGTATGGGCGATCGCCTTGCCGATCGGCAGCTCCGCCTGCGCAAAGCCCGGCGGTACGGTGAAAACCGTTGCAAACACCGTCGTTTCGGTTGGGCCGTAGGCGTTGCTGAGCCGGCAGCCGGGATAGCGCTGGAGAAACCGACGGGCATGCACCGGAGAGCCTACGTCGCCGCCGAAGAGCACATGGCGCAGCCTCGGCAGGTCGCCGGCTGCATAGTCGGCGAAGAGATTGAACAACCCCGTCGTGAGAAACGTCATGCTGACGCCGGTATCGCGCATTTCGCCTGCAAGCCGCGCCAGCGAGAAATCGGCATCGGGCATGACGGCGAGCGTGCATCCGTTCAGCAGCGCGCCCCAGATTTCGAAGGTGGTTGCGTCAAAGGCGATTGTGGCGGCGTGAAGGATGACGTCGTCACGCCTGAAATCGATATAGTTCTGATCGAGGACAACCCGAGCGATGCTCCGATGAGCAATCGTTACGCCCTTCGGACGGCCCGTGGAACCGGATGTGTACATGATATAGGCCGGGTCGCCGCCAGTGACTTCGATGGCCGGCCGTTCGGCCGCGTCGCCGTGTGCGAGCCTTCCGATGACAAATCCTGCATCGACGATTGTGCCGCGCAGGTCGGGAACTGATTTGGCCCTTCCAGCGGATGCCGCATTGACGAAGACAACCTTGGGGGCGCACTCGGCGGCGACATAGGCGAGATGCTCTTCTGGATAGGCCGGGTCGAGCGGAACATAGACGCCACCGGCCTTTAGGATGGAAAGCATGCAAATGACGGTATTGAGCGCGCGCGGAAGCAGCATGCCCACGACATCGCCCTTTCGGACCCCAAGCTCGGCCAGGTGTCCCGCCAGAGCATCGGATAGTCTGTCGAGCTCACCGTAGGTGAGGCGCTCCTTTCCAAAGACAATCGCCGTCGCCTCTGGAGCGATGCGGGCCTGCTGACCTACGATGTTCTGGAGAGAGCGGTTCCGGTCATAAGACACAACAACATCGGCTTCGTTCGTTTCAAGAAACGCCGGATCAGTCACTGATTTGCCCCCAATCATTGCCCTGCAGGAGTTCGTCCAATCGCAAAATGAGGGGACAGGATTTCATGATCGAGGAAAATGGCCAGTTGATCATTGGGATGACAGCACGTGCACGAAAGTCTTAGAGGGCCGGTTTTCTCATACCCGGTCACATGTGGCAGTCGCCCGCGAACGTATCCTAACCCCTTGCGACACATGCATTTATGGAAGCGCGCGACAGGCACCGGTGAGCCTGCAGTCCGTGTGCAACGTCACCTGACGCTGTAAGCCCGGATGTAATCTACGAACATGTGCGAAGGATCGGGAACGTCCATATCGACTGCGTCTTTCGCCAATCCCAGATTGACAAGGATATACATCGGCTGGCGGTGCTCCGGCTGGGTTTTGGTTTTCCAGACCAGCTTCTCGTCGAAATACATGCGGATGAATTCGGAATCGATTTTCACGCCATATGTATGAAAGTCGGTGGGCCTTGCGTCGCGGAAGACCTCGATGCGCGAGAAATCCGAATAGTGCCCGCCATCGCGGTGCCAGACATGGGCGGTCGCAGAATATCCTTCCGGTTTGTCTCCGTAGAACTCAAGAACATCGATCTCGGCGGTCGATTTCGACCTGTCCTTGCCAATCAGCCAGAAAGCTGGCCACACGCCTGGCCCGATGGGCAACTGCGCGCGCGTCTCGAAATAGCCGTAGCACTGCGAAAAGCCAACGCCCTTCGGGTCGACGGAGGCAAGCAGTCCGGAACGCCAATCGCCCTGGGCATTGCGGGCCGCCTCGATGCGCAGAACGCCGTCGGTGACGACAAACGGGAACCCGAGTTCGGGATTGGCAAAACGGGCGCCGCCGAAATCGCCGGACCACGGCGTATGAGCGATCCAGCGGGTTCCCGGACCCCAGGCTGATACGCTCAGATCGTCGAAGTTGTCTTCGAAAGTGAGCTTCATCTCCTCGGTATCGATTTCATCGCCGGTGTCACCGGGCACGCAATCTTCGGCATGCGCCAGGCGGGCGCACAAAAGTGCGGCAGCGATCACGATGCCCAGCCGGCGGCCAGCCGACCGCGGCCAGCCTGTACGACGAAGGCAGGTTTGGGGCGTAAACGTTCTCATGCCGCGGACGGTACCCATGCCCACTTTCGCGCGAAAGCGCCCAATTCGACCGAAGGGCTACTGCAAAGGGCTTAAGGCGGACGTAAATACAAGGCGCTTGGGCGCGTGATAGCTTTCCTGTTGAGGAAAACTGGGTGCGGTGGATGCGGGTCGAATTCATTGGGCTGGTGACTATTCTGCTGGGGGCAATGCTTCTGTTTGCCCCCGTCAGGCATTCTTTCACATGGCTGATGCTTTCGACTGCATTCGGCGCGGCGGCGGCCATTGCGCTACCCGGAATGGGCGGAGCGTCGATCCTGGTGCCGAACCTATTTCTGCTGTTTTTCGTTCTACGCATCTTCATGGCATTCGGCGAGGGGCAGGTCTTTGCTGCGGTCTCTCCGTCGCGCGCCGGATTCATCCTCCTGGCATTGACGGTCTTCGGACTGTTTACGGCATTGTTCTTTCCGCGGTTGTTCCAAGGAATGACGGAAACCATGATCGTCGAGCGGTCGGTCGGCCTGAGAAACATAATTTCGCTCGTGCCGCTGCGTGCCTCGTCGAGCAATATAACGCAGACCGTCTATGCCGTGGGCGGCCTCGTGGCTTTCGCCAGTACCTTTGCCTTCTTCAGACGCGCAGGCACGCATGACGATCTTATCAAAGCCGTGTTGGTCACCGCGACGGTGACATTGAGCTTCGCACTGGCCGATATCGTCACCTATTTCACGCGGACCGAATATCTGCTCGGCTTCGTCAGGACAGCAAACTACGCGCTGCTGACGGCCGCCGAAAAAGGCGGGCTGAAGAGGATTTCGGGGACTTTTCCGGAAGCATCGGCATTTGCTGGCTATACGCTGGTGCTGTTTGCCATCATTGCAAGCCTCTGGCTCGAAGGCGTCCGTGGCCGGGCCACCGGCCTTTTGACGTGGCTTCTCTTCATCGCATTGCTTTTCTCGACGTCAGCGACAGGGCTTGTCGGTCTTGCGATTATTGTTCCGGTCCTTTTCTTGCGGTCGTTTTTCCGGTCCTCCGCCGACCGATCTCGCCGGCCGGTGCTCTTTGTTGTCGCCTCGGTCGCGGCGGCCCCGCTCATCGTGTTCCTCGTCCTGGCGACGCTGCCCGGGCTTTCGGCAGGCGTTGCCGGCTTCTTCGACGAGATGCTGTTTTCTAAAGCCGACAGCCAGTCGGGACAAGAGCGTGCCGAATGGAATGCCGTTGCCTACAAGACATTCCTCGACACATTCGGGTTCGGTGCGGGGCTGGGCAGTGCGCGGGCCTCAAGCTTCGTGCTGGTGCTGCTGTCCAATTTGGGGGTGCTCGGCGCGTTCTTGTTCGCGCTGTTCATATGGTCCGTACTGTCGTTGAAGCCTGCTGTTGGATCGGCGCAGCCGATTGAATGCGGTTCGGCGATACGCGCCGCGAAAATGGGGATCGTCGCGGTGTTGGTCACGGCTTCCACATCCGGAACCGTCTATGATCTCGGGCTGATGATCTACATTCTTGCCGGCGCCACGACCGCGCTAACTGAGCCCTATCCGCTGCGCGCGAGGGCGTCTGCCTCTCACACCATGAGCCTAATGGAGAGACGGTCATGAGCAGGACGCCCTTCAAGATCGTCGTCTTCAACGTCAAATACAGCGAGAACCTGGGCGACGGCATATTGGCTCTGTGCATCGAGCACGGCCTTGCGCAGACGGGCGGCGGCATAGAGGTGGAGACTGTCGATCTTGCCGGCCGTCACGGGTTCGGCGGTGCAAGCAGCAGCCGGCGCCGGCATCTGCTCAAGCTGCTTCAACGGTTGCCAAAGCCTGTTCGGCGGCTGGCTGTCGGGTTCTTCGTCCAGCGAGCGCTCCGGCGGCAGCGTGGCGAATGGGAACGCAAGATTGCCGCGGCGGATGCAGTCGTCATCGGCGGCGGCAATCTTTTTCAGGACGACGACCTGAATTTCCCGTTGAAGATCGGAACCGTCCTGGATTGCGTTCGTCGCTTCGATCGCCCGCTTGGGATTTATGCTGTCGGCGTAAGTGCCGATTGGTCAGAACCAGCCAGGCGGCTTTTTGCCCGCATCGGCGGTGTCCGGCTGCTGCACGTCTCGGTACGGGACAGGTTTGCCTACGATAGCTGGCGCAGTCATTTTCCCGCCGGGCCGGTTCCCGACATTATTCCCGATCCCGGGCTCTTGATCGGCCAGGTAGCCCATACGACGCGCGGACCGAACCGGGGAAACAAGGTCGCCATCTGCGTCACGGAACCGGTCGTGCTCACGCGCCATGCCAGTCACACCGGTCCGATCCCGCTGGGGGACGCGGCCGGGTACCGCAAGCTTATTGAGGCGCTGATCGAAGACGGATTGAACGTCACGCTGTTTTGTAACGGCGCCACGGAAGATCACATTTTCGCGAGGACGATTGTGAACGAAGGCTCGATGGCGAGTCATCTTACCTCAGGTGTACTCCATCTTGCCGATCGGCCCGCCGACGTAGAACAGTTGCTGCGGCTGCTGAATGCCGCGGATGCGATCATTTCCCACCGTCTCCACGCCTGCATCGCCGCCTATTCCTTTGGCATTCCGCATATCGGACTTGGCTGGGATAAAAAGGTTGAGGGCTTCTTCCGCTCCGTCGGGCGCGAAGCCTATTTTGTGGATGCGGAGCATGTGCCGGTGAGCGATATTCCCGCTCTTTTAAGGGCCGCGCTCGCCCAAGGTATTGATCAGGAAAGATATAATCTGACGATGGACTGTGCGGAAACGGGAATGCGGCGCTTGCGATTTGCCCTGCAGCCGGGCCTTGTCAGCGAATATTCGATTGCCGACGACGTGCGAGGCATTGCTGCCGGCCCCCGTTGAATTGCAAATTGAAAGGCAAGATAGTTCTCTGGCTTGCCCATCACAGCGCAGCGTTGATTCCCGTCGGCGCAAAATATTCAATGTATGCGCGTAAAGTGCCTTGGCACAGTGCAACATCGCGCTCCCAAGCAACCTAAGCAAATTGGAGTAAGCGACACGGCAAAAGACGCATGATATTGTGTATTTTCCAACCTTAAGATTATACTTTTGTTCAGTCAAAGCTGATGTTCGCTTACGGGGTTTGGGGAATGGTAACACTGACGACCGCGGAATATGAGCTTTCGGCAAATCGTCATCTCAAGCGTCGCGAATTTGCGGGGGGAGCGTACCGCGGTTACCAGGCCGGCGAAACGATCTTCGAGGTCGGAAATCGCCGGGCCCGCATCTTCTATCTGGTCAGCGGCTGGATCATCTCCTGGAAGCTGCTTCCAAATGGGGCACGCATGGTGTCCGATTTTTCGCTTCCCGGAGATATCGTCTGGACGGCTTCGGCGGAGTTGTCGCGCGAGACGATGCAGGCGCTCTCCAACATTCGCATCTACGAACTGCCGGCGCTTGGCGATCGAAAGCCCGAGAGCGCATCGACCGACCTGCACCGCGCGCTGCTCCTGGAGATGGTGCGCCGTCAGGCTCGGCTGACTGAAAGGTTGGCGAATATCGGGCGCCGCGATGCTTTTGCCCGGACGGCGCATCTTCTTCTCGAGCTGGCCGTCCGGCTGGGTGTTTTCCAGCACGAGTCGGCGGACGGTTTTGAATGTCCGCTGACACAGGCCGAGATCGGTGATGCCGTCGGTCTTTCGACCGTCCATATCAATCGTGTCCTCAAAGATATGCGTCTTAGCGGCCTGCTTGTATTCAAAAGTGGCGTCGTCGAATTCTTGGACAGGAAGAAACTCGAGGAACTGGTCGATTTCGACCCAACCTACCTGGCGCCGCCGGCGGAGCGCCGCTTATAAATTCCTGAAATACTTCCACGTGTTATGGGGGCTATTCGAAAGAAGAGCCGACAATGCATCTCTGTGGATAATCCTATAAAATATGAGGATTATTCACAATAATCGTAGCTCTTTGTGGCTAAAATGATTAGGGGCAATGTTGTTGTACAGTAAGAAATAAGATCTAGATGTGATCTTTTATGAGTAGTGGTTAACATATGTTAATGCCGACATTTATAATTAATGCAAGTTTAATGTTGGGCGTTTGAATTTCATACGACTGTCAAAATACTTTAGATCAGGCGCAAGCGTTTGGTCTAATCGTATGATTTGCAAGTAAAGCGTATGTATTTCAAATTGGTCTCTAGTTTTGGCTGCCAATTTTGTTGAGAGTAGGAGTCGGCTATGAACGGGCAACAAATAACCAACGAAAATACTGGTATCGCAAGGACAACCCGTCTTATTTCCTTGAAGGCGAGGGATCCGGTACGGAGTCTGTCGTCGTCAAATTTCGTTACGACGGAAGAGCATACGGAATATCTGCTGCTGATCGATTCGCGGGCTCTTGACCGCGAGTGCCTTTCACGCAGCCTTCGCGACTATCAACCGGCCTTGAACATCATTTCCGCCAATTCGCTGGAGGACTGGCAGAACCAGCATATCCAGCATGATCCGGCCGTCATCCTTTTGATGATCGGCGGAAAGAAGATCACGGATGCCGATGTGGGGCAGGCGATCGCGAAATTGACCGAGAAGTTCAAATCCAGCCCTGTCGTCGTGGGGGCGGAGAGCGACGAACTTTCGCAAATCCTCAAAGCGCTCGAATACGGCGCTCGAGGCTATATACCCACCACTGTCAGTATTGGCGTTGCTGCAGAAGCGATCGGCTTGGCCCAGGCAGGGGGAATTTTCATTCCCGCAAGCAGCATTCTTGCAGCAAGGCACGTGATCAGTGCTGTCAGCAATGGCATGAACTGCACCGATGAACTCTTCACGCCGCGCGAAGCGGTCGTGGCGGAAGCCTTGCTGCGGGGCAAGGCGAACAAGATCATCGCGTACGAAATGAAGCTTTGCGAAAGTACGGTGAAGGTTCACATCCGCAACATCATGAAAAAGCTGAATGCCACCAACCGGACGGAGGTTGCCTATAAGATCAGGGATTTCATGCATTGATCGTGCGCGGTTGCTGCTGAACTCCCGCAACTGCTGTGAAGGTTTCGCAGTTTTCGCGGGTAGCGCCGTCTCGAGTGCCGCCTGGGTAGGAGGTGGATTGGGACGGTTCGCCTGCGAAGGAGGCGCACACTGATGTGCTTGAGGCTGGAAACAAACAGATCTGGGTGTCCCCGCGTGCCCTGCAGGCGGGAATGCTGTTTTCTGTAAAGGGCTGAAGATTGCTCGATATTCTTGGAGGCCTAGAAAGCCGGGCTCGCTTCAGCAATGAAGCGAGCCCTTCCGCAAGGAGCTTTTCGCGGTCAATTAGCCCGCGAGTATTAGCTGCCGCATTTGGAACTGGTTCTACTCGGTACTGCCCCCGAGTCCCAAGTGGAGGATGCCATACTACCGCACGAAATCAATTAATCCCTTTGGGTGATAGCCGATTGGCCTCTTCCTCCCCTTCTTCCGGCGCAAGCGGCCCGTTTGCGCGATCGCCATGGTGCGTATCGGGGGCGTAGGCGGCTCATCCGTTTGTAGAAATGTTCAAGAGGCGAAATCCGTGGTCTGATGCCTTTGGACGGTACCACGCTTGCGAGACCGTCTCTTTACTCCTCCGATGAAGGAAGAAGGGCTCGTCAATCGGCAGGACGAGCCTTTTTTCCCCTGGTAGTGCAGCCGCGCAGCGCTCTCGTCCATCGTGGGCTCTTTCAGCTCTTTGAGGGGCCTTTTGCCACGGTGGCGGAGACAGCGTTGACCTTGCCGCCGGGGGCATAGCCGCCGCCGATTGCGACGTTGAGGGAGACGTAGTCCCTGGCCATCTGCTGCACGGACGCCGCCAGGCTTGCCTGGGCCAGCGACACCTGGCGCTGGGCGTCGAGCACGTCGAGCAGCGAGGAGGCGCCGTCCTTGTAGCTTGCCGTCGACAGTTCCAGCGATTCCTGCGTCGTCTTGACCTGGGCGCGCAGCGCTTCCACCGTCTGGGCGTCGCGGCGCACGGCCGACAGCGCGTTCTCCACCTCCTCGACGGCATTGAGCACCGCTGCCTTCCAGGCGAGATAGGCGGTCTTGGCGTCCGACTTGGCGATGTCGACATTGGCGCGCAGGCGGCCGCCGTCGAAGATCGGCAGGCTGAGCGTCGGGCCGAAGGACCAGGTGGTCAGGCCGCCGCCGCTGCCACCGGCCGCATTGACCCAGGTGGGCGAGATCGAGCCGGACAGCGAGATCGACGGATAAAGCTGCGATTCGGCGACGCCGATATTGGCGGTCGCCGCTGCCAGATTGCGCTCGGCCACGCGGATGTCGGGACGGTTGCGGATCAGGTCGGCCGGGATGCCGGAGATGATGCCGGCACGGTAGACCGGCTGGGCGGCTCCCTTCTGCAACTCGGCCATCAGCGAGGAGGCCGGCAGGCCGAGCAGCGTGGCGATGTGATGCGCCGAGACGCGGAAATTGGTTTCCAGGCCGGGAATTTCAGCCTGCGTCGACTGCACCAGGCCCTCGGCCTGGACGACGTCGAGCCTGGAGGCGGCACCGGCTTCCAGCTGGAACTTGGTGAGATCGTAGGTCTCCCGGCGCGATTGCAGGTTGGCCTTCGACAGCGCAATGCGCTCCTGGTAGAAGCGGGCGTCGATATAGGTCGAGACGAGATCCTGCAGGAAGGCAAGCCGGGCCACGTCGGCGCTGGCATAGGCCGAATCGAGCGAGGCAAGCGCGCTTTCCTTGGAGCGCCGGTACTGGCCGAAGAGATCGAGCAGCCAGGAGACATTGGCCTCGCCGCCAGAGGTGTTGGTCGCACCCACCCGGGTGCGCTCCGAGCCCATCTGGCCCGACACCGTGTGCGAGGCGCCGACGACCAGGCTCGGCAGCGAGCCAGCCCCGGCGACCGTCACATTGGAGGACGCCGCATTGATGCGTTCCATCGCCTGCAGAACGTCGAGGTTCTGGTCGATGCCGCGCGCAACCAGGCTGTCAAGCTGCCTGTCGCGAAAGGCCGACCACCAGGCCACCGTCGCTACATCACCGATATTCTTGTTGCTGCCTTCACCGAACTTCGCCGGCAGCGGCATCTCCGGAGGCGTGTGGTCCGGTCCGCTCACGCAGCCAGCCAGCAAAGACGCGACTACGCAACATGCTGCGCTACGAGCTAATGCCATTCGCCCCCTCAACCTGCCGACCTCCTTGGTTTTGCCGAAAGTACGCTAGACGTGGTTAATGAAACGTTCGCATCTGCCCATTCGGTAGGCCTGCTGCCGGAATGCGGCGATGCGGCAGGTTTCATCTGGGGCCGGGCAACCATTTAGAGCTCACGCCTCGCCGGCGCATCCGCCGACGGGGTGAGAGGAGAGGCCGGCACAGACACCGGTGGGCGGAAACGAAAAGCGTCGTTCGGAGTTGCGCTCGATGGCGCCCGGCGGCAGGACGAGACATTGGCGCAAGACGTCAGGCGAGAGGTCTTGCCCGCCGTTCCGGCTGCTTGAACACGGGTACTTTGGAGCGATGGACCATGAGCCCGCCCCGGGGCCGTACCAAAGATCGGATATATGGCAATGCCCAGAGCAAGGCTGACGGAAACGCACGTTACAATGTAAAACAGCACAAACCTCATGGCACGTATAACGGCAGTGTCCCGGCGACATATCAACCTGCCCAATATGATTAACAAGGGCCGGAGATGCCGCCAGCAGGGATTTTTCCATGCGTGGGCCTGCAGCAGGCGTCAGTCTTGCGTGCTTCTTCTCAGAGCCAGCGGTCGCGCGGCATGCAGCCTGCCGGGCGCGGCGCAAGTTCGACGTGCACAGCACAGCCCAGCAAGGCCGGCATGGCCGCGCAGTAAAGCTGCATTGGCCGCACGCCGTCGCTGACTTCGAATGTCAGCCTGGCAGACCCATCGAGCTCGACATCTCGCCGGCATATACGTGCTGCCGTTCTCTTCGAAGTCCCATAGTTGGAAGAAAATCTCTCGCCATGCTTCCGGATGGCGCCGCAGTCGAGCGCTGCGAACTCGCCGGCCTTGACTTCGGTTACTTGGTAGCCCGGTTTCATCGGAATGGACACCAAGGGCGTATCCTTGGCTTCCGCCCCGCCTGCAGATCGTCCGGATGCTGGTGGTCGCCGGTCCAGACGGCATGGCCGCCGGCATGGTCGCGGAGAAGACGCCGTCTCGCTGTCATGCTCTTTGCCGTGAACCTGCCGCCGCTCAAGCTTGCCATCAGAGCGGCCACGCTTATGTCGGCAGCGGTGTTCCTGCTCATCCCGACCGCCTTCCGTTGCCGGCGCCGTCGCATTCGCAATCGCCGTCGGGCGGGGGAGCGGCCGTTACGGGAGCGCTTGCCCTTATTCTCTTCGGAAGCGACGGGTATGGAAAAATGCAGGTCCAGGTCATGGCGGCGCGGCTGATCGTGTCGGCAGCCGCACCTTTCGCGCTGGCCTACCTGATCATCAGCCTCGGCGTCGGCGGGTTCGCTGGCAATGACATCGGCGGCAGCCGCCCTTGCCGTGCTCGTGCTGGTGGTCATCGGGCAGCTCGCCAGAAACGGATCGGCCTCGGAAGCGGCCGGGGCGGACGGGCAATTGACAGAACCGGCTGAGCAGGCTTGCGCAAGTTCACTGACGCCTAAGATCGATGTTGCTGGTGATGACCGATCTTCCGGTCGCATGGTCGCGATCGACCGTCAGCAGACGCAGGCCGTCCGCCCCGATCTTCTCGATCGTCATGGTGGCGTTCCGGTCGCCGTTAACGGGGCGGGCCCAGCGTACGGAAAGATTGATGGCGTTTCCGCGGCGGCTTCCAGAAAGCGCAGATGGCAGACCCATCGGTCCGACATATGTCCCGGAATAGCGCCCGCCGCTGACCCTCAGGTTCGCCGAAACGGCCCGGCGCACGACGATAAAGCCCCGGCAGCTCCCGTTCATGGAGAAGTTGGCTAGGCCCGCCCTCGTTGCAAAGCTGCACCGCACGTTGACCGGATCGCTGCCGATCCGCATCAGCACCTGGCCTGTGCCTTGCCAGTTTCCGGAAAGCGACCGGAGGAAATCGGCTTCCTGAGCGGCTGCGGCATGTGGCTGGGAGCAGGCGAGTGCGAGGGAGAGCGAGAAAACGGCGCAGCGCATGGCGGTGACCTCGTGAGCAATATTGCCGAACGTCTTTGAGGCAGTTCAGTTCCCGGATCTTGAGCTGCCGGAAGCGCAGTCATCATCTTGGCGTTGCCGAACAGATGCGCGGGCAAGCTCGACAGGTGTCTTCATGATGATTTCGCGGTGCGGGAACGGGATCGATATGCCGGCTGCCTTGAATGCATCCCATAATGCCATGAGTACTTCACCGCGCACGTTGGTGAGCCCGTTGCTCGGGTCGGAGATCCAGAATCTCAATTTGAAATCGATCGAAGAAGCCCCAAAGGCCGTCATCCAGCAGACCGGCTGGGCGTAGGTGCCGGAAACCCGCGGAATAGTCTTGGCGGCCTCGATCGCGATGCGGGAAACCTCGCGCGGATCGCTGTCATACGAGGTTCCGAAATCAACCTCGATGCGGACATACTCGCTGGAAAACGACCAGTTGACGACTTGCTGGGAAATGAAGTCTTCGTTCGGAATGAGGTATTCCTTGCCATCTCTCGTGATGACGGAAACGAAGCGGGAGCGCAGGTCGCGGATGGAGCCGAAAGTCTCCCCTAGCGTAATTGTGTCGCCCGGTTTGATGGATTTATCGAGCAGGATGATGATTCCGGATATGAAATTGGAGACGACCTTCTGCAGGCCGAAACCAATGCCTACGCCGACAGCACCTGAAAAAACCGTGAGCGCCGTCAGGTCAATGCCTGTTGCAGACAAGGCGATCGTTCCCGCAAAGACAATCAGCCCTATCTTTATCAGTTTGCTGATGAGAACCTTCAAGGAGGGCGTCAGATCCGCAGACTTCTGGATCCAGTTCGACGACATGTTGCCGATGAGAACTGCAAGCCATATCAGCGCGACGGAAAGGATGATGGCCTTCAGGACGAGCAGCATTGACAGGCGGACGGCGCCGAGATTGACGGCAATACCATCGAGTGCTGCCAGGAGTGCGCGATCCAGTCCAAGCGCGTAAAGCGCGAAGTAGAGCCAGCCGGCAGCGGCAACGACACGCGCCAGCATCTGGTTTCGGATGATGCGCGTGAGCACCGAGATAACGAACCACGCCACCACGAGTGTGAGGGCTGTCGCCACCAGCCAGCGGTGCGATGGCCAGGCAAATCGCAAAAGCACCACATCCGCAATCGCCAGCAGCACAATCAGAAAAAGCCACCGCGTTCGCCGCATGAAAGCGATGATGACGCGAAGAAGATCCGGATTTCCCTTGATCGTGCGGGCGCGCGATTCCAGTGCAGGCTCGATTCGTTTTGCAAGCCAGCCGGAAAGCAGGTAACCGCCGACAATCAGGGCGGACTGATAGAGCGTCCACTCATTGAGAAGGAAAGCCTGCAGCCAGGATCCGGCAGCGTTGATCGCCTCTAGGAAATCCATCGTCGTTTTCTCGCGATTCTGCAGGATAACCAGCGGAAGCGGGGTTTTGTTCAAATGCGAATGCGGCCGAACTCAGCAGGATTTCGAAAGAATCAGCCGACCGTTTGGCGATTGCCTGATCGGGTGCAGCCGACGCTTCTGTTTCAAGCAATTGCGCCTCACGCCGTCGCACTTGATGGGTTCGCTTTCACGTCCTTTTTCAAGAGCGGCGGCGAGGGCCGTCTTTATCATGTGTTTGCGACGAACTTCCGAGGGCAGTTGCAGGCAACGGAAGAGCGATTGTCTGATTGAATCGCAGACGGGCGCAGGTGCGGTAAAGTCGATGGCGCTGACCCTTTCCCCATTCAAGACGATCGTTAGCGGAACTGTTTCCCCAATTGCGCGTTGCCGAACCAGCCTTTGTTTTGGGGGGACAACGCCAGATGGATCCGGTCACAATACTGCTCGTCGATGACGAGGCGTCGGTGCTCAACGTCTTCGAGGATGCGCTTGCTGACGCGGGCTTTGAGGTGCGCACCGTCGCAGACGGACGAAAGGCTATACAGTATCTGGCCGCGGCCGATCCGCCTGTGCAGGGATTGATTACAGATATTCGACTGGGCGACGGGCCTGACGGCTGGGAAGTGGCCCGCGCTGCGCGGGAAATCGAGCCGCTAACGCCGGTCGTCTACACGAGTGGCGACAGTGCGGCCGACTGGGCGTCGAAAGGCGTGCCGAACAGTATCATGCTTCAAAAGCCGTTCGCCCTCGCGCAATTGGTCACAGCGATCTCGCAGCTGCTCAACGAGAGTTCGATGGCTGTTCCCGACAGGGGCGACGCTGAGAATGGCAAGTAGTACTGCCGGATCAAATCACGATGCCACGTCGTCGCTGCCTGAACCGGACACGTTGATCTTGGCCATTTTCTGACGCATTCCTCTTTAATCGAAGACCAAAAATGGCGGCTGCGGCCTTATCATGCTCACCCTCGGCCACCTTGAAATCATAGGTTTACCGGGAGCAGTGCCAGCGCAGGGACATCCTCCAGCGGCATCGAAAATGCCTGACTGATGCTTGCCGACGAACTTGCCCCTCGACTGGAGCTGCCGGGTGCAGAGATCCTGGAGCTCTCTCCGAAGGAAGCGATGCGAAGTGCAGACGCTTCGTTCTGGCTGATCTGATGTGTCTTTCAAATGAACTGACAGGCCGGTTCGGTTTCGCCCCGCCATTCTGTTTTCAGCGCCCGCGCAGTCAGGCGCAGCAGTCTGTGCCGGACGATGGCCCACAGCACGCAGTCTTGGCCTTTTCCTCGGCCAGCCATCGGTCGCGTGGTTTGTAGCTCGATGGTCGGGCATCGAGGATGACCTCGAACGAACCTCCTTTCAAGCGAGGCGGCTGGGCACAATACAGCGCCATCGGCCTCACACCGTCGCTGACCTCGAACGTGAGCTTTGCGGATGGCTCAAGCCGGACATGATCCGACACCTTCCGGATGATCGTAGCGAACTTCCCTGCGGGCATGTGCGTCCGCCCATCCCCGTCGATGTCCCAGAGTTGCACGAAAATCTCCGACCATGCTTCGGGATTTGCGCCGCAGTCGAGGGCCGAGAACTGCCCCGCCTTCACCTCGGTCACGTGATAGCCCGCCTTTACCGGGGTGCCGCCGTAGTGGAAGACGACAGGTGCATCCGGCGCGGCCGCCAGGGCATCGAGAAGATGGCCGAGCGTGATGTCGGTCGAAAGCTTCTTGTCGATCGCGTTCATGTGCGCTACTCCTTGTTTCAATGATTCAAGGAATATTGAAATATGGATGAACGTCAAGCCCTCTCTTCATTCGCCGCACTCTCTCAGGAGACCCGCCTCGGCATCGTGAGGACGCTGGTCGTCGGGGGGCCGGAGGGACTCGCCGCAGGCCTCATTGCAGCGCGGATGGGTGTCAGCCCATCGAATGTGTCGTTCCATCTGAAGGAACTCGAACGCGCAGGCCTGATCCTGCAGCGGCGCAAATCTCGTTCGATCGTCTACAGTGCCAGCTACGACTCCCTGGCTGCTCTCGTTAAGTTTCTGATGGAGGACTGCTGCGCGGGCCACCCCGCGGTCCGGGAGACGGTGGATCGCCAAGATGGCTGCTGCCCAACCGGAGAAGCCACCAGCAAGGATGATGCCGTTGCGTGACAGCAAGATCCCGGCCGCTATCGTCTCCGCCCTCGGCATGACCCAGATCATCGGCTACGGCACGCTCTACTACAGCTTCAGCATCCTGGCGCCGGAAATGGCCGAGGATCTCGGGCTGACGCTTGCACAGGTCTTCGGGATATTTTCGGCATCGCTGTTCATCGTCGGATTGTCCGCGACGTATATCGGAAAGCAGATGGACCGGATGGGCGCAGCCACTATCCTGACCATCGGATCGGCTCTGTCCGCGCTGACGCTTGCACTGTGCGCGTGGTCACCCTCCGTGTTCGTGTTCGCTCTTGCCATCATCCTCATCGAAATCTCCTCGGGAATGGTCCAGTATCAGGCTGCATTCGCGGCACTGGTGCAAAGCGATCCCAGGACGGCATCGCGAAGCATAACCTACCTCACACTGATCGGTGGCTTTGCCTCGACGATCTTCTGGCCGATCACCGCCGCCTTGGTCGGATATCTCACATGGCGGGAAATCTATCTGGTCTTCGCGGCCCTCAATCTGTTCGTCTGCATGCCGCTGCATCTCTGGATGGCGAGGAAGGGCAAGGCTGAAGGTGTTCGAGGTGTCAATCGGGCGCGCGAGCACGTGGTGGGTGCGGTTTCGCCGGAAAGGCGCCGCGGCGCGATGATCGTCGTCTCTGCTGCCTTCGCCATCCTAGGCTTCACTTTGGCCTCCGTCCTCGCCCATATGGTTCCCATGCTCGGCACGCTGGGACTGGGTACTACAGCCGTGGTGATCGGCTCGCTCTTCGGCCCTGCTCAGGTCATGAGCCGTCTCGTCAACATGATATTCGGCACGAGCCTCTCTCCGCCGATGCTTGCAGTTATCTCGGCTGCGCTAATGGTCCTCGGCATCGTGGTCCTTGCCGTGACGGGGAACTCGCTGCCGGGCGCGGCTGCGTTCGCCATCTGCCTTGGACTCGGATCGGGAATCAATTCCATCGCTCAAGGGAGCCTTCCGCTCTATCTGTTCGGCAGCGATGGGTACGGGGCGATCACGGGCAAGATGGCGGCCGCGAGGCTCGCGCTCGGTGCGGCAGCGCCGTTCGCCTTCGCGGCGGCGATGCAAAGCTTCGGGATCGGCCTTTCCTTGTTCGCGATCGCTGCCCTCGGGACCGCCGGCATGGTCGCATTCATCAGCGTGGCGATTGCGACAAGGCGAGATCTCGTCGCGGCGGAGTAGCTGACGATCACTCATCAATTGCTTGTGTTCCGGCCTGTCTGCATAAGGCTTCACACGAACGCGGTTCTTCTTCCTGCGCTTGAGGTTATCCTGCTGCGTTCTGCCGTGAAGGTGTGGCGGCATAAGTAGCCGTCAGATCGACTTCAAATTCACCCGTTGTTGCAGCTTCGACGCCTCCTCCTTCCGCTCGCTATAGCGATCGGTCAGATAGGACGACGCATCGCGGGTCAGCAGAGTAAACTTGACGAGCTCCTCGCAGACATCGACGACACGGTCGTAGTAGGATGACGGCTTCATTCGCCCCTCGGCGTCGAACTCCTGAAAAGCCTTCGCGACGCTGCTCTGGTTAGGGATCGTGATCATGCGCATCCAGCGACCGAGGACGCGCATCTGGTTCACGGCGTTGAAGGACTGGCTGCCGCCGGACACCTCCATGACTGCAAGCGTCTTTCCCTGCGTGGGACGAACCGATCCGACCGATAGCGGGATCCAGTCGATCTGCGACTTCATGATGCCTGTCATCGCCCCGTGGCGCTCGGGGCTCACCCAGACCTGGCCTTCAGACCATTGCGACAGTTCGCGCAGTTCCTGCACTTTCGGGTGGCTGACGGGCGCTTCGTCAGGGAGCGGCAGGCCTTTCGGCTCGAAAACCCGCACGTCGCAGTCCAGCCGCTCGAGGAGCCGTCGGACCTCGTGCGCCAGCAGGCGGCTGTAGGACACCTCCCGGAGCGAGCCGTAGAGGATGAGAATACGGGGCTTGTGCTTCGAGAAGGCGGGCCTGAGCGCTTCGAGATCTGTTGGAACAAGATGATAATCGTGAAGTGCCGGGAATGTGTCAGCCAATTCGCTTGCCTTTCTCGTCGAGGACCTTCTCCCCGTCTTCCTTCGCGAAGGCACCCTTGTGGGTATCGGGCAGGATAGCGAGGACGACCTCAGACGGGCGGCTGAGGCGGGTGCCGAGAGGTGTCACGACGAACGGTCGGTTGATGAGGATCGGCTCCTTCAGCATGACGTCGAGCAATTGGTCGTCCGTGAGCGCGGGGTTGGCGAGACCGAGTTCTTCGTATGGCGTTCCCTTCTCCCGGATCGCCTCCCGGACCGAAAGGCCGGCATCGGCGATCATCTTCACCAGTTCCTCGCGCGATGGCGGGGTCTTGAGATATTCGATCACCGTCGGCTCGATGCCAGCGTTGCGGATCATCTCAAGCGTGTTCCTTGAAGTCCCGCAGGCGGGATTGTGGTAGATCTTGACGTCCATCGTCAGGTCCTTTCGGTTGCGGTGTTCTTGGAGACGGCGGGTGCTGCCTCGTACCAGCCCTTGGTGCGGTTCACGATCCATACGACCGACAGCATCACAGGGACCTCGATGAGAACGCCAACGACGGTAGCGAGGGCTGCGCCTGACTGGAAGCCGAACAGGCTGATGGCGGCGGCAACTGCGAGTTCGAAGAAGTTGCTTGCCCCGATGAGTGCGGACGGACCGGCAACGCAGTGCTGCTCGCCCGACATCCGGTTCAGCAGGTAGGCCAGTCCCGAGTTGAAGTAGACCTGGATCAGGATCGGGACAGCCAGAAGGCCGATGATAGCCGGCTGTGCCATGATCTGTTCGCCCTGGAAGCCGAAGAGCAGGATCAGCGTGGCGAGCAATGCAAGAAGCGAGAGCGGCTGTAGTTGGCCGAGAAGACGGTCGAGCGACCTCGTCGTGCGGTCCGCAGTGAGCCGCTTGCGCACGATCTGGGAAACGGCCACCGGGATCAGGATGTAAAGGACCACAGAGATCGTCAGCGTGTCCCACGGGACCGTGATCGCCGACAATCCCAGAAGAAGTCCGACAATCGGAGCGAAAGCGACGATCATGATGGCGTCGTTGAGCGCCACTTGGGACAGGGTGAAGTGCGGTTCGCCCTTGGTGAGGTTCGACCATACGAAAACCATGGCCGTGCATGGGGCCGCGGCGAGTATGATTAGGCCGGCGATATATGAATCGATCTGATCGGTAGGGAGTAGGGGACGAAAGAGCCAGCCGACGAACAGCCAGCCGAGGAGCGCCATCGAGAAGGGCTTGACCGCCCAGTTGACGAAGAGCGTGACACCGATCCCCCGCCAGTAGCTGCCGACCTTCGCCAGGGAGCCGAAGTCGATCTTGAGCAGCATCGGGATGACCATCAGCCAGATCAGCACTGCGACCGGAATGTTGACCTTGGCGATCTCTGCCGCTCCGATGACATGGAACACGCCGGGCATCACATGCCCGAGGGCGATGCCAGCGACGATGCAGAGAAAGACCCACAAGGTCAGGTATCGTTCGAACGTTGACATCTTACTCGGCCTTCGCGGATTTGACGGAAGCGCCTTGGAGCGAACCGATCTGGCGGACGTGCTGCTCGAGCGCCATGCGGTCGATGGAGGCCAGGGGCAGATTGATGAAGGCGGTGATGCGGTTCTTGAGGAAGCGGGCCGCCTGGGCGAAGGCGCGCTGGATCTCGACCTCTGACCCGACAACGGCGGCAGGATCCTCGACACCCCAGTGCGCGGTCATCGGATGGCCGATCCAGACCGGGCAGGCTTCACCCGCGGCGTTGTCGCAGACGGTGAAGATGAAATCCATTTCCGGTGCGCCCGGTTCGGCGAACGCGTCCCAGCTCTTGGATGAGAAGCCCGTCGACGGATAGCCGAGAACATCCAGTTCCTTCAGCGCGTGCGGATTCACGTCTCCCTTGGGCAGGCTGCCTGCGGAGAATGCCTTGAAGCGCCCGCCACCCTCCTTGTTGAGGATGGATTCGGCCAGGATAGAGCGAGCGGAGTTGCCCGTGCAGAGGAACAGCACGTTGTAGGTCTTCTCAGTCATTAGTTTCGTCCGTGTTAGGTCGGCGGCCTGTCTAGTTTCATGATGGTGGCCGACGATGGGCAGATGGATGAAAGCTGGCGTGTCGCGAGAACCGCGGCCGGAACTGCTTCCCGTCGCACTTCCCTGAATCCGAGCGCACCGAAGAATTCAGCGGCTGAAGTGGTGGCGAGGAAGACATCGCCCGAAGCCGCCTTCAATGTCAGTTCGACGACGCGACGCCCGATACCGGACTTGCGGTGCTCCGGTAGAACGACGACGGATCGGAGCAGGCAGCTCCCTTCGCAGCTTTCGATCCCAGAAAACGCCAAGGTCTCGCCGTCGCCGGAGACGGCCTCGAAGAAGGTGCGGCCAGCCTCATCGATGTCTTCCGTCGGCAGATGTGCCTCGAGCAGCGCACTCCTAAGCTTGGGGTCGGTTCCTGGGATCGGTTCAAGCCGCAGATCACTCATGATGACAGCTTCGCCTCCGGAGTGCAGCACGGCGTAAGTTCGGCGATCAGAGGAGCGCACAGCTCGGTCGCTCCGTTGCAGCAGTCCTTGAGAAGGAAGAGTGTCAGCGCGCGAAGCCCGTCAAGATCAGCGCGATAGATGATGGAGCGGCTCTGACGCTCGCTCTTGATAAGGCCCGCTCGCGAGAGCGTCGCGAGATGCGCCGACATCGTGTTCTGAGGCACATCCAGAAGCCGCGCGAGTTCGCCAGCAGGAACTCCGTCCGGCTCACGCCGAACGAGTAGCCGGAAAGTTTCCAGACGGGTAGCTTGGGCCAAAGCGCCGAGCGCTGTTATCGCGAATTTAGATTCCATATATCCAGAATAACGGATATATTGTGTATGTCAACGACCTTGCAAACCTTGTCCAACGCATCGCATTCCCGGTACCAAGGACTGCGGGCAGCTCCAGCTGATGATGTTGCCGACGTGGCCTTGACGGATCTTCCAGTCGAGGCCGTTCACGGCGGCGGCCATGTCCTGGATCAGCACCATCCAGGACCCGCTCAGGCGCCAGCACCCGAGTGACTAAAGAGATTCGGGGCCACCATAAGCTTGAAGACGTACGGAACGGCGATATGCAGTTCGAACGTGGATCGGGCGCTTGAGGTCATTGGACTGGTTCACGTGGTTCTTCTCGGCTGAAGGCATTCGTTCGAAATTAGTGCTACAAGTCGTCGAGATGAGGCGGACCGTCTCAGAGACGCTCGATGGAGCTTCCAGAAATCTCCGATTTCGTCCTTTGCATGGCTTTAAGGCCCGAAGCGGGTTCGGTCATCACCTGCCAATATAGGCGGCTAGTTCGTCCGGCGTTCCATTTGGAAATGCCTGTTTGAGAAAGTCCAGAAACGCCGAGACGCGCGCGCTGAGCAGCCGCCGAGAGGGGTAGAGGGTCCATAGAGTGACCTCGGGGCCGTCGATTTCCCCCCAATTGACCAATGTGCCGTCCGCGAGGTCGTGGCTCACCAGCGAAATGGGAAGGCGTCCTGCACCGACGCCGGCGCGCACCGCATCGCGGACCGTGATGAGCGTTGACAAAATGAGCACGGGTTCGATCTTGATCGTCGACCGGCCGACGGCTGTCTTCACCTGCCAAGTTTGCGCTTCGCCTGCGCCACGCGCAACGCCGGGAGCAGCGCGTCCGCCGGTCGGGCGGGGAAGTCCGGGGCTTGCCACCACCACCAGCCGGTCGCGCAGAAACGCCCGCCCGACCAGGCTTTCGTCGGGATCGGGATTGACCCGGATAACCAGATCGTAGCCTTCCTCGATCATATCGACGGACCGGTCCTCACTCGTCACTTCAAGCCTCACCTGCGGATATTGGAGGGCAAAGCCCGCGGCGATCCTGCCCATGGCGGTCTGGGAGAAGTGCAACGGGGCGCTGATCCGCAATCTCCCCTTGGGTTTCTGACCGCCGGACGCAATCGTCGCAGCCGTCTCGTCCAGTTCGGCGAGCAACGCCCCGGTCCGCTCGAACAGCGCCCGTCCTTCTTCGGTGAGCTTCAGGTTGCGCGCACCCCGTTCAAACAGCCGCAGAGCGAGATCGCTTTCCAACTCGGCGACACGGCGCGACAATGTCGCCTTCGGCCGGCCGGTCGCCCGCGCCGCTTTGCCGAAGCCACCATGGCGGGCAACGAGATTGAAATCAGCTAGCGCAAGAAGGTACATGAGTGTTCCACCAGTGAGACGGAGTGTCTAAATTCTCCGTCTATTGGACTCTCAATGAACCACGCATATTCGACGTGTCAAGCAATCCGACACGGAGAAATTCCATGACCATTCTCGTCACCGGCGCCACAGGCAATATTGGCCGCCAAGTTGTCGAACACCTCGTCAAGCAGGGTGCTGACGTGCGCGCCATTGCCCGCGATCCGTCGAAAGCGAACTTACCGGCGAACGTATCTGTCGTGCAGGGCGACTTCCTCGACGTGGATTCACTACGCAATGCCATGTCTGGCGTTTCTACGCTTTTCCTTTTGAACGCAGTCGTGCCGGATGAATTCACGCAAGCGCTGATCGCACTGAACGTCGCCCGGTCGGCTGGCATCGAGCGGATCGTCTATCTGTCGGTAATCCACGCCGACGTCTACGTGAACGTGCCGCACTTCGCTGGCAAGTTCAGCGTCGAGCGGATGATTGAGCAGATGAATTTCAAAGCTACGATCTTGCGCCCCGCATACTTCATGCAGAACGATCTGATGGTCAAAGACGTCATCACGGGCTACGGCGCCTACACAATGCCGATCGGTGCGAAGGGTCTTGCGATGATTGATGCCCGTGATACTGCCGAAATAGCCGCCCGCGAGCTTCTGCGCCGTGAACAGGCTCCAGAGCCGCTCCCAATCAACCGGATCAACCTTGTCGGACCAGAAGTGCTGACCGGAACCGATATCGCCTCCATCTGGTCAGACGTCGTTGCTCGCCCAATCAACTACGGCGGCGACAACACCGAAGGCTTTGAACAAAACCTAAAGCAGTTCGTGCCCGCTTGGATGGCATACGACATGCGTCTGATGGGCGAACGCTTCTCGACAGATGGGATGCTGCCTGAGGCCGGCGACGTCGAGCGCCTGACCGCGCTTCTGGGCCGCCCGCTGCGCGCATATCGCGACTTTGCCTCGGAAACCGCTGCCTCCGCCTGACCGAAGCGCAGCAGCTACCTGACCACAAGGGATCATCATGATTTATTCAACTGCCACAGTTCCGGTGAACCCGGCAGGCGAAGCCCCATTGACGCGCGCTCAGGCATGGAAAGGGCTTGAACTCAAAGCACGCGACGCGCGCTCGTTTCTGGCCCCAGGGCTTTGCACACGTTGCGAGGTCATTGAGGAAAGCACTGCGCATTTCCTGCGGGAAGCAACGATCGGAGGCAACGACCTGCGTGAAATCGTGACGCTCGAACATGAGAGTAGGATCACCTTCTTTCAGGCGGCCGGGCCCCGCGAAGGAGCGATCATCAACGAACTGTATGAAGATGAAGATGGCGCACCACAGCTCCGCTTCTACTGCTACATGGGCCTGCGTGCCAAACAGCCGAACGGTCGCGAGGAGCAGACGGAGCAGGCTCAGCTCGCCAGCGAACACGGCTACAAGGCCGCCCTGCTGTCGACGCTGAAGCGGACCCGCGAACTGCTGGCAGAGGGAACGCTCTACCGGAACACGAGCAACAGGGCAGCCTCTTGAGGAGGCGCCCTGTCTTGCCGGGACAAATGATGACTGCGTCCCGACGCGTTCAGCCTCACCTAAAATACGGTCCTCGGTGCATCCGGCCCGACCGGCCGCAGATTCTCAGCCCGGTGGGAGCGATTTCGACGCTTTCGTCGCGCCTGCGAAAATGCATTGGAGTGAGTCGGCCGTGGGCGCCAACCCACCCACCTCATTGTGGGAAGGTAAGTGATGGTGGGGAGGACAAACCATCGACAACCCGTTCGGCCCGAGGTTGTCACCCATGTGTTAGGTACGTTCTGTCACCTATGTCTTCGGTATGGACAAATGGCTCGCTGGCGACGTGCGCATTCCAGCAAAGAGCACGGTGCACGCTGTGCTCGATCGACACGGCCTTGTGAGCCAGGCCCGCAAGAGGAACCGGGCTAACAAGGCCGTTGGCACGCAGCTTTCGGAAGCCCTTGAGCCCAATGATCTGTGGTGCGCCGACTTCAAAGGCGAATTCAAGCTTGGCAACGGCCGCTACTGTTACCCCTTGACGATCACAGACCAGGCCTCACGCTATCTTCTTTGCTGCGAAGCCTTCGAATCGACGCGCGAACAGGGCGTCTTTGAAGCGTTCCGCAGGATCTTTACCGAACACGGCCTGCCTGCAGCCATTCGTTCCGACAATGGCCTTCCTTTCGCAAGCCCGAATGGCCTCTATAATCTATCGAAGCTGTCCGTTTGGTGGCTGCGATTGGGGATCGGCCTCGAACGCATTAGGCCTGGCCATCCGCAACAGAACGGACGCCATGAGCGCATGCATCTGACGCTGAAGAAGGAGGCGACGAGGCCACCTGGCAGGAACACTCTGCAGCAGCAGGCCCGCTTTGATGCATTCGTCAGCGAATTCAATGAGGAGCGGCCGCACGAGGCGTTGGACATGAAGGTGCCGGCAGATCTCTTTGTCGCATCGTCACGCCCCTATCGGGGCCTGCCGGAGATCGACTATCCCTTCCACGATAGGGAGGCGCTCGTCACCAATTGCGGCCGCCTCTGCATCTATCGCAAGAAGATCAACATCTCCACCGTACTGGCCGGACAGAAGCTTGGAATCAAGGAAGTCGACGACGGCATTTGGCTCGTCAGCTTCATGCACTATGATCTGGGATATATCGACCTGGAACAGAGGACTTTGCAAACCATCGACAACCCGTTCGGCACGAGGTTGTCACCCATGTGTTAGGTACGTTCTGTTACCTATGTCTTCGGTATGGACAAATAGAAAATTGGCGCACCCGACAGGATTCGAACCTGTGACCTTTGGAATCGGAATCCAACACTCTATCCAGCTGAGCTACGGGTGCATGCCTGAGGCGGCTTGAATCGCCTGTCCGATGGCTGGTTCTTAGCCTAGCTTGCCCTGCGCTTCAATCTCCAAATTGAAAAGTCCGCCATTCTTGCGAACGGCGGACTTGGGTCTTCACGTGTCTGGTCCTTCAAGCCTGCATGGCGCCGGGGCCGGGGATCGCCTTTGGCGGCACCTTGCCAAGGATTATCATGCCGAGCACCTCGTCCTTGGTTACGTCTTCGGTGCGGGCGTGGCCGACGACCTGACCATTCTTCATCACCGAAACGCGGTCAGCGAGATCGAAGACATCATGGATGTCGTGGCTGATGAGGAAGATGCCGATGCCTTCCTTCTTCAACTGCTTGATGAGCTCGCCGACCTGGGCCGTTTCCTGGGGGCCAAGGGCTGCAGTCGGCTCGTCCATGATCAGGATGCGGGCGTTGAAGAGGATCGCTCGGGCGATCGCCACCGACTGCCGCTGGCCTCCCGAAAGTGCCTTTACGGGCTCTTTGAAGCGCTTGAAGTTCGGGTTGAGGCGGCCCATCACCTCGCGGGCCGACGCCTCCATGGCGACGTCGTCGAGCGTGCCCCACTTCGTTCGGATCTCGCGGCCGAGATAGAGGTTGGCGGCCGCATCGACGTTATCGGCAACGGCGAGCGTCTGGTAGATAGTCTCGATGCCGTATTTCTTCGCATCGCGCGGGTTGCGAATGTCGGCTGGTTCCCCGTTGATCAGGATGTCGCCGCCGTCGCGCTTGTAGGCACCGGAAAGGATCTTGATCAGTGTCGACTTGCCAGCGCCGTTATGGCCGAGGAGGGCGACGACCTCGCCGGGGTAGAGATCGACCGAGGCGTTATCGACGGCGTGAATGCCGCCGAATGAGATCGAGATGTTCTTCAATTCCACAAGGGGAGTGCTTTGGTGTGTCATGGTTTGGACTCCTACTTGGCGCGGGCGCGGTAGAGCGTGTCGAGCCAGACGGCGACGACAAGGACGACACCGACAACGATTCTCTGGAGCGGGCTGTCGATTCCGAGCAGTACCATACCGGACTGCAACGACTGCATGACGAGCGCGCCAAGCATGGCACCGGCAATGGTGCCTGTGCCGCCTGCAAGCGACGTGCCGCCGATGACGGCAGCGGCGATGGTATAGAGTTCATCCAGTTCGCCCTGCGCATTCGTCGCGGCATTGAGGCGGGCGGTCGAGATTGCGCCGGCGATGGCGCAGAGCAGCCCCATGAGCGCAAAGATGCGCACCGTGACCCAGCGGGTCTTGATGCCGGCGAGCTCGGCTGCCTCCGGGTTGCCGCCGATGGCGAAGACGTAGCGGCCGAAGCGCAGGCGCGTCGCGACGAAGGTCATGATCGCGCCGACGATGACGGCGATCAGAACCGGAACGGCTATGCCGTAGGGAATGTTGAGCCCCGACTCCGGCCAGGGAATGCTGTTTGCCTCTGCATATCTCTTGGCGATGTTTGTCGGCCAGTAATAGTTGTTGGCGACGGCGATTGCGCCGAGCACGAGCACGCAGCCGAGGGCCGAGAGGAAGTATTCGGCCCAAAGCGGGCGCCGGGGGAAGCCGAAGCGCCGGCGCTGGCGGCGGGAATTGACGATGCTGGCAATGATTGCGAGGCAGGCGATGACGCCGACGATCCAGCTCCAGGTGGCGCCGATCGAGCCGTCTGTGCCGCCGCCCATGATGCGGAAACTCGTATCCATCGGCGCGACCGTCTGGCCGCTGGTGACAAACCAGGTGGCGCCGCGCCAGACCAGAAGCCCTCCGAGGGTGACGATGAAGGACGGCACGCTCAGAAAAGCGATGATCATGCCCTGGAGCATGCCGATCGATCCGCCGACAATGAGGCCGGCAACGAGAGTGATGATCCAGGTGGCGGGACTGTTGAAGCCGAGATATTGCGGCAGCACCTGCGCCTGCAGGACGCCCATCACCATGCCGCAGAAGCCGAGCATGGAGCCGACGGAAAGGTCGATATTGCGCGTGACGATCACCAGCACCATGCCTGTCGCCATGACGGCGACGGACGAGGTCTGGACCGAGAGGTTCCAGAGGTTGCGCGGCGTCAGGAACAGGCCGCCGGTCATGATCTGGAAGCCGATCCAGATGATCAGCAGCGCACCGACCATGCCGAGAAGGCGAGTGTCGATTTCGGTCGCGCGGAAGAAGCGCGCCACCGGATTGGCTTGTGCCTCGCGCGGCCCGTTGGTTGTCGTGGAATGTACCGTTTCGGCCATGGGTTTGCCGATCCCCCATCGTTTGGGCAGGCTGCGGCGCTTTTCTAAGTCAACCGCCGCCACTTACGCCCAGTTCTAGAATTATCACCATCACCGATCTCTGCAGATCTGATCTCAGCGGCCATGACGGCATCGGTTCGGGACGGGTAATGGCGGTTGACCAGCGGACGCTACCCAAGCTGCCGCCGGATCTCGATCCGCATCCGGCGCCGCAACGAATTGCCGTTGCGGCGCCGGCACTGTTTTCAGCCCGTCGGCAGTATTTAGTTGCAGGCAGCAACCGAACCGGCTTTGACGCCCTGGCAGGCTTCCGCCTTGCTGATCCAGCCGGCGTCGATGACGACGTTGAGGTTGTCCTTGGTGATCGGCAGCGGCTTCAGGAACACCGACTGCATGGCGACGCTTTTCGGACCGCCGTTGAAGGTCTCAACGCCTTCGATCTTGTCCATGGTCTTGCCGGCGGCAAGATCGAGGGCGATTTCGGCAGCGCGCTTGCCGAGCTCGCGCGAGTCCTTCCAGACCGAGACCGTCTGCGTGCCGAGTGCGACGCGATTGAGTGCCGCCTTGTCGGCGTCCTGGCCGGAGACTGGGACGGAGCCGGCGAGACCCTGTGCGTCGAGAGCGGCGATTGCGCCACCGGCCGTGCCGTCGTTGGATGCGACAACGGCGTCAACCTTGTTGTCGTTGGCGGTCAGGAACTGTTCCATGTTGCGCTGCGCGTTTTCCGGCTTCCAGCCGTCGGTATAGGCTTCGCCGACATTCTTGATCTTGCCTGCGTCGACCGCAGCCTTCAGCACTTCCATTTGGCCCGAGAACAGGAAGTCTGCGTTCGGGTCGGACGACGAGCCCTTGATGAAGACGTAGTTGCCTTCAGGTTTTGCCTCGAAGACGCCCTTTGCCTGCATCCGGCCGACTTCCTTGTTGTCGAAGGTGATGTAGAAGGCTGCCGGATTTTCGATCAGGCGGTCGTAACCGACCACCGGGATGCCTTCGGCGGCCGCCTTTTCGATGGCCGGGGCGATGGCATCGGAGTCCTGCGCAAGCACGATGAGGGCGTTCGCGCCCTGCGAAATCAGCGATTCAACGTCCGTCAGCTGCTTTGCGGCAGACGACTGGGCGTCAGCAGAGATATATTTGGCGCCCTTGGCTTCGAGGGCCTTCTTGATGGCGGCTTCGTCGGTCTTCCAGCGCTCTTCCTGAAAATTCGACCAGGAAACGCCAACGACGAGATCAGCAGCCATGGCCGCTGTGTGCATGGAAATGAGAATGGCCGTGCCGGCCATCAGCTTCAAAATAGACTTCATACTGTCCTCCCGAATGATTTGCGGTCGACCCAGCCCGGATGCTTCCTCCGGCCGCCGCGGATTGCTGCAGAGAAAACGATGAATTATTTTCTCGACAGTCGAGAAATTAAGTGTCAGAGATTTTTTCAACTGTCAACACCGCACTACCGGCTAAATTCCCTTGCGGAAATGCGGCTGGAGATTCGGCGTGAAACTGGGACGGAATACGGGGAGAGGGCGGCATTCATGCTGACCAAATCGAGCACGGAGCTGGTCCGGCAGAGGAATAGCGTGCTGGTGCTATCCGCTCTCCGCCGCCACGGCGCGCTCGCGCATACCGAGATTTCCGACCACACGCTCCTCTCCTCCGCGACGGTTTCGGCGATCACCGCCGATCTCGAAAAGGCCCAGATCATCGAGAAATCGGAGCACCAGGCGGCAAGCGGAAGAGGACGGCCGCGCGTGCTTTTCCGGCAGCGGCGGGAATGCGGCTATCTGATCGTGGTCATCATCTCGTCAGATGCCGTGCAATACTCGCTGGTGGATTATGCCGGCAAGCTGATCGATCGCTTCAGCGAGGAGCGTTCGCAGGACCCTGCCGGAGCGGCGCGCTTCGCGGCGGCGGTGAAGGCTGGTCTGTCCCGTGTCCTGGAGCGCTCCCGAATCAGCCGCAACAAAGTCTTGATGATCTCAATCAGCAGCAAGGGGCTCGTGAATTCCCTTGAGCCCGTGCTCGTCTGGTCGCCGATCTTCGGGAGCGAACAGATCGATTTCGAATCGGCCCTGCGCCCGGAATGGCAGGCGAAGATTATCCTGGACAATGAAACACTGCTTGTCGCAGCCGCGCTTGGTGCGCGCGAGGAGGATGCAAAGGGCGAGGGTTTCCGCTCGCTTGCCGCACTCTCCCTCGGCCACAGCATCGGCCTCGGCATTGTCAGGCGCACGCCGCATGGCGACCATGAGATATCGGCGCCGAATTTCGGTCATATGCTGCACACGGCCAATGGAGGTTTGTGTCGTTGCGGCGCCAAGGGATGCATCGAAGCGCATGCCGGGTTCTATGCGATCCTTCGAACGGCCTTCGAGGTGCCGCTCGATACGATCCCGGCAAAATTCGTGCCGGTCGGCGAACTCGACAAGATCGCCGCGCTGGCCCGCCAGGGGCATCGCATGCCGGCGTTCGCCTTCCGCCAGGCGGGCCTTGCACTCGGCAATGGGCTGTCGCGCGTGCTGAGCCTAACGCAGCGCATGCCGGTCGCAATCACCGGGCCGGGCACGCGTTACTACGATCTGCTGCGGCAGGGTATCGAGGAGGGCCTCGGGCAATCGCATTTAGTGCGCATGGAAGGCATGCCGGAAATGCGAGTGGTCGCGGACGAGCAGAACCTTGTCTTCGAAGGACATCTGAACCGGGCGCTTGCCGTGATCGACGAAGACATCGTCAGTGCGGGCGGACCGGGGCACGGCTGAGCTGTCGGCCCTTGCGGGCGCACTTCGCGCCAGGTCCACTGGTGCGAATTGCCTCGGCGGGGCGGGCGGAAAATAATCACATGCCCACTTTTTGGTCGTACCAGCTCGACCGGTCGTTCAAGCTTTCGCGATGCACCTGCCTAAATGCCCGATTTTGCGGCTGTTTTTGACGCCAAGGACGATTTTAGGAATCTTCCCTTCGAACTGTGCATGGTTCTTGCATTGCCCTTTGCATTGTATTCAAATGAACAAAAATAAGGGGAGCCACACCTTTGGCATTTGATGAAATGATCACCGGGGATGAAAATCCCCGTCAGCCATATGAGAAATATTTCGAGTGGTACAATGCCCAGGACAGGGCGCATCTGATTGCCAAATCTCGCGACGCGGAAAACATCTTCCGGAAAACAGGCATCACCTTCGCAGTATACGGACATGCGGATTCGTCCGAGAAGCTCATTCCCTTCGACATCATCCCGCGCATCATTTCCGGCCGCGAATGGCGGAAGCTCGCTCAGGGCATCGAGCAGCGCGTGATCGCGCTCAATGCGTTCCTTGACGATATCTACCACAAGCAGGAGATCATCCGCGCCGGCCGCATTCCGCGTGAGTTGATCGAGAAGAACGATACGTTTCTATCCGAGATGATCGGCTTCCGCCCGCCCGGCGGCGTCTATACGCATATCGTCGGCACCGATATCGTGCGCACCGGCGAGGATCAGTTCTACGTGCTGGAGGACAATGCCCGCACGCCCTCCGGCGTCAGCTATATGCTGGAAAACCGGGAAACCATGATGCAGATGTTTCCGGAACTCTTCCACGAGAACAAGGTCCAGCGCGTCGAGGACTACCCATATCTGTTGCGCCAATCGCTTGCCTCGCTCGCCCCTCCCGGCTGCAAGGGCAAGCCGCGTGTCGCGGTGCTGACGCCCGGCATCTACAATTCCGCCTATTACGAGCATTCCTTCCTCGCCGACATGATGGGCGTGGAACTGGTCGAAGGGGCGGATCTGCGCGTCATCGACGGCAAGGTGAAGATGCGCACGACCCGCGGTTATGAAGCAATCGACGTGCTTTATCGCCGCGTCGACGACGACTTCCTCGATCCGCTGACATTCCGGGCCGATTCCGCCCTTGGCATTCCGGGCATCATGGATGTCTACCGCTCCGGCAACATCACCATCGCCAATGCGCCGGGCACCGGCATCTGCGACGACAAGGCGATCTATTCATACATGCCGGAGATCGTCGAGTTCTATACCGGCCGAAAGGCGCTTCTCGAAAACGTGCCGACCTGGCGCTGCTCGGAGGCCGACAGCCTGAAATATGTGCTGGAACACCTCGAAGAACTCGTCGTGAAAGAGGTGCATGGCTCGGGCGGCTACGGCATGCTGGTCGGCCCGACGGCCTCTAAGAAGGAGCGGTCCGATTTTGCCGAAAAGCTGAAGGCTCGGCCGAACAACTACATCGCCCAGCCGACGCTGTCGCTCTCTACGGTGCCAATCCTCGTCAACAAGGGCATCGCACCGCGCCATGTGGACCTGCGGCCCTATGTGCTGGTTTCCGACAAGGTGCAGATCATTCCGGGCGGCTTGACCCGCGTCGCGCTGAAGCAGGGCTCGCTGGTCGTCAATTCGAGCCAGGGCGGCGGTACCAAAGACACTTGGGTATTGGAGGATTGATGCTCGGAAGAACTGCAAACGGACTCTACTGGATGTTCCGTTACATCGAGCGCGCCGAGAATATCGCGCGTCTTATCGATGCCGGCCTGCGCATGTCGCTGACGCGAAGCGGCACTGGCGACGACGACTGGGATGGCGTGCTGCAGAGTGCGGGTGTCCGCGAAACCTACGACCAAGGGCACGCCAAACTCACAAGGGTCGATGCGATCGACTATCTGCTGCGCGATCATTCGAACCCTTCGAGCGTGATGTCGTGCATTGATTCTGGCCGCAACAACGCGCGCATGGTTCGCACGGCTCTGACGCGCGAGACCTGGGAGGCGACCAACGAATGCTGGATCGAGCTCAAGGCTCTGCTGTCCAAGCGCCTCAAGGCGGCCGAAATGCCCGAGGTCATCGATGTCATCAAGCGGCGCGCGGGTCTTATCCGCGGGGCCTTTCATGGCTCGATGCTGAGAAACGAGCTCTATAACTTCGCGCGCATCGGCACCTTCATCGAGCGGGCGGACAATACGAGCCGCATTCTCGACGTGAAGTACTACGTACTGCTGCCATCCATCTCGCAGGTGGGATCCTCGATCGACAATGTGCAGTGGGAATCAATCCTGCGTTCGGTTTCAGCGCACCGCTCCTATAGCTGGGCCTATGATGAGGAGTACAAGGCGGCCAATATCGCCGACTTCCTGATCTTGAATGGCCAGATGCCTCGGTCGCTGGCCTATTGCTACGAAAAGATCGTCAGTAACCTCGGCTACATATCGAGCAGCTACGGCGGTGAACGGCTGTCGGCCCACGATACCGCCGACGCCATCCGGACGTCGTTGCAAACGAGGCAGATCAAGGACGTCATGGACCAGGGGCTGCACGAATTCCTTGAGGATTTCGTCAATCGCAACAACCAGCTGGGCATGGAAATTTCCGACGGCTATCGGTTCTACGTATAAGCGGGGCATGAGATGAGACTGAAGATTAGCCATGTCACCGAATACCACTACGACGAGCCGTCGCAGTTCTCGCTGCAACGGCTGCGTCTGACGCCGCCCTCAGCCGTCGGCCAGAACGTTTTGGACTGGTCGCTGCGTGTCGAAGGCGCCAAGCCAGAGGTGGAGTATGACGACCAGTTCGGCAACCATGTGAACCTCGTCTCGCTCCAAGGCGAACAGCAGGTGACGCGCATTGTCGCCGAGGGTGAAGTGGAAACCGAAGATCGCAACGGAGTGACCGGCCCGCATACGGGTTTCTGTCCGCTGTGGCTGTTCCTGCGCGACACGCCGCGCACCAAGCCCGGCAGGCTCATCAGGGAACTCATACGGACGGTAAACGGCGACAATGAACTCGCGCTGATGCACGCGCTGATGGCGGCCATTCACCAAGCGGTCGACTACAAGCCGGGGACCAGCAACACGGACACGACCGCCGAACAGGCCATGGAGAAGAAGAGCGGCGTTTGCCAGGACCATGCCCATATCTTCGTTTCGGCGGCTCGCGCATTGCAGGTGCCCACGCGCTATGTCTCCGGCTACCTGATGATGGAAGGAAAGGCCGAGCAGGCTGCGACGCATGCTTGGGGTGAAGCGCACATTCCCGGCCTTGGCTGGGTCGGCTTCGATCCGGCAAACGACATTTGCCCCGACGCCCGCTACGTCCGCGTCGCTTCCGGTCTATGCTATCGTGACGCTGCCCCGGTTTCGGGCATGCGTATCGGCACGCCTGGCGAGAAGCTCTCGGTCATGGTCAAGGTCGAGGATCAGGGCCAGATGCAGAGCCAGAGCTGATGGCCAGCATGGCTCAAAACTATGCGCAGAAAGAAGACAGTAAGATTTTCTTTGGTGTTATAAGATTTCTGCCGAAGCCGTGCTATAATAAGCAATGGCTTATTCTTTTAAAGATCTGGAGCTTTCCCGCCGGCGCGTAACGGAAGACAGAAACCGCATCGCAGCTCAGGAAGCCCATATTGCGGGAATCTCACTGCGGGGAGAACCGAGCTCGCTGGCCACAGAACAGCTCGTCGATTTCAATCAACAGCTGCGTGCTCACACTTTTGAATGCGATCTGATCGCTGCAGCTCTTCGCGCTGACCGCGCTCATTTGGAGGACTTAGCCGAATGACGCTTATCTTTCCGAACAAAAGCCGTACGTTCGACGAAACGAGGAAGGTTGTCCGCTTTACCGGCTACGACGGCATGTTTGAAATCAGGTTTCTCGTCGAAGCAGCAGCGCTTGGACAATCCGCTGCGGCGAACGCTTCGGAGCTTGACTGTCTGAATGCCTTTGACGCCGCACGCTCTACGATCCAAGAAGCAGCCGCCAGAGCCTATGCACATCGGCGCGGCAATAATCTGACGCTTACCGCGCGGGATTTCCGGTGATCGTGAAAATGTTCAGGCGATCGCGCCGCTATCGCCAGGCACCTCTTCCGTGACGACATCGAACTGCTTCAATACAGCCGGGCCGAAAGCGGTCGAGATGGCAACATCCGTCGCATCGCGGCCGGTTCCCATCAGTATGCGGCCGATCCGCGGAACGTTGTGACGGGCATCGACCGTATGCCAGTGGCCGCCCAGATAGACTTCGAACCATGCACTGAAATCCATGGGCGCCGGATCGGGCGGTACGCCGATATCGCCGAGATATCCTGTGCAATAGCGCGCTGGAATGTTCAGGCAGCGGCAGAGGGTTATGGCAAGATGCGCGAAGTCGCGGCAGACGCCGGTCTTGTCGCAATACCCACCATGGGCGGTACGCAGCAGATCGGCTTTCAGGTAGTCGAACTCGATATGGCCGTGCACGAAATCGGCAACGGCCTGCACCCGAGGCCAGCCGGGTTTCGTCTGCGAAAACGTCGCCCAGGCGAAATCGCTCAACCGGTCCGTATCGCAGTAACGGCTGCCAAGCAGGAATACGAGCACCTCGTCCGGCAGGTCCATGATCTCGTGTTGCGGCGCATCCAGCGGCACCACATCCGGCTGGCCGCTGTCATAGATCTCGAACGCGGTCGAAATCGTGGTCAGTCCCGGGGGGGCGACGATGCGCGTGCAGGAATTCCCGAAACCATCCGTGTAGTTCCATGCAGGGATCGGCTGGCTGAACGACAGCACCTGATCCGTAAGGAGGTCGGGACGCCGCGAGGGGTGGACATTGAGGACGAGAAGCATTGGCGTTGGCTGTACACATTCATAGCCGATCATGAAACCAGCGCGAATCTTCATGGAAGCTCCTTCGTCGCCGCAAGCCCGCGGGCCATCAAGGAACGCCAGGACGACCGTTCAGTTCCACACTGAAGGGGAACTTCGTCATATTAACTTTTCGGTGGTGACATTGACCTGCACAACCAGGTCGTCGAAATCGTCAGCCGCTCCGTCATAGCTGCCCCACAGCGGGACGGCCTGGCGAGGATCGCGCGCAACGCCGACGCGGATCAGATCGTGGTTGCCGACGATGCCGTTCGTTGGATCGAATTCCACCCACCCGGCGCCCGGGAGATAAACCTGGCACCAGGCATGCGTCGAGCCGCCGCCGAGCGTCTTCGAACCGTCGCGATCCGGCACGTAGATATAGCCGGTGACGAAACGGGCGGCGAGGCCTAGCGAACGCGCCGCTTCCATCATCAGCAGGGCAAAGTCGCGGCAAGTTCCCTGCCGCATCATCAGCGTCTGGATCGGCGCCTGCGTTCCATGTTCAGAGCGGCGGGCATAAACAAAACTCTCGTGGATCGCATAGCAGAGCGTCATCAGGACGTGGCCTGTCTGGCCCGACGAGCGTGTTCCAACGAACTGATGGGCCCAGTGTGCGACCGCACCACCCGGATCCTCGTAGTGGCGCGTGATCGTGCAGGAAAGGTCGGTCATCTCCTCGTCGTCGTAGGAAAAGGGGTAGGTCAGAGCCTTTCGATCGATTTCCAGATCGAGCGGCACCTGCGGCGTGTGGTCGAGGCGAATATTGGTCTCGAACCGTAACTGATCCGCTGACTGTTCGAAATCCACGAGCGCAATACAATTTCCAAACACGTCGTGTATCCAGCGAATTCCTGCCGGTTCCGGATCGATCGTCATTGTTGCATCCAGGAGTCGCTGGTCGAAGCTGTCGCGTGGGCGGAAAAGAACGCGGTGCTGGCCAAAGGCGACAGGCCGCTTATAAGAATAATGCGTGATGTGCTTGACGGAATAAACGGTCATCCTGCCTCGCCCGCCCCGGAGCTTCGATACGATAAATGGCTTTGACTAATCGAATTCCGGCACCAGCCCTGACCGGAACAGGATCACCGATGAGCCTTCTTCGCCGATGGCATGGTTTCCCTCGCTGCACCAGACGACGACTCCATCATAATCCTTGACGAGCGTCTGCGCGATATAGACGGCCGTTTCCTCCCTCTTCATCTGCCGAGGCTCGAATGCCGGAATCAGGCTACCGTGCTCATCCTTGGTGAAGGCACTGAGCACAATCGATTTTTGCACGCCACGCATGGTTCCCTCCCTTGCGCGGTAACGGCGGCGAGGCGAGAACGTTCCGGAAGAAATGCCGGTCCCAAGAAAAAGGCGGAGCTTTACCCCGCCTCTTCATCGGTCTGGAGTCTCGATGCGCGCGGCTAGTGGCTGTCCTTGCCGACAGCGTTTCCGCGACATCCCTTGAGGAAGTCGAGGTCGGCGCCGGTATCTGCCCCTTCGACATGCTGCTGGTGCAACCAGGCATAGCCGGACGTCGGCAGCTCATGGTTCGGCTGCCATTCGGCAAGCCGCCGGGCCAGTTCCTCCTCAGAAATGTCGAGATGCAGACGACGGTTCGGCACGTCCATCTCGATCATGTCGCCACTCTTGACTACCGCCAGCGGCCCGCCGACCGCCGCTTCCGGGGAGGTGTGCAGCACGACGGTGCCGTAGGCCGTGCCGGACATGCGGGCGTCGGAGATGCGCACCATGTCGGTGATGCCCTTCTTGAGCACCTTGGGCGGCAAACCCATGTTGCCGACCTCGGCCATGCCCGGATATCCCTTCGGTCCACAGTTCTTCATGACCATGACGCAGGTTTCGTCGATGTCGAGGCTGTCGTCGTTGATCTTGGCCTTGTAGTCGTCGATGTCCTCGAACACCACCGCCCTGCCACGGTGCACCATCAGATGCGGGGAGGCTGCCGAAGGCTTCAACACCGCGCCCTTCGGCGCCAGATTGCCGCGCAGCACGACGATGCCGCCCGAAGAAGTCAGCGCCTTTTCGGCGGGCAGGATCACATCCTCGTTCCAGTTGACGACGTCCTTGACCTCATCCCAGATGGTTTCGCCAGATACCGTCAGCGCGTCCTTGTGCAGGAGGTCGGCCTCGCCGAGGCGCTTCAACACCACCGGCAGGCCGCCCGCATAGAAGAACTCCTCCATAAGGTACTTGCCCGATGGCATCAGGTTGACGATGGTCGGAACCTCGCGTCCGCAGCGGTCCCAATCGTCCAGTGAAAGATCGACGCCGACACGGCCGGCCATGGCGAGCAGGTGGATAACGGCGTTGGTCGATCCGCCGATAGCCGCATTGGCGCGGATGGCATTTTCGAAGGCCTCTTTCGTCATAATGTCAGATGGCTTCAGATCGTCCTTGACCATTTGAACGATACGCCGGCCGGTAAGCTGCGCCATGACCTTGCGGCGGGAATCGACCGCCGGGATCGCGGCATTGCCGGAAAGCGCCATGCCGAGAGCCTCGGCCATGGAAGCCATGGTAGAGGCGGTGCCCATGGTGTTGCAGGTGCCCGACGAACGGCTCATCGAGGCCTCCGCCTCGAGGAACTCGGCCTGCGTCATCTCGCCAGCCTTCACCATTTCGGAAAACTTCCACAGATGCGTACCTGAGCCGACGCGTTCACCGCGGAAATAGCCGTTGAGCATCGGCCCGCCTGTGACGACGATCGAGGGCAAGTCGCAGGAGGCGGCCCCCATGAGAAGCGACGGAGTGGTCTTGTCGCAGCCGACCATCAGCACGCAGCCATCGATGGGCTGGCCGCGGATTGCCTCCTCAACCGCGAGTGCGGCCAGGTTGCGATACATCATCGCCGTCGGGCGAAAGGTATTTTCGGATGCCGAGAACACCGGCACCTCGACCGGAAAGCCGCCTGCCTCCCACACGCCCGCCTTCACTTTCTCGGCGAGCTCTCGCAAATGACCGTTGCACGGTGTCAGATCCGACCAGGTGTTGAGGATGCCGATAACCGGCCGTCCGTCGAACAGGTCGTGCGGATGCCCTTGATTTTTGAGCCAGCCGCGGTGGTAGATCGCGTCTCGGCTCGTGCCGCCGTACCATTCCTGCGACCGCAGCTTACGCGGCCATTCAGCTTTCTTTTTCATAGTCTCTGTCCTTCACGGCTTCCAGGTCGCCTCACGGGACCAGGAACCCGATGATGTCGTTACGCCAGTGTGTAGGCGGTCTTGACGGTTGTGAAGAATTCGGCTGCGTACTTGCCCTGCTCGCGCGAGCCGTAGGACGAGGCCTTGCGTCCGCCGAAGGGAACATGGAAATCGACGCCGGCGGTCGGCAGGTTGACCATGACCATGCCGGCCTCGGCATTGCGCTTGAAGTGCGTCGCGTGCTTGAGGCTGGTGGTCGCGATGCCCGACGATAGGCCGAACGGCGTGTCGTTGGCGACAGCCAGCGCCTCTTCGTAATCCTTGACGCGGATGACCGATGCCACAGGTCCGAAGATTTCCTCCCGGGAAATGCGCATCTGGTTGGTCGCTTCAGTGAACAGCGTCGGCTGAAGGTAGAAGCCGGGTGTGTCACGCGAGATCAGTTCGCCGCCGAAGGCAAGCTTGGCGCCTTCCTTTTTGCCGATTTCTATGTAGTCGGTGTCGGTCTTCAGCTGTCGCTCGTCGACGACCGGGCCGATATGCGTGCCGGTCTTCAATGCGTGATCGACGTTCAGTGTCTTCAGCTTCTCGGTCATGGCTTGAACGAACCTGTCGTGGATGCCTTCCGTCACGATCAGGCGTGACGATGCCGTGCAGCGCTGGCCGGTCGAAAAGAAGGCCGAGTTGGCGGCCGCTTCGACGGCGACGGAAAGATCGGCGTCGTCGAGAATGACCATCGGGTTCTTGCCGCCCATTTCGAGCTGAATCTTGCGATTATGCTCGATCGAGGATAGCGCCACGCGTTTGCCGGTGCCGACCGAGCCGGTGAAGGTGATGCCGGCAAGGTCGGGGCTGTCGAGCATTGTCTGGCCGACGATCGAACCCTTGCCCATCACAAGGTTCAGCACCCCCTTCGGCAGGCCTGCACGGTTGAGGATATCGACGATCGCCCAGGAGCAGCCTGGAACGAGTTCGGCCGGCTTGAAGACGATGGTGTTGCCGTAGCAGAGCGCCGGGGCGATCTTCCAGGCAGGGATCGCGATCGGGAAGTTCCAGGGCGTGATGATGCCGATGACGCCGAGTGGCTCGCGAGTGATCTCGACGCCGATGTTCGGGCGCACGGAGGGCACGACTTCGCCGGCAAGGCGAAGCGCTTCGCCTGCGAAGAATTCGAAGATCTGCGAGGCGCGGATCGTCTCGCCGATGGCTTCCGGCAGTGTCTTGCCTTCTTCACGGGCAAGCAGCGCGCCGAGTTCGTCCTTGCGCGCCATGATCTCGTCGCCGGCCTTCTTGAGGATGACGTGGCGCTCCCAGATGCCAGAACGCGACCAGGCCGGGAAAGCGGCCTTGGCGGCGGCGATTGCGTTGTTGGTGTCGGTGGCGGAGCCGCTGGCATAGAGGCCGACGACCTCCTTCGTATCGGAAGGATTGATGTTCTCGACGGCGTCGGCGCCGGTCCATTCGCCGGCGATCAGGTTTTGATAAATGGTCATGGCTGAACGAGCCTCCTTTACCCTTTACAGAGTGGTCCGGCCGCAGATCGCGGCCAGCCCAGCGCAAAATTCAAAGCTGCTTCACGGCAATATTTTCCTCGGCGGCAACCTTCAACGGATTGCGCAGAGGCAGGCCGAATTCGGCAACCTCGATTTCGAAAACATCGCCTTCTTCCGTCTTGACGCCATCTGCGAAGGAGAGCGTCGCCGTGCCGAACATGTGAACGTGAACGTCGCCGGGGACGCGGAAGAGGCCATACTTGAAGTGGTGATACTCGAGATTTGCAAAAGTATGCGACATGTTCGCCTCACCGGAGAGGAACGGCTTTTCGAAAATCACGTTGTCGCCGCGCCTGATGCGCGAGGTGCCGCGAATGTCTTGCGGGGCAAGGCCGATGCGGATTTCCGGACCGAAGCTTGCCGGACGCAGCTTGGAGTGGGCGAGATAGAGATAGTTGATCCGCTCGGTGACGTGGTCGGAAAATTCGTTGGAGAGCGCAAAGCCGATGCGCAAGGGGGTACCGTCCTTGGCAATCACGTAGATGCCCGCCATTTCCGGCTCTTCACCGCCATCAAGCGCGAAGGAAGGGGAGACGAGGGGAGCGCCCGGCGCTGCGGCGCCGTAGCCGTTGCCCTTGTAGAACCATTCGGGCTGTACGCCCTTTTCGCCAGCCTTCGGCTTGCCGTTCTCGATGCCCATCTTGAACATCTTCATCGAGTCCGTGAGGGTTTCTTCCGCGGCCTCGGTGGCCTTCTTGTGCATGGAATCACGGGTCGCCGCCGAGCCGAGATGCGTCAGGCCCGTACCCGTAAGGTGCAGGTGAGCAGCATCCGGATGCGTGATGGGCGGAAGGAATTTGCCTTCGCCGTAGGCCTTCTCCAGGTCGACGGCATCGCCGTAGCCATGCGCCTCGATGATGGAAACGAGCGACTTGCCGGCGTCTGCAGCTTCCATTGCCAGCGCATAGACGCTGCCTGCATTCTTTACGGCTTTCGCTGCACCGCCTGGCTCACGCACGGCGACGATGATCTCTCCGTTCGAACCCTTGATCTGCGAAATAAGCACGGCTTTCATCCTCTTTAGCTGGGTGCGGAAAAGCTCCGCCTCTCCGGCTCCCGAGGGAGCCGGAACGGGTCTTTCTCATGACTGCAAATGCCTGGACTGGCGCGCGAACGCCTAGCCCTTATTCTTGTTATAAACGTCGAAGAAGACGGCGGCCAAAAGCACGAGGCCCTTCACCATCTGCTGGAAATCGATACCGAGGCCGACGATCGACATGCCGTTGTTCATGACGCCCATGATGAACGCGCCAATGACGGCACCGGTGATCTTGCCGACACCGCCGGAGGCCGAAGCGCCGCCGATGAAGCACGCCGCGATGACGTCGAGTTCGAAGCCCACGCCTGCCTTCGGCGTTGCCGAGTTCAAGCGAGCCGCCACGATCATGCCTGCAAGGCCGGCAAGGACGCCCATGTTGACGAAGGTGTAGAAGCTCAGGCGCTCGGTGTTGATACCTGAGAGTTTGGTAGCCTTTTCGTTGCCGCCCATCGCATAGATGCGCCGGCCGATCGTCGTTCGGCGCGTGACAAATGCATAGGCCGCAATGAGCACGAGCATGACGACGAGAACGTTCGGCAGGCCTCTGTAAGTCGACAGCTGATAGCCGAGGAAGAGGATCGCCAGGGAAACGACGGCGTGCTGGGCGATAAAGAAGCCCATCGGCTCAACATCTATGCCGTGGCTCTCATTCACCTTGCGGCGGCGCCAGGCAAGGTAAAACAGCACGACCGGAATAATGAGTGTCAGGATCAGCGACGTGGACTGCACCGGCGTTCCGGCGATGTCGATCATGCTGCCCGGCAGGAAGCCGGTGCTGATGATCTGGAAATCCTTCGGGAACGGTCCGATGTTCTTGCCGCCGAGTACGAAGAGCGTAAGGCCGCGGAAGACCAGCATGCCGGCAAGCGTCACGATGAAGGACGGGATGCGGTGGTAGGCGATCCAGTAGCCTTGGGCGGCACCGATGATGCCGCCTATGATCAGGCACAGAATGCCCGCCACCACGAAATTCATCTGCCACGTGACCATCATCATGGCGGCGAGGGCGCCGACGAAGGCGACAATCGATCCGACGGACAGGTCGATGTGGCCGGCCACAATGACGAGCAGCATCCCGAGCGCCATGATGACGATGAACGAGTTCTGCAGAACGAGGTTCGTCAGGTTGACCGGCTTGAAGAGAATGCCGCCGGTGTAGAACTGAAAGAAAACCATGATCGCGACGAGCGCAATGAGCATGCCGTATTCACGGATGTTGCCACGGATGTAGTCGGCAACGGAAACGACGTTGCTTTCCTCGGCGGCTGGAGGGTTGACCGGAGTCATTGTTTCTTCTCCCCTGAGCGCATGATAGCGCGCATGATGGTTTCTTGGCTCGCCTCTCCCTTTGGCAGTTCCGCAACGATACGCCCTTCATTCATGACATAGATGCGGTCGCACGTGCCAAGCAGTTCCGGCATTTCCGATGAGATCATCAGAACGCCTTTGCCGTCGGCGGCGAGCTGGTTGATGATAGTATAGATTTCATATTTTGCACCGACATCGATGCCGCGGGTGGGTTCGTCGAGGATCAAGACGTCGGGATCGGAGAACAGCCACTTGGACAGCACGACCTTCTGCTGGTTGCCGCCCGACAGGTTGACCGCTTCCTGGAAGATGCTGGAACTGCGGATGCGCAGCTTCGAACGGTAGTCCGATGCGACCTTGGATTCCCTGATGCTATCGATGATCGTCGCGTTCGACACCCCGGCCAGATTGGCCAGCGTGGTGTTGTGAACGATGTTCTCTCCAAGCACGAGGCCGAGATGCTTGCGGTCCTCAGTCACATAGGCGAGACCGGAATCGATCGCCTTGCGGACGGTGCTGACATCGACCTGCTTGCCATGCATCAGCACTTCGCCGCTCACCTTATGACCGTAGGATTTTCCGAAGACGCTCATGGCGAATTCAGTGCGGCCGGCACCCATAAGGCCGGCTATGCCGACGACTTCGCCCTTGCGAACGGTGATGTTGACATTGTGCAGCACCTGCCTGTCGCGGTGATGCTGGTGGTAGGCGTTCCAGTTCTTGACTTCCAGGATCGTTTCGCCGATCGGCACGGAGCGCGGCGGATAACGATCGGCGAGCTCGCGGCCCACCATGTTCTTGATGATGATATCTTCGCTGATTTCTTCGGTGTGACAGTCCATCGTCTTGACCGTCATGCCGTCGCGCAGAACGGTGATCTGGTCGGCAACCTTGCGCACTTCATTCAGCTTGTGGGTGATGATGATCGAGGTGAGTCCCTGGTTGCGGAATTCGATCAGCAGGTTCAGCAGCGCATCCGAGTCGCTTTCGTTGAGCGATGCCGTCGGTTCGTCGAGGATCAGGAGTTTCACGCTCTTCGACAGCGCCTTGGCGATCTCGACGAGTTGTTGCTTGCCGACGCCGATGTCGGTGACAAGCGTGTCCGGGGATTCGCGCAGGCCGACTTTTGCGAGCAGCTGGCGCGTGCGGTTGAATGTTTCCTGCCAACTGATGATGCCGCTCTTGGCATTCTCGTTGCCGAGGAAGATATTCTCGCCGATCGACAGAAGCGGCACGAGCGCCAGCTCCTGATGGATGATGACGATTCCGATCTCTTCCGAGTCCTTCAGGACCTTGAAGTTGCGGACTTCGCCTTCGTAGACGATCTCGCCATCGTAAGTGCCGGCCGGGTAAACGCCGGAGAGAACCTTCATGAGGGTCGATTTTCCGGCCCCGTTCTCGCCCACCAATGCGTGAATTTCACCCTGACGAACCTTGAGGTTCACATTCTCAAGCGCTTTTACGCCCGGGAACGTCTTGGTGATGTTCCGCATTTCGAGGATTGTATTGTCCATAGTCAAAATCCAACGCCAGCAGCCGGAAATACGGCGCGACGATCATAAAAGTGAAGACCGGAACCCGCAACCAGCGGGTTCCGGTCAACCTGGTATGGTTACTTCAGCTGGTCAGCCGTATAGTAACCGCCTTCGATGAGAACCTTCTCGTAGTTGGTCTTGTCGACCGCTACCGGCTTCAGCAGGTAGGACGGAACAACCTTGACGCCGTTGTCGTAGGTCTTGGTGTCGTTGACTTCCGGCTCCTTGCCGGACATGACAGCGTCGACCATTGCAACGGTGACCTTGGCGAGTTCGCGCGTGTCCTTGAAAACTGTCGAGTGCTGTTCGCCAGCAATGATCGACTTCACGGACGGAATTTCCGCGTCCTGGCCGGAAACGACCGGGAGCGGCTGTTCAGGGGTGCCATAGCCAACGCCCTTCAGCGAAGAGATGATACCGATGGACAGACCGTCGTACGGAGAAAGGACGGCGTCGACCCTGGCGTCGGTGTAGTTAGCCGACAGCAGGTTGTCCATGCGGGCCTGAGCCGTTGCTGCGTCCCAGCGCAGCGTGCCGACCTTGTCCATGCCGGTCTGGCCAGACTTTACGACGAGCTTGCCGCTGTCGATGTAGGGCTGCAGGACAGACATTGCGCCGTCATAGAAGAAGAAGGCGTTGTTGTCGTCCGGCGATCCGCCGAAGAGTTCGATGTTGAACGGACCCTTGCCCTCCTTGAGGCCGAGGGCGTCAACGATGGAGGTCGCCTGCAGAACGCCAACCTGGAAGTTGTCGAACGTTGCATAGTAGTCGACGTTGGCCGAATCGCGGATCAGGCGGTCGTAGGCGATGACCTTGATGCCGGCGTCATGAGCCTTCTGGAGAACGTCGGAAAGCGTCGTGCCGTCGATGGCGGCGATAACGAGAACCTTGACGCCCTTCGTGACCATGTTCTCGATCTGAGACAGCTGGTTCGGAATGTCGTCGTCTGCATACTGCAGGTCGGTACCGTAGCCGGCCGCCTCAAGCTGCTTGACGATGTTGTTGCCGTCGTCGATCCAGCGAGCGGAGGACTTCGTGGGCATTGCGATGCCGACGGTCCCCTTGTCCTGCGCCAGTGCCGGCATAACGAATGAAGCGACGCCGATGGCGGCCGCAGCCATCAATGAGATAATGGATTTCATTTCTCTCTCCCTTGTTAATAGTCGGCGGACGAAAATTCGCCCGCCACGAAACTGTGGCAGGTTCCGCAGATTGGATAGTTACTTCAGATGGTGAGAAACGAAGTAGGTCTCCTCCACGATCTCACACGTGTTGAGTGCCAACCAGCACACGGCCGCAAACTCGTATGGAATCTTATAACTGTCAAATAGAATAAGTGGTAAAGTGCATAACAAATTTGGTATATCGTTAAAAAGTATTACTTTTAATGGAAGGCGGGTGGGAGGCCGCAACCATGGCGATTGTTTCCGGGCCGGTTTCCGAGGATCGGATCGATGTCCACAGCGACAATTTTGGCGATGATGCCTTTCTGCGAGCGGGCTTGAAGCTCAATCACCTGCGGATGATCGTCGCAATCGAAGATAGCGGACAGATTTCCGCGGCAGCGGAGAGCCTGAACATCTCCCAGCCTGCCGCCTCCAGAATGCTCGCTGAAATGGAATCGATCGTGAAGACGCCGCTTTACGAACGAATCGCCCGCGGTGTCGTGCTGACGACTTTCGGGCAGGCACTCGCAAAGCGTGCAAGAAAAATTCTGCTGGAACTGCGCGAGGCCGGCCGCGAGATCAGCGAATTGAAGAGCGGCAAGGGAGGGTCCGTCTTCATCGGCGCGGTGACTGCGCCAGCCATGAGTCTGGTTGTTCCGGCCATCGACAAGGTTCGCAAGGCGTTTCCGGGCATCGAGATCAACATCGAGGTGGAGACCAGCAACGTTCTGGCGCGTGAATTGCTCGCCGCCAGACACGATTTCATCATCGGCCGTATTCCCGACGACCTCAATCCGCGGCTCTTCGAAGTGCGTGAGATTGGCATCGAAAAAGCTTGTCTGATCGTGCGGCGGGACCATCCGCTCCTCAAGAAGAATGTGAGCAGCCTCGCCGATCTTCATGGTTACGGGTGGGTCTTCCAGCCGCCCGGCACCCTGCTTCGGCGGACGCTGGAGGATATCTTTCTGGCAGCGGGCGTGCCGCTGCCCGAAAATATCGTCAATACGTCTTCCTTGCTGCTCACCTGCGCGATCATCTGCGAGACGGACGCGATCGCGCCCGTGGCGCTGGATGTTGCCCAGTTTCTCGCCGGCCAGGACGCGAAGGCATCCGACGTGCGGGTGCTGCCGACCGATTTCAACATCGACGTAAAGCCCTACAGCCTGATCACCGCGCGCGAACGTGCCCTGCCTCCGAGCGCGCGGCTTCTCTACGACCTCATCTTCGAGGAAAGCCGGAAGCATCGAGGCTGAGCGCAAGCCCGGCGCCATGCAGGCGGTATTCAATGCGCCACTTTAAAGGGAAGAGGAATGCTGTTCGGGCAATCAGTTTTTCAATCCGTTCTTGAGCGGCTGAAAGCAGAGGAAGAAAGCGGAGACGAGGCAGAAGCGTCCGTCGCGCATCGCGTTCATGGCTTCAGCACTGGTCTTGCCTTCGACGTCATGGAGGGCGTATCAGCGGCGTCGCAGCGGCCGGGCCAAGCCTATCTCGAAAATCTGGAACCGGAGGCGCCTGTTGCCGCGGCAGACGAGGAAATCCAGCCGCAGCCCATTGCGGAGCCTGAGCCGGAAGCCGTCATGCCGGAACATCTTGCCCGCACTGCGCCTGCCGAAATCGCTGCGGAGCTCTCCATCACAGCCGCCGATACGCTGCTGACGTTGAACGAAAAGCGTCGTGCCTTTGCCAAGTCGAATCATCCCGATCGTGTCGCGCCTTCATTCCGGGAGAATGCAACGAAGCGCATGATGCTCGCCAACCTGCTGGTCGATGAGGCCATGCGGCGTCGCGGCCGCTGATTATTTAGGGTCCGTCTCTTCCGGTTTTACAGCCTCGGCAGGGGGCTGCGGCTTGAAAGTCCAGAACAGCATGTAAAAAGCATAGACGCCGGCGCCGGCCGACAGCACGCCCCAGAACGGGTCGCCGGTAATGAATTCCAGCGCCGCCCAGGTTAGGCACACGCCAACGATCAGCGCCCGCACCCAGACGCGGCGGTAGGCCGGATGGTTTGGATCGATCAGCTGCATGTATCCCCCGGTCATATTTCGATCACTTGTCTTTAGGATGGATTTCGAGAATGTGAAAGGGCAACAGGCTTGACGGCTCGAATAGAAAATGGAATGAAAATTCCACAATTATCGCAGTTCGGTTCATCTGTTCCGAATTCAGGGAGGTTCTCATGACAGTCAGATTTGGTCTTCTCGGCGCCGGCCGCATCGGCAAGGTTCACGCCAAGGCCGTGAGCGGCGACGCCAATGCGAAACTCGTCGCCGTCGCCGACGCGCTTCCAAAGGCGGCCGAGGCGATCGCTTCCGCATATGGCTGCGAGCTCCGTACGATCGAGTCGATCGAGGCCGCCAAGGATATCGACGCCGTCGTCATCTGCACGCCGACCGATACGCATGCGGATCTGATCGAGCGCTTCGCGCGGGCCGGCAAGGCGATCTTCTGCGAAAAGCCGATCGATCTCGACGTTGCCCGTGTCAAGGCCTGCATGAGGATTGTCGATGAGACCAAGGCGAAGCTGATGGTCGGTTTCAATCGCCGCTTCGACCCGCATTTCATGGCCGTGCGCAAGACAATCGACGACGGCCGCATCGGCGAGGTCGAAATGGTGACAATCACCTCGCGCGATCCCGGGGCCCCGCCGGTCGACTACATCAAGCGCTCCGGCGGCATCTTCCGCGACATGACGATCCACGACTTCGACATGGCCCGCTTCCTGCTTGGTGAGGAGCCGGTTTCGGTAACTGCAACGGCCGCTGTCCTTGTCGACAAGGCAATCGGCGAGGCCGGCGACTACGACAGCGTTTCGATTATCCTGCAGACGCAGTCCGGCAAGCAGGCGATCATCTCCAACTCCCGCCGCGCCACCTACGGCTACGATCAGCGCATCGAAGTGCACGGATCGGAAGGCATGGTTGCGGCCGAGAATCAGCGTCCGGTCTCGATCGAGGTCGCCAACCGTGACGGCTACACACGTCCGCCGCTGCACGATTTCTTCATGACCCGTTACACGGAAGCCTACGCCAACGAGATCGCAAGCTTCATCGCAGCGGTCGAGAAGGACGCAACGATTTCGCCTTCCGGCGCCGATGGCCTTGCCGCGCTGGTGCTCGCCGACGCAGCGGTCCAGTCCGTCAAGGAAGGCAAGCTCATCAAGATCGGCTGACGGCAACTCCCGGCCGCAAGCCGCTCAGGAAATGGCCGGGCAGACGCCCGGCCATTTCCGTTGTTGCTCCAATCATCAGCGAAACTTGAAATAAGTATCAATGCTTCGCCTTTGACGCGGGGCGGCTGGAGGGCTATCAGCGCCCGACGCCGCATTGCCCCGAGCTCCCATGACCCTCGATCGTTTCGCTCCCGCCATTTTTGTCCTGCTTTGGTCGACTGGGTGGGTCGTCGCGAAATACGCGGCGCGACATTCGGAGCCTTTCACCTTCCTCGGCATCCGTTATGGGCTTTCGGCCTTGGCGTTTTTCGGTCTCTGCTGGGTGCTGAAGGCGAAATGGCCGGATCGCGCCACGGTTCTGCGGGCTATCTATTCCGGTTTGTTTCTGCACGGGTTCTATCTTGCCGGCCTTTGGTGGGCGATTGCCAACGGCGTTGCGGCAGGCATTTCCGGCATCATCGCCGCGCTGCAGCCCCTGCTGACGGCGATGGTGGCGCCCTTCCTGATCGGCGAACGACTGCAGCCCACCCAGAAGTTCGGCCTTCTCCTCGGCTTCTTCGGCATAGCAGTCGCCGTTTCCCCGAAACTTCTCGATCCAGTCGCAGCGAGCCTCGTTCACGCCGCTGTGCCGCTCGCGATCAACCTAATTGCCATGGTCTCCGTCACATACGGCACGATCTACCAGAAGAAACACTTGCAGACCGGTGATCTCAAGACCATCGCGACGATGCAATATGTGGGGGCGCTGATCGTGACCCTGCCGCTCGCACTCGCCTTCGAGCGCCTGCATTTCGACCCAACGGCAGAAGCTTTCGGTGCGCTGATCTGGTCGGTCTTCGGCCTGTCGATGGGCGGGATCGGGCTGCTTCTATATCTGATCCGCCGTGGCCAGGTCTCGCGGGCCGCATCGCTGATCTACCTGATGCCGCCGGCGGTCGCGGTCGAGGCCTTCATTGCTTTCGGCGAACCGCTGACCGTGCCGCTGATCGCCGGAACGATCGTGGTCGTCACCGGCGTCTATCTGACGAACCGGAAAAGTGCCCGGATGGCTGAGGCTTGATCAAGCCTGATGGTTGGCATGTGTCAGCTGCGCAATTTTCCGCACATGCGTGACGGCCGCGGTACCGCCGGCCGTCTTGGTGAACAGGTCGAGCTTCTCTTCCTCGCCGTCATCAACCGGCGTCAGCGCCTGGTCCATGTAATTTTTGGATGCCGGATTTCTCTTGATGAGGAACGCAGTTGCGCTCATGCGCAGGATGGAACCTGCCAACGCAACGTGCTTGACAACGGTTTCCCACACGAATCGCGGCCAGAAGACGAGGGGATGGTGCTGCGGCAACCCGGGCCGCCGTTCCGAGGGGTGCTTCAGCCGCAGCAGACCGCTTTGCAGAGGATGCACCTTTTCGAGCGGTACCGTGGTTGCAAACGACACCAGCACCTTGACGAGGCTTGCAAGCGGCAAGCCGCTCGCAACGGCCCGGCGCAGCAACGTCTTCACATGCTCCGGCGAATAGTAAAGCGACCAGGCCTCGTGATAGATGCTCTCCCATTCCTGCCTGCTCATCTTCTCGTGCGCAGTGCAGACATGTTCGACGTCGTATGTATTGAGGTCGGCGTCCATCGGGATGCCCTTGCGCCAGAGTGTCTGGTGATCTTCCGAGCCCGGCAGCGGCGTCAGGACGAAGAACTCGATGACATCGAGCGGCAGCTCGCGCTGAATGATCTTGATGTCGCGACGAATTGTTTCCGGCGTGTCGGAAGGAAAGCCGAGGATGTAACCGGCAAGCGTCATGATGCCCTGCGCTTTCCAGGCGAGCAGCATCTTCCGATATTCGGTGATCTTGTTCTGGTTCTTCTTGGCGGCCGTCAGGTTGTCCGGATTGACGTTCTCCAGGCCGATGAAGACTCGCGTGACGCCGGCGCGTTTTGCCTTTTCAATGAAGTTCGGAATCTTGTGACAGAGTGTATCGACCTGGATCATTAGGCCGAGCGGGATGCCATCCCTTTCCTTCAGTTCAATCAGCCGGTCGAAGATCGCTTCCCAGTCCTTGTTGCGGGCGAAGTTGTCGTCGGTGATGAAGAATTTGTGGATACCCTGCGCCCAGTTCATCCGCACCAGCTTTTCAATATCGTCGGTGGAGCGGAAACGGGATTTGCGGCCCTGCACATTGATGATCGTGCAGAACGAGCACTGGTAGGGGCAACCACGCCCGGCATCGAAGCTGCTGCTTAGCCCGAGCGTGTGTTCGACATTCTTTTTGGGCAGGAAGGGCACAGGCGTGCCGCCGATGCCCGGAAGGTCGTTCATGAAATTGTAGACCGGCTCGAGCTTGCCATAGGCCGCGTCCTGCAAGACCTTGTCGAGCCTGCCTTCGGCCTCGCCGGCGAACATCGAAATGCCCATCTCCCGGCAGGCGTCGAGTTCGACCGCCTTGCCGTCGAGCATTGAAAGACAACCGGAAACGTGAAAGCCGCCTATCGAGACTGGGATGCCCGCCGCGCGAAACGGGCGGGCAATGTCGAGCGCCCGCGGATACTGGTTCGACTGAACGCCGACCAGCGCGACCATGCCGAAATTTCCGTGCTGCTTCAGCAGCGCGAGAAGTTCCGGAATATGCACGCGCGTATTGGTTTCGTCGATCACCTTGATGTCGATGCCGACACCTTGGCCGAGCACTTCGCGCTCGGCGCAGTCTGCCGCAATGCCAAAGAGTGCCGCCAGAGAGTTCGAAGGGATCATGGCCCGCCACCAGCGGATCACATAGCCGTCGTCGTCATAGTGCGAGGGCTTGAGCAGAATGAGCTGAAAGCGGCGGCTGCCGGACGTTACGGGTGATCGCAAGGTCTATCTCTCTTATTGAATGGGCAGTCTGTCGTTGAATGCACTCAATGAGGGTAAGTGTCGTGCGCTGGCATGCAATCGGAACTGCAAAGATCGGCAGATATGCCCGAAAAATAGCAATGCAGATTGCGATAGTTTTCACATGTCGCCGGCGCGCAGTCCCTTTAGGCCGTTCGCCGGTAAGCCGTTCACCTAGGCTTAAAGCAAAAAAAGGCCGGAAGATACCCGGCCCCTTTCAGTTCTGTATTCAAGCCTGTTCGCGGCGCTGGCCGCCGCCATTGCGGGGGCCCTTGCGACGGATGCCGCCGGAGCCTTCCTGACGGTGCTCACCATGAGACTGCTTGCCCCGATCCTCTCCATGCTTGCGGCCAGGGCGGCCGTGCGCGTTGCGGGCGGCACCGGGATGATGGCGGTTCGCATCGGTGTTGCCGTGCGGGCGCTGTTGCGGCTTCTTGGCCGGTCGGAAATCCGAGGTAGATACGAGATCGTTGTCCGGACCCTGGGGTGTTGCTTCGCCGCGGCGCTGGCCGCGGAAGTCCTCGTTGCGGGCAGTCTGGCGCTCGGGACGCGGATGGCGATCGCGGCGTTCCTCGTTGTTTGCGCGGACTTCGCCTGCTTCGCCTTCGCGGCGCGGACGGCGGTCCTGGCGATTGCCGGAGCGATGTTCACCCGGACGGCCATCGCCGCGACCTTCGCCACCACGGCCCTGGCCACCGCGATTGCGGTTGTTGCCGTTGCCGCGACGCGGAGCCGCGCGCATGTCTGCCGGCGGTTCGCCACTGGCAACGGTGATCTCGATGCTCATCAGCCTTTCGATATCGCGCAGCAGGCGTGCCTCGTCCGGCGCGCAGAAGGCGATTGCGATGCCGTCGCGGCCGGCGCGGGCCGTACGGCCGATGCGGTGAACATAGGCGTCCGGCACTTCCGGAAGATCGTAGTTGAACACATGGCTGACGGCCGGAATATCGATGCCGCGGGCGGCAACGTCGGTCGCGATCAGAGTCTTGATGCCGCCGTCGCGGAATGCCTTCAGGGCGCGCTCGCGCTGGCCCTGGCTCTTGTTGCCGTGGATCGAAGCGACAGAATACCCGACGTGATCGAGATGCTTCATCAGCTTCTCGGCGCCGTGCTTGGTGCGCAGGAACACGATCGCGCGGCCATCGGGATTTTCCGAAAGCGACTTCTTCAGCAATTCCGTCTTGTCATTCTTGCCGCCGACGAAGTGGACGTACTGTTCAACCTTGTCCGCAGCCTTGCCGGGGGGCGTCACTTCCACCTTGATCGGATCGGTCAGGTATTCGCCCGCAAGATCGGCGATCGCCTTCGGCATGGTTGCCGAGAAGAGCATGGTCTGGCGGCGCTTCGGAACGAGCTTGGCGATCTTGCGCAGATCGTGCACGAAGCCGAGATCGAGCATCTGGTCGGCTTCGTCGAGCACGAGATAGCGTACCGTCGTCAGCGTGATGGCGCGTCGGTTGATGAGGTCGAGGAGGCGGCCGGGTGTCGCGACAAGAATGTCGGTGCCGCGTTCGAGCTGCTGCTGCTGCTTGTTGATGGACACGCCGCCGACGACGACATTGATGCGCAGCGGCGACTTGCGCACGAAGTTCTTTAGGTTCTCGGCGATCTGGTTCACCAGCTCGCGCGTCGGAGCGAGGATGAGCGTACGCGTCGTGCGATTGTCGGGACGCTTGTCATCGGCGAGCAGTTTTTCAATGAGCGGAAGGCCGAAGGCCGCCGTCTTGCCAGTGCCGGTCTGGGCGAGGCCGATCAAATCGCGGCCTTCGAGGAGAAGAGGGATTGCCTGCGCCTGAATGGGCGTCGGCGTTTCAATGCCGAGCTGAAAAAGCGTGGCGACGATCGGCTTGGAGACACCAAGCGATTCAAAATTAGTCAAGGCATAACCTTTCAGGGCGCCAAAACGATGCGCCGGATCGCACCATGCGGTCCGGTATCATTCTGGCGTCAAGAACCCCGCGTGAAGTGGGAACTTGTGTGTTGGAAAAGCTTCCAGCGCTTCTGGCCGCACTTGGGATCGCGGCATTCCATGAAATGCGCTTTTATCCTTCTTCTTGCGTTTGTCTTTTTTCGCAGGGGCAGCTCACGCGGCGGCCGGAAGGTGAAAGCTCGCCTGCATTTGGTCTAGTTCAACTTGAAAGTCAAGAGTTGAGCTTGAGAAAGGTGCTGCGCCGCCGCGTGGACGAGCGGCGGCGCGTCGCACGCATGCTCCTCAATAGCCGGGGCACACCCGAACTCTGACCCATACGTCCGCCCGGTGATCATAGCGGCGCTCCACGCCGCAATATCCGTAATTGCGGTAATAGGCCGGGTAAGGCCGATAGTAGGAGCGATAGTAGGGCCGGTAGGGCCGGTAATAGCTCCGATAGACCGGATACGGACTGTAGTAGGGCCTGTAGTACGGTCTAGAATAGGCTCCGTAATAAGGTCCGGAGTCGGCTCCATAATAGGGTCCGGGACCATAATAGCCGTAGCCAGGGTAGGGACGCACAGCGTGCGAGAGCAGGAGGCCGCCGACTGCTCCGGCCGCAACGCCGCCCCAGAATTCATCGCTCGAACCGGCGTTCGCCGGGGTTGCCGGAATGAGGCAGGTGCCAGTCAAAGTCAACGCCATCAAGCCCGCCGCCATGGTCTTGTGAAGTACGGACATGATCGTCTCCTTTCATAGACGAACTTGTTACTTGAAGCCGTCAGGAGAAACCGTGGCAAAACGCGGCCAACTGATCGAGTTCAGTCTTACAACGTGGGAGATTATAGCATGGTTCCTGATACACTTGGGTCGAAACTTCGCCATCCGGATCCAGATCTCCAGAACGTGTCATCGAAGCGAGCGGCAACCTCGTGCTTTCGGGGAAGATGTTAAGGTTAAAACCTTGTTAAACGGCTTACACCTATAGTGGATGCCAGAACAAAACACCTTCTCCTGACAGCGAGGCGACATCTTTTGACATCGAGCGGTGACCTTCTCGAACTGGCATGCAGCCGGATCGCAGATCTGGATGCTCCTGCCTATGTCAAGAACAGCGAACTTCGCTACGTTGCCGTCAATAAGGCTTATGCCCGCTTCTTCGGCAGGGAAATTTCCGATTTCATCGGCCGCCGGACCCGCGAAATTCTCGAGCGCCCGGAAGAGGAGGAGCGTGAAGACAAGGAGCGCCGCGCACTCGTCTTCGGCACCGAGGAAACCGCTATCTGCTTCGACACTGCCGGAACCGGACACGAGCGGGTCCGGATCGAAAGCTTCATGCCGTCGGAAGACCGGGCCTATGTCCTCGGGATCTTTGAGGCGCGCGCGCAGCCCCGCCGACCGGTTCTTTCGGGGCCGGATCAGGCTTTGCTCGCCGATTTCGAGCGCGTCCGGGCTGCGTTGGAAAAAATTGATCATCCGATCGGCATTTTCGCTGATGACGGCCGCCCGCTCATCGTCAATTCGGCCCATCGAAACGAAAACAAGCTATCGCTCGCCGAAAACGGATGGCACGAGAGCGTCAATGAGCTCGATCTCCTCCGCACCATCATGGAAGACCTGCCGGTTGCCGCCTTCGCGCGCGATGAACAGCACCGCCTCGTCTACGCCAACCAGTATTACGAGACCTTCACCGGCCATTTCCGGTCGAAGGTGCTTGGCCTCACAGAGTCTGAGATGTTCGGCAAGGAGAGCGGCGCCAGCATCTATGAGGAAAACGCCCTGGCTCTCAAGGACGGCTCGCTCACTGTGGTGGAAGGTCAGCTTCCAAGCAGGGACGGAACAGTTTATCCGATCCTTACTCGCGTCAATCGCGTAAAGACGCCGGACGGCAAGGTCTATGTCGTCGGTTCTTTCTCGGACATCTCCCCGCTCAAGGAGCGTGAGGCCAAGCTGATCGAGGCGCAGAAGCATGCCGAAGTCCTGCATCGCGACATTGAAAACATCCTGCGTTCGCTGCCGGTCGGCGTTCTGATCCTCGATAACAATCTCGATATCCTCTACATAAACGACGAATTCTACACGATCTGCGATCTGCCGCCTGAGGATCGTTTTGACGGCCGGCCGTTCATCGATGTCATCCGCCGCAATTACCAACTCGGGCGCTATGGCTACGGGCAAAGCCCGGAAGAGATCCTTTCGGAACGACAGCGCCATTTCGGTTCGGGCGGTGAGCAGGAGCCGGTCGAACTCAGCTGGTCGGGCGGCAAATCGATCATCTTCGACAGCCGCCGCATCTCGAACGACCGCATTTTGCTCTCCTATTCCGATATGAGCGCCATTCGCGCGAGCGAAAAGGCAATCAATGAAGCACGCGCTGCCCTTCAGCATCTCGGCGAACTGATGCGGGATGCGACGCGGGCCATGCCGCAGGGCCTGACGATCGTCCAGGACGGCATCATCAAGCTCTCCAACGATGCGCTTTCGGAAGTCCTGCGAATTCCGCCGGAATACCTCGTTGCGGGCCGCGGCTGGATCGACCTCTTCAATTTCTGCGCCGATCGCGGCGACTTCAAGGGCACTGCCGCCGAGGTGTTGCACTATTGGCGTACGAATATCGCCGCAAAGCAGCCGATTGCCACTGTCTTCCATGTAGCCGGCGAGCGCTGGGTGAACATGGAGGCGACGATCAGCGAAGGCGGCCATTGGGTCGCGCTCTTCACCGACGTCACCGAAATGAAAGACCGCGAGGAAGAGCTTGAGCGGCTGTTGGCGCGGGCAGAAGCTGCCGATCGCGCCAAGTCGGAATTTCTCGCCAATATGAGCCATGAAATCCGCACGCCGATGAACGGCGTGCTCGGCATGGCCGAACTCATGGCGAAGACCGATCTTGACGCGCGGCAGAAGACATTCATCGATATCATCGTCAAGTCCGGCAACGCGCTTTTGACGATCATCAACGACATTTTGGACTTCTCGAAGATCGATGCCGGGCAGATGACGCTGCGCAAGGCTGCCTTCGATCCGGTGGAAGCCGTCGAGGACGTCGCCACACTGCTTTCTTCGCCCGCGGCGGAGAAGGATCTCGAGCTTCTGGTGCGCGCCGATTCGAACCTGCCTGCCGCCCTCATCGGCGATGCCGGGCGATTTCGCCAGATCGTCACAAACCTCGTCGGCAACGCCGTCAAGTTTACCGAGAAGGGGCATGTCTTCGTCGATATCGGCGCGCGGCCCGGCGCCGACGGCGAGGTCATGGTCCAGATCAGGATCGAGGATACAGGCATCGGCATCCCGGCAGACAAGCTGCAATCGGTCTTCGACAAATTCTCGCAGGTCGATTCCTCCTCCACTCGGCGCCACGAGGGTACCGGTCTTGGTCTTGCCATTACAGCCGGTCTGGTCGATCTCTTTGGCGGCTACGTCGAGGCCGAGAGCGAACCGGGCAAGGGCTCGGTCTTCACCGTCAATCTTCCCTTCGCCATCGCTGCCGCCCGCCTCGATCCCAAGCCGCTGCCCGTCAATGTGCGCGGCGCACGCGTGCTCGTCATCGACGACAACGAGGTCAACCGTCGCATTCTCTCCGAGCAGCTGTCGCTTTGGGGTTTTGACGGTGTGGCTGCGGAAGGCGGCGGGACCGGTATTGCCATCCTTGAGACCGCACACCAGATCGGCGTCAAGGTCGATGCCGTGGTGCTCGACTATCACATGCCGGAAATGAACGGTGCGGAAGTCGCCCGCAAGCTCAGGGCCGACGCCCGCTTCGAAAACCTGCCGATCATCTTCCTGACCTCAATGGATATCTCCGGCACGGAGAAGGAGTTCGCAGCCCTCGACGGCGATGCGCATCTGATGAAACCTGCGCGCGCCAACCTCCTTCGCAACACGATCGCCGAGGTCGTGCGCGCAAGCCGCCTGAAGCAGGCCTCTGCAGCCGAAATCGCCCGCCTGCAGGCAGAAATTCAGATGAGGGAACCGGAGCCTTCTACGGCGTCGCCCTCCGAAGATCGCAAGACTGGCTTCGTCGATGTGCTCGTGGCCGAAGACAACGAGGTGAACCAGATCGTCTTCACGCAGATCCTTCAAGGTACCGGGCTAAGTTTCCTCGTCGTCAACAACGGTCAGGAGGCGGTCAAGGCCTGGGAAAGCCATGCGCCGCGGATCATCATGATGGACGTGTCGATGCCGGTGATGAACGGCCACGATGCGACGCGCGCCATCCGTGTCCGAGAGCGCGGGCAGGGTCACCGCGTGCCGATCATTGGCGTGACGGCGCATGCGCTCGAAAGTGACCGCCAGCTCTGCCTCGACGCCGGCATGGACGATTACATGTCCAAGCCGATCAGCCCCGAACTGCTGGAAGAGAAAATCGAGCTCTGGCTCGGCAAGAGCACGCAATTGCCTGGCCGGTCAGGGCTTTAGGGTTTTATGCCGCAGAGCATCTCGCGCTTGCCGGCGAAACCCTTGCGCCGCTCGACCGCAAATCCCGCTGCAATCAGATTGCGCCTGACGAAGCCTGCCGCGGCATAGGTCGCAAAGCTTCCTCCGCAGAGAGTCTTCTCGCAGATGAGCCGCATCAGCTCTTGCGACCACATGTCGGCGTTGCGCGACGGCGCGAAACCGTCGAGATACCAGGCATCGAAACCGGGTTGGGCGGCCGCAACGCCATCGAGTGCCGGGCCGCAGACAACGCTCAAGGTCGTCTGCTCGTCCAGTGCACGCGTCACGGTGCCTTGCGGGTGGGCCGGCCACAGCGCCGTCAGCGCCTGCCGCTCGGCATCGATTTCAGGAAAGTGCGAGAGTGCGCGAGCGATCTCCTGAGGGCGCATCGGGTAGAGCTCGAAGGAAATGAAATTCAGATGTTGGCCGATTTGGCGGTTCACTTTCCATTGTCGCCATGTTTCAACAAGGTTAAGCCCAGTCCCGAACCCCAACTCTCCAATGCGGAAACTGTCCTTGCCCGTCCACCGTTTCGGCAGGCCGTTGCCCGCCAGAAAGACGTGGCCGCATTCGAGCCGCCCGTCGGTCTGGCAATAAAAATGGTCGCCAAAGGCCTGTGAATAAGGCATATCGCCCTCGCGCCATTCGAGCGGCTGGCTCGTGCTGTCCATCTGGTCGGGATCAATCTCTGTCATGCCTAAAGCCGATAGTGCGGCCATCTCCTCTGGTCAATCGTCCGTCAGCCTGCTGATCGCCGGCGGCGGCATCATGGGGCTGTGGGCGGCGGTTCATGCCGAGCGGCTCGGCATCGACACGCTCCTCGTCGATGCGGGCGAATTGGGCAAGGGTGCGAGCGGCGGCTTGCTGGGGGCGCTGATGCCGCATCTACCGGACAAATGGAATGCCAAGAAGCAGTTCCAGTTCGATGCGCTGGTTTCCCTCGAAGCCGAGATTGATGCTATCGAAACTGCCACCGGTCTTTCCACCGGCTACCGCCGCTCGGGCCGCATCATCCCGCTGCCGAAGCCGCATCTGCGCAAGATCGCGATCGCCCATTCCGCCGATGCCGCAACACATTGGCATCAGCATGGCAGCAGCTTCCATTGGAATGTCGAAGATACTCCGCCGGTTTTAGGCTGGATCGACCCTGCCGCCGGGGAGAGCGGCTTCGTGCACGACACGCTCGCTGCCCGCGTAGCACCCCGCGCGCTGGTCGCTGCTCTTGTCGCCTTTCTGAGGCAGGCCAAGCGAGTGAGCATTCTCGAGAATGCTGCGGTTGGCGGTCTCCAACCGGAACGCGGGATCGCCGAAGCCGGTGGGAAAACCATCGCCTTTGGCCGCTGTATCGTCGCGGCAGGTTACCAGTCATTTCCGCTTCTGCAGCGCTTCACGCCCGGACTGGAAAGGCCGCTCGGCCAACCGGTCAAGGGGCAGGCGGCGCTGTTGAAGGCAGACATCGATCCTGCCTTTCCAACAATCTTCCGCGACGGTCTTTATATCATTGTTCATGAGGGCGGCCAAGCTGCCATCGGCAGCACCAGCGAGGCCCGTTTTTCCAATCCCAATACGACCGATGCCCAACTCGACGCCCTGATCGAAGCTGCGCGCGAAATGGCCCCCGTGCTTGGGGATGCGCGGGTCGTCGAGCGCTGGGCCGGCCTTCGTCCAAAGGCGATCGACCGCGATCCGATGATCGGTCCGCATCCGATATATCCGAAGCTCATTGCCTTGACCGGCGGCTTCAAGGTCAGCTTCGGCCTTGCCCACCGTCTTGCCGAAGCTGCCGTACATATGGTGGAGGGCCGTTCCCCGCCTTGCGACCTGCCGGAAAGTTTCGCGTTTTCGAGCCACGTCATGGCTGCTTCACGTTAAACGTGAATTAGAAGCTCGTGCTTTTCGTTATTCTGTCATGCAAATCACCTATCTGCTTGGGTATCGACGGCGCCGGAATAGACTGCGCGCCCTTCCTTTGATGGAGGAAATTGCATGCGCTATGCCATTTGCTTCACCCCTGCGCCGAGCGATCCGCTCAGCCAGGTGGCGGCCAATTGGCTCGGCCGCAACGTCTTTTCCGGCGAGATGGTTGAACCTCCGGCCGTTCGCGGCATCGGCATCCACGAGATCGCGTTCCATACTGCCGTGCCGCGCCGCTACGGTTTCCATGGTGTGCTGAAGGCGCCGTTCCATCTTGCCCCCGACGTTTCGGAGGAGCAACTTCTGCGCGATATGATGCGCTTTTCCGGCAGCTTCCAACCGTTCCGGATTCCAAGGATCGAGGTTGCTCGCCTGCGCAATTTCTTCAGCCTGATGCCGGCGGTTCCTTGCGACCAGATGCACTATCTCGCTTCGGCGGTCGTGCAGCATTTCGACTACTTCCGCGCACCGCTTTCCGAAGCCGAGATCGAGCGCAGCGATCCGGATTGGCTATCGGCCGCGCAGTTTGCCAACCTGCATCGCTGGGGCAACCCCGACGTGATGGACGAATTCCGCTTCCACATGCCTGTGACGGGACCTGTCGATCTTGTCGACATGCCGCGCATCGAGCAGGCGCTGCGTAACTTTTTCGAGCCTGTTCTCGCCGAGCCGGTCACCGTCGCCAACATCGCGCTGATGATCGAGGAAGGCGCAGGCGGGCCGTTCCGCGTCCATTCGCTGCATCCGATGGGAAAGGTCAGTGCGCGCAAGATCGCCTGATCACTTTTGTTCAAGAACGGTGGTCCCAAAGATGCTATATCCGGCCGATGGACAACATCTCCCAGGAACAGGCAACCGTAGCCATGCCGCTGTCTGGAGCGGAGACGACGCGATTCTGGCGTGACCACCGATTCGGCGGCATGGAATGCCTGAGCGCCACGTTCCTGACGCATGAGTTCGCTCCCCATGCCCACGAGACCTTCAGTATCGGCGCTATCGAAAGCGGCAGCCAGATCGCGACGATCCGGGGCACGCGCGAAAGCTCGGGGCCGGGCGATCTCTATCTGATCAATCCCGGCGAAATCCATGACGGCGTGCCTGTCGAGGGTGGCTATCGCTACCGGATGATCTACCCCGATACGTCACTCTTCCGGGAGATCCTGGAAGATGTCACCGGCCGCACGTTCAGCGGCATGCCCGCCTTCGGCAAGCAGATCCTTCACGATCCCCGGCTTGCCGAGGCTTTTTATGAGGCGCACCGTGCGCTGGAATCAGGGGCCGGTGCACTGGAAACCAGCCAGGGCATGTTCCTTGTGCTAGAAGCCATGTTTAGGCATCACGGCAGCTCGATCATCGTGCCCATCGACACGCAGGAGCGGTCGGCCGTGCAGCGCGCCGGCGATTACCTGATGGAAAACTACGCCTCCGACGTCGGACTTGAAGAACTCGCCGCCGTAGCCGGCCTCAGCCGTGCGCATCTGATACGTGCCTTCCGCAAACAGTTCCACATCACCCCGCACGCCTTTCTCACCGACATCCGTATTCGCGTTGCCCGGCGCAAGCTGCAAGCGGGCGGACAGCCGGCGGAGATTGCTCTTGAATGCGGTTTCGCCGACCAGGCGCATTTCAGCCGGCATTTCAAGGCGCGCACCGGTGTGACGCCCGGCCAATACCGCGCGCGGTAGTCACTTTCGTTCAAGACTGCCACTCATCTCCTTTCTAGAAAACTCCGCATCAAATCGGAGATCCTGTCATGAATGAGAATGAAAAATGGGCGGAGTTCCTGGGGGGCATGCGAGCCATTTCGCCGCTGATCGCCGCCGTCATACCGATCGGCCTCGTCTTCGGCGCGGTCGCAGTCACAAAAGGTCTTTCCCCGGTCGAGACGGCACTGATGAGCGCACTGGTCTTTGCCGGCGGCTCGCAATTCGTGGCAATGGATATCTGGACGCATCCGGCCTCGTGGACAAGCGTCGGTTTTGCGGCGCTGCTCGTCAATATCCGCCATGTGCTGATGAGTGCGTCGCTCGGCACCAAGATGCAGGCCTTTGGCAGACGCAGACGCTATTTCGCAAGCCTCTTTCTTGCGGATGAGATCTGGGCGATGGCGGAATCCCGCGCCGGCCTTGCCCGGCTCACGCCTGCTTGGTTTGCTGGGCTGGCCGCGCCTTTCTATCTCGCCTGGGTGCTTTCGAGCTTTGCGGGCGCGACGCTCGGCGCTTTCCTTGGTGATCCCGTGGTGCTTGGACTGGATTTCGCCTTTCCTGCCGTCTTCATCGTGCTCGTCACAGGCTTCTGGAAGGGATCGGAAACCGGCGCTGTGCTGATCGCAAGCGGTGCGGCCGCGGTAGCAACTGAACATTTCGTACCAGGCGTCTGGCATATCGCAGCCGGCGCTGCCGCCGGCCTGCTTGCGGCGGTCGCCAGCGGCAGCCGGCGCGCGGAGGTGACGCAATGACAGTCGATTTCTCCACCCTCGTCGCGATCATCGCCATGGCAGCGGCGACGGTGCTCACGCGCCTGAGCGGCCTTGTGCTCGTGTGGCATGTGTCCTTTGAAAAAAGCCGCCGAAAGGTGATCGAATCCATTCCGCCTGCGGTTCTGATGGCGGTCGTCGCGCCGACCGCCTTTGCCACCGGTATTGCGGAATCAATCGCCTGCGCGGTCACCGCCATTGCGGCACTCCGCCTGCCGATGCTCGTTTCCGTGGCGCTTGGCGTCCTCTGTGTCGCGCTGTTGCGGGCGGCCACAGGCGAATGATCCTTCGCAGAGGCGGCGACTTGTGCCGTAGTGGCGAAAGTCAGTTTCGCATTTCCGTCTCGACATTCCGTTTCCGGGTGCTACCGTTTCGCCTGACGTTCAAAAGGTGATTTGATGGCTTCCGATACCTATCCGCGCAATCTTGTGGGCTATGGTCGCAATCCCCCCGATCCGCAATGGCCGGACGATGCCCGCCTCGCCGTGCAGTTTGTCATCAATTACGAAGAGGGCGGCGAGAGTTCGATCCTCGACGGCGATCCTGCGTCCGAGAACCTGCTGTCGGAAATCGTGGGAGCATCGCCCTGGCCGGGCCAGCGCAACCTGAACATGGAATCGATCTACGAATACGGTTCGCGCGCCGGGTTCTGGCGGCTCTGGCGCATGTTCACCGAGCTCAAGGTTCAGGCGACAGTCTATGGCGTGACGCTAGCGATGGCCCGCAATCCCGAGGCCGTCGCGGCGATGAAGGAAGCCGGCTGGGAGATCGCCAGCCATGGCTACCGCTGGCTGGAGTACAAGGATTTTCCAGAAGACCTCGAGCGCAAGCACATCCTCGAGGCGGTGCGTCTCCACACCGAGCTCACCGGCGAGCGCCCATACGGTATGTACCAGGGAAAGCCCTCCGACAATACGCTGCGGTTGGTTCAAGAGGAGGGCGGGTTCCTCTATTCGTCAGACTCTTATGCCGATGACCTGCCCTACTGGGTGAAGGGGGTCGATGACAAGCCGTTTCTCATTATTCCTTATACGCTAGAAACCAACGACATGCGCTTTGCGACGCCGCAAGGCTTCAATTCCGGCGATCAATTCCTCACTTATCTCAAGGATGCCTTCGATACGCTGTACGAAGAAGGCAAGGCCGGCAATCCGAAGATGATGTCGGTCGGCCTGCATTGCCGTCTCGTCGGTCGGCCCGGTCGTGCTGCATCCCTGAGGCGTTTCATCGAATATGTGCTCAAGCACGACAAGGTGTGGATCCCTCGCCGCATCGAGATTGCAGAGCATTGGCACAAGAACCACAAGCAGGACATGGCCTGATGATCCGGCGGGATGAATTCGTGTCGCGTTTCGGCGGTGTCTTCGAACATTCGCCCTTCATTGCCGAGCGCGCCTATGACGACGGTTTCATTGGCGACGAGTTGACTGTGGACAAGGTGCACATTCCGCTCGTTGCGATCTTCCGCGCCGCAAGCGAAGAGGAGCGTCTTGGCGTGCTTCGTGCCCATCCCGATCTTGCCGGACGCCTGGCAGTCGCCGGTGAACTGACGCAAGACAGCAAGAAGGAGCAGGCAAGTGCCGGTCTTGATCGACTGAGCGCCGAAGATCATGCCCGCTTCACTGAACTCAACGCCGCCTATGTCGAGAAATTCGGCTTTCCCTTCATCATCGCCGTGAAGGGACTTAACAAGGACGATATTCTCGCGGCTTTCGAAAAGCGCATCGGCAACGACCCTGACCAGGAATTTGCGACCGCTTGCGCTGAGGTCGAAAAGATTGCGCTATTGCGCCTGACATCCATGCTTCCGGAGAAGTGAATGACCGAGAATACCACTGCCAGCCTGCCGTCGTTTGCGAACGGCGCGATCAATCTTGCTTCCGCGCGCCTCGGTGCAAGGGGCCTCTATGCGACGGACGAGTTCTTTGCGCCGCTGGAGCGCATGCTGCAGGATGAGCCGGCGAGCTTCGATCCGGAACTTTACGACGACAACGGCAAGTACATGGACGGCTGGGAAAGCCGTCGCAAGCGCGTGCCCGGCCACGACTGGGCGATCGTCAAGCTTGCCATGCCCGGCCGCATCTTCGGCTTCGACGTCGATACCAGCTATTTTACCGGCAACTATCCGCCGCATTGCTCGATCGAGGCGGCTTTCGTCGAAGGCGGCGATCCGACCGATGCAACGGCGTGGACCGAAATCCTCGCGAAGTCGCCTCTGGGGCCAAGTGCACATCACTTCTTCGAAAATGCCCACAAGGAACAGATCTGGACGCATCTGCGCCTGCATATCTATCCCGACGGCGGCGTCGCGCGCCTGCGCGTCTACGGCTCGGCCTATTTCGACTGGTCGAAGGTCGGTGAAAGCGAGGAGGTTGACCTTGGTTATATCTTCAACGGCGCCAAGTCGCTTGCCTGGTCCGACGCCCATTACGGCCACCCCGACAAGATGCTTGGCCCCGGCCGCGGCATCAATATGGGCGACGGCTGGGAAACCAAGCGCCGTCGCGGCCCGGGTCACGACTGGGCTGTGATCCGCCTGGGCCACCCGGGCATAATCAAGCGCGTCATTGTCGATACGGCCTTCTTCAAAGGCAATTTCCCGGACTCCTGCGAGCTTCTCGGCGCTTATCGGCCCGATCTTGGTGATAGGCTGAGCCAAGCCGACATTGCGGCTTCGGAAAACTGGAAGCCGATTCTGAGCCGCACCAAACTGCAGATGGACCACATCCACGAATATGGCGGGAATGCCGTCGCCGATATCGGGCCGGTGACGCATGTCCGCATCGCGATGCATCCGGATGGCGGCATCATGCGGCTGCGGCTCATCGGGGTGAAGGGGTGAGTTCTTCCTTCTTTATCGCCGCTCGCGTATATTCGAGGCATCAGGAGTGATGCCTCGATGAAGTCATCGAAAGTGCTGGAAAATGACAGGCAGGCCAACCACGTCGCCACGACGCGTTTCAACGGGGCGAAACCGCGTATCTTTGGTTCCGCCGCCCGCGGCGAGGAGGGGCTGCCCGGGACGACGCTATTCGATCTGCGCGGGTTGCTGAAGGAGTTGCAGGCGCCGATGTGCGGGACGGAAATCCACGTTCTGAAGCACGGCGATTTTCCCGACCATGTCCGCAGCCGGGTCCTGCAGGAAGCCAAGTCTGTATGAGTATCGATCGACTTCGAACCTATCTCGACGAGATGCAGCAGGTCGCACTCGAAACCGTCGATTTCGTCAAGGACATGAGCAAGGATGAATTTCTGAAGGATCTTGTGAGACAGCGCGCAGTTGGAATGAACCTACTGATGATCGCCGCTGCAACATCGCGCATCATGGAGGAATATCCCGAGTTTGCGGCGGAATTTTCCAACGTGCCGTGGCAAAAGATGCACGGGCTGAGGAACCGGATCGCTCACGGCTATATGAGCATGAACCTAGACACCGTTTGGGATACTGCGCAAACAGACATCCCCGATCTTCTCGATCAACTGCACGGGTTGCGTCACTGGCACGCCCAGGGTGAATGACTTTTGACAGAACTTCTCGACATCCAGCCTCTCACCAAAACTGCTTTCGCGCCGTTCGGCGACGTAATCGAGGCCGATCCGTCGACAATGCGATATATCAACGGTGGCACGACGGAACGCTTCCATGCGCTGGCCACGGCCGAGGCGGCAGGCGAGGGCGCACGCGTCATCATCAATCTCTTTCGCGGCCAGCCGCGCGTCTTTCCCTATGAGATCGGCATGATGGAGCGGCATCCTTTCGGCAGCCAGAGCTTCTCGCCGCTTTCCGGACGGCCATTTCTGGTCGTGGTTTCGGAAGATCGGGATGGAGAGCCCGGCAGGCCGCAGGTGTTTCTCGCACGCGGCGACCAGGGCGTGAACTATCGCCGCAACGTCTGGCATCACCCACTGCTCGTCCTCGGCAAATCAAGCGACTTTCTCGTTGTCGACAGGGACGGTCCCGGCGACAATCTGCAAGAGCATTTCTTCGAAACCTCATACACGATCAGCGAGCCAGCTCTATGACCGGATTGACGACCCATGTTCTCGACACTGCCTCCGGTAAGCCTGCTGAAAGGCTGAGGATCGACCTTTTTCGCCTGGATGGGGATATCCGCCACCACATCAAGACGGTAGAGACCAATTCGGACGGCCGTGTCGAGGGCGGCGCGATCCTTTCCGGCGAGAATTTCCAGGCAGGAACCTACGAACTGCTGTTCCATGCCGGCGATTATCTGCGTGCGTTGGGCACGCCGCTGCCGCATCCGGCCTTTCTCGATCTCGTGCCGATCCGCTTCGGCATCGCCGATACCGAAGCCCATTATCACGTGCCGCTGCTGCTTTCGCCTTACGGCTATTCCACCTATCGCGGGAGTTAGCCGATGCGGTTTGCGGCGATCGCCGATATCCACGGTAATCATCTGGCTCTCGAGGCCGTGCTTGCCGATATCCGGGCACAAGACATATCGGATATCGTCAATCTCGGCGATTGCTTCAGTAGCCCGCTGGAAGCAGGAAAGACCGCCCAACTGCTTCTCTCGCTCGCCCTTCCGACTGTGCGCGGCAACCACGACCGCTACCTGATCGAGCAGAAGCTGGAGTCCATGCATGTTTCCGATAAAGCTGCTTATCAGCAGCTTCTACCGCGTCATCTCGACTGGCTGCGATCTCTGCCGGCCGAACTCATCTACAAAGATGAAGCCTATCTCTGCCACGCGACCCCCAAGGATGACAATCTCTACTGGCTGGAATCGGTTTCGCCCGAGGGCCATGTATATCCGAAGCCGTTGAAAGAAATCGAGGCGTTGGCGGATGGGATCGATTTGCCTTTGATCCTGTGCGGCCACAGCCATATTTCGCGCCTTGTCCAGCTTCGCGATGGCCGCCTCATCGTCAATCCCGGCAGCGTCGGCTGCCCGGCTTACGACGATGACAAACCTTATCCGCACAAGATGGAGACCGGCCATCCGATGGCAAGCTACGCCATCCTGGAGAAATCCGCGTCCGGCTGGAGACCCTATTTCCGCACCGTGGCCTACAATCACATGGTTATGTCGAGAATTGCAAAAGCAAACGGCCGCCCCGACTGGGCGGCCGCGCTGGCAACGGGCTGGGTTGGATAGTCGTTTCTTGTGAATCGCATTCGGTGCGATCGGGGCGCCTGACTTCGCCTCGGTACATCCAAGATCTGCAGTAATGGCCTGTCGCCGTCGAAGTCTTGTTCCCTCATGAGCCCGTCCAGGATGATTTCTTTGGCCTGAAGGAAAGGACGTTCGGCGGTCTCTTCAGCCGGGATGGTGCCCGAACAAAGCGCGCGCCTCCCGGGAGGATCCTGTCGAACCCAAACCGCGAAGTATCCGTGGCGAGCTGGTTCACGAACAGACCCCAAGTCCTACCATTCAATCATACTCAAGCTATGGAGGATGATTTGCAGACCGAGAGCCGCCTGGGTAACCCCGAGCACCACCGCCAACACCTGAAGCGACGTTCCGATCCACCTTAGAATGGTTTCTGCGAAAATCATCGCCACCCAGTCCAGCGCCAGAACCACCAATACGATAGCGGCTACGGTGAGGCCTTCCGCTTGGCGGCCGCCCGCCAACGTCGCGAAAACGATTACCGCGGCAACACCATAGGGCGTTACAATTATCGGAAAGGCGAGGGGAGTAAGGGCGAGTTTCAGATCTGGCGGCTTGGCAGGCTCAGTCGATCGATCCGGTACGCTGGCCGACTGCTGTAAAATGGTTTGCAAGGCCACGAGAAACAAGATGATGCCTCCGGTCATTGCCAGGACAGGCAAAGAGATTTCGAAATTCTCAAGCATGGTGCGCCCAAGCAAGCCGGCGATTGCCAGGGCGGCTGCCGAAAAGAGGATCGCTCTCCTGGCTATCTGACGTCGAAAGCGGGGGTCGCAGTCGCGGATGATCGTCACGAAGGGCACTAGAATCTTGATTGGGCCGAGCATCAGAAAAAGCATGAAGAATGTTTTACGTGCGCCGAACTCCACCTCCGGCATGCCTGCACCAAGCGGTGATTGCGCAAGGGATTGCACGGGAAAACAGGCCACGACCATGGCCAGAGCAAGGATTAGGATCGCGTGAGTATCGCGCGGCCGGGGCGTTTGCCGGTTAATTGACTGGCGCGAGCTAAAAAGGCCAGAGTAAGATAAGGGAGCCTCGGGAATGATGTTCCCCACATACGTCGTCATCGACCAGTCTCCAGCCAAGAGAGCGCTCTTTTGCTCGAAGGCGAAAGAGCCAGTGCCGCCCGGCGATCTATTGTAAGGCAGTTTCGGTTAGCTTGCGAAGCTCATTATGAGAAGTTCGGCGCCCGGACTTTGAACATGATTGCCAAAACGGACAGGTTCACAGCAAAGGCGTATGGAAAAGACCCGCGCATGGGACGACCACGGTCGCGGGATCCGGCCCGATTGGACGCCGATATGTCTGTTGAAACGTCACGCTCGCTGGGTGCTCCTCAATACTCCTGGCTATTAACCGAAGAGTTGATTGCTTCGAGGACCGTCTACCTTGCTTGGAGGCCTCCGGTCAGGAAGTCAACGTGAACCCACCGTGAAAACCTGGCCCGGGCGAAGGCGGAACTCGCCAGTGGGCAACGAAATGGAAGTTGCGCGACAGATCGGCGGCGAGCGATAGGGGTCACCGCTGGACGATGACCTGGGTTCCCGGCTGCACCATCTCGTAAAGCTCCTCGACGTCCTCGGGATACATCCGAAAGCAGCCGCTCGACGCGTTGGTGCCTATGGAAGAGGGATCGTTGGTACCGTGGATGCGTAATAGCCCGTCGGCCAGGTAAATCGCGCGGGTTCCAAGCGGATTGGCGGGGCCGGGCTTGACGACGGCGGGAAGCCTGGGGTTCTTCTGGCGCATGCTCGCCGTTGGCCGCCATTCGGGATGCTCTCGCTTCGACACCACCCGAGTTGATCCGTACCATTGCTTGCCTTCGCGGCCGACGGCGATGGGGTAAATGTACTGTTCACCCCATGGCGTCGTGTATATTAGCGTATGCTCGCGCGTAGCGATCAGGATGGTTCCCCTCGCGTTTCGTGTCTGTGGTTGCCTGCGCTCACGCAATGGTTCCCGATCACGAGGCATTGGCTCGTAGTCGAGCGGTGGCGGGTACGGGCTGTACGGGTCCTCGTAGCCATAGCCGTATTCGTCGTATCCGTCATATGGCCCATAAAATTGGGCTCGGGCCGGAATGACAGTCAGTAAAAGGGCCGCTGCAAGGAGAGCCAGCAATCTCATTTTTCGCGATCCGCCTGTTACAAAAGCCATGATTGGGCTGAATTCTATGGCGGCACTATGGCAGGCTCAGTCCTCGATTTTCCCGGTGATCGTTCGTCCCCAGGTCGAGACCCGCTGTGTTCTCGTTGGCTCACGAGACGAAGAATGTTGCACCTTATCCCGAGGTCTGTTTCCGACCTATAAGGTCGGCTTGAAGAGCTTCCAAGATGTTGACGACGTTTGACGCGGGAGCCGTTTCCAACTTGCCGTTTGCTCATTCATCGCAGGCCTCAAAGCTTTCTTCTTCTCGGCAATGATCACATCAGGCTTTCCTGGATCGGGCCGGTCACCATGCTCGGCGACCACTTCTTCGTCCTGTGCTCGATAAGCTGCTTCGTGCCCGACCGGGTGGTCGGGCATCAGATAGTGCGGCTTCTTAAAGGCAAAAGATGCAGACCCATCTGCTCGATGACCGCAATTGGCGCTGTCAGGGGAGGTTATTGTCGCCTGTCGGCCCCCGCGGACTTCAGTTTGCAATCAGACCGCTGAAATTTGAGACGCGGCTACCGCTCCGCCAAGCAAGAAGTAGCGTTTCCACGTTCGCATCAGCACCATCCGTAGATTGCAACTCGACATCATATGTCTTGCCGATGTGTATTGTCTCGAAATCCCGCTTGGCGCTGCCTACCGTCCTGTCGCCTCGCGCGGTTTCGCGTTCAATCAAAAGTTCGAGCGGGCAATGTACAGCGACGAAGAAAACGTCGTGACTTGCGAGGAGGTCAGAAAGTGTTTCTAGCCATCCGTCAGTATCCAGAATGTGCTCAAGAATAAGATTGTTACCGGCGTCTGCAAAGGCTTTCAGGGAACCATGGAAGCCATCGAAGAAGGCGGCTCGGGAGTCGGCCCAGCGGAAGTCGCCGTTCTTGAACCGCTCTGTTGGAAGCATACCTGCGTCACGCAGATGATCGATCGATATGTGCCAGAACGGTTTCTCGATGCGTTCCTGAAGAGCTTTTGCAATGGTGGACTTGCCGCTGCTCGAAGCCCCATGCAGAAAGATCACGTGTGCCATCCAACACCTCCAGTTTGCGACGCGCTTTAACTCAGCCACATGACATACCAACGAATGCTTTGCGCGAAATTTATCATCGGGTTGGTAATTCCGACCGCGCGATGCACCTCAACCGATCCGGCGAACCATCGACCGTCCTGTTCAACGACGGCAGATGGCTCGTAATACCGGCCCGCCGCGTCCCGGTAGGAATGGGCAAGGATCATGCCCTGGTTGAACAGCCGCTGGAACGGCTCCTCGGTCGAAACGACCCCAATGTCATGCAGAACTTTGTGCCAGAATCGGGCATAGAGCAGATGCAGCACTGCATGTTCGGCTCCGCCCACATAGAGATCGACCGGCATCCAATAGCGCTCGGCCTCCTTCGCAACAAGCTCGCGCTCGTTATGGGGATCGAGGAAGCGCAGATAATACCAGCAGGAACCTGCCCATTGCGGCATCGTATTTGTCTCACGCCATGCCGCAATGTCGGTGCCGGGTACAGTTGTGAGCACCCAGTCCTTTGCCCGGGCGAGCGGCGGTTCACCGTCGGGCGTGGGTGCGTAGTCATCCAGTTGTGGCGGCAACAGCGGCAGACTCTCCTCCGGCAGAGGCATCACCGAACCATCCTCCAGATGCAGCATCGGAATTGGTTCGCCCCAGTAGCGCTGACGGGAGAAGAGCCAGTCGCGCAGGCGATACGTGACCTTGGCGCTGCCGACTCTGTTTTCCTGCAGCCAAGCAATCATGACCTGTTTTGCCTCTTCCGAACTCATACCGTTGAGAAAGCCGGAATTCACCATCGGCCCATCACCCTCATAAGCAGCCTGTTCGATATCCTCTTTGCTCTCGATCACGCGAATGATCGGCAGACCATGGATACGAGCAAAGGCGTGATCACGCGTGTCGTGGGCTGGCACCGCCATCAATGCACCAGTGCCATAGCACGTAATCAGCGACCCAGATCGGCAGGCGGGCTCTGGTAGCGGGATTGATCGCGTAGGCACCCGTGAAGACACCTGTTTTCTCACGACCAGCGTCGACCCGCTCCGTCTCCTGCAGCGCCTCCGCCTGGGCGACATAGGCGGCCACCGCCGCGCGAGCCTCTGGCATGGTTATGGTGGCCAGCAAGGGGTGCTCCGGAGCGAGCACGATGTAGGTTGCACCGAACAGGGTCTCGGGACGGGTCGTGAAGGTGATTATCTTCCCGCTGCCATCGTGGACAGGAAACCCGATCTCGGCTCCCTCTGATCGTCCGATCCAGTTGCGCTGCATGGCCTTCAGGCTTTCCGGCCAGTCGAGACCATCCAGGCCTTGCAGCAGCCGGTCCGCATAAGCCGTGATGGGCAACATCCATTGACGCATCATGCGACGGACGACTGGATCGCCGGTCTCGACGTAACGTCCGTCCTTAACCTCCTCGTCGGCGAGCACGGCATTTTGGGCGGGGCACCAGTTGACCGCCACCTCGGCTTGGTAAGCGAGGCCGCGCTCGAACAGCTTCAGGAATATCCACTGCGTCCAGCGCACGTAGCTTGCATCGGTCGTCGCAAGCTCGCGGCTCCAGTCATAGGAAAAGCCCAGTCGCTGCACCTGGCCGCGAAATGTCTCGATGTTGCGCTTGGTCGTGATAGCGGGGTGGACGCCTGTGCGCATGGCGTGGCGCTCAGCGGGCAGCCCGAAACTGTCCCACCCCATCGGGTGCAGCACATTGAAGCCCCTCATGCGCTTGTAGCGGCACAGAATGTCCGTGGCCGTGTAGCCCAGAGGGTGACCGACATGCAGACCCGCACCGGAAGGGTAGGGGAACATGTCGAGCGCGTAGAATTTCGGTCTGGCGGGATCGATCTCGGCACGAAAGGTATCGTGCGCGGCCCAATAGGCCTGCCATTTGGGCTCAATCGCCCGTGGATCATAAGGCATGCACCGCTCCTCACACCTGCCAACGGTGGCGATGTGTTCTGATAATCGGGATTTATTGGGTTTCGGGAGCAGTTACGGCCGCCGGTGCTCCGGTGATCTCCGGCAGCCGCCACTAAGTCGATGTGCACAGGAGTTTGCAATGCGCAGCGTCAGGCCGTGACGGGCGGCAAATGCACGGTACGAAGGCTGCGTCGATTTGGTGGCCATGGATGACAACTCACGTAAGGAATCTAACGGTAACAACAGAATTGGCCCGGCTCCAATCAGGAGGCCGGGGTGATAAGTCGCGCGTCGAGCTTGCGGACGCCTGTTGCTGCAAAAGCCGTCGTCATCGTGATTAAGAATGCCTGATGTTGTGGCGACCGCAAGGTTTTTTGTAGTCGAGTACCAATACGGCTGCCCATCATCCTTTCATCAGCGAGTTCTTGGGCGAGCGTTTTCAAAAAATTCGATGGCGAGACGCGCCACTTCATCATGCAACGTCCGTCGGTCGAGCCCGTCTGCCATTTCGAAATCTGGGATCAATCGCAGGCCTTGCGCTGTCGGCTCCGAGAGGAAATCGTAGTGATCGACGCCTCCTTTGAGGATACTGAATTTGCTGTTCGCTACATGCCTATGGAGCCACGCGCCGAATTCGGCTGCAGGGGCAGTCTTGTCCGCATCTCCTGATACAACATGGATGGGTCTGGAGATCGAACGCAAACTGTCGTGCGAAAATCCCAGCACCGATCTGGCCGGTGCAAGAACGAGGGCGGCCTTAACCCGATCATCCCTGAAGTCATCACGCCTGCGGTTCCATGACGTTCTGAAAGCTTCATTCTCTTGAATGAGGCGAGGAAGATGGTCAGCCACGTCAGGAAATTCCCGCGGTCCCCGAATTGGGCTTTTCACCGGATTTTCCGGTTCGAACTGCGAGTACAAGACACGTGCCCCCGCAATCAGCATTGCCGTGTAGGCACCGGCCGAAAACCCTGCGACGAAAGCGCAATCGGTAACTTGGCCGCCAAGCTTCGCACGCCAGGTCCGATCATCTAGCAGCGCTGTGAGGTCAGCGGCTCGCTCCCAAAGGCAGAGGTAGCCTTCCGGGCGGTATGTTTCGATGCCCGTGTGTCCGTGATGATTTACAGCCAGAGCGACGAAGCCGCTTTTCGCGAGGCGATGCGCCAGCCATTCAAGGCCGAAGGTGACGCCGCCACTGCCGTGCGACAGCAGGACGAGAGGATGAGGCTTCCCGGCATTCTTCAGCGCGGCATCCGGAGCGATGGGATGCAGCCGGAAAATCGGATGTTCAGTCGCAAGCACTTCGTTGGCGCTATCGACGGCCGGATACCACATAGTCCAGGAGAGCGGACGAGGGCCGTCGCCGGTCCAGTTCGTCCTGGTGTGGTCGAATGAGAGCCCTTCCGTGAAACCGACCGGCATTAGGTCTCCTGTGCAACGATCGAGTTCCCGTCCATCTTAGGCGCTCTTCTTAACCGGCATCTGGAGCAAATTCTGTAACCGGAGATTTACCAGCTTGCAATCAGAGGGGTGTCCGTCGAGAGTTGCGGAGCTGAGGCGCGTGTGGAGGGAACGATGCGATGATCACATTTCCTAGGTTCGCCGTCTGTTTAGTGGGAATAGTCTTTTTTACTTTGACTGCTACCTCGACGGCGTGCCGCCGCAAGCGAGGCCGCATAGAACCCAGCGCATTTCAAGCGAGATTGGTGACGCCGCCATTATGCCGGCCCTGCTCCATGGTACGGCAGGTAACGGCAAGATCACATCAGCTAGGTCGTTCCGCCCGGATCATAAGCACGAACGCCGCAAGATCACGCCATCTGGCGAAACGAGGCGCGGCCATGCACGCCTCCGGCGTCGGTTGTGGCTCGCGGACTTCAACAATCCGAAAGCCTGCCCGGGCGACACCATTGAGATATTCACTGAGCGTGCGGGGAAAGCGGGGCACCTCAAACAGCACTACGTCCTCATCGCTCGGCCGGTCACCAAAGCGCCAAGTCTCAACAAAATCGGTTTGTTCGAAATAGCGGGCAACGACCAACCCAGTAGGCTTTGCTTTAACATCCTTCTGCCACCGTAACCCCGGGATAATAAAACAAGGGTGCAGAACGCTGAACGCGATGAATCCGCCAGGCCGCAGGAGCCTGAAGGCCTCCCGCATCGCTGCTGAAAAATCAGGACCGTCCATCAGGGCCATGGTAGAGACGACGGCATCGAACGAGGCATCCTCGAAACCGGTGTTCTGGGTGTAGGATGCAACCGCGTACCGGACACCGAGTGGAAGGTGGTGTTCAGCCTCACGTGCATGGCCAATCATCTTCTCGGAAAGATCGATGCCGGTCATTCGTGCACCCATCTCGGCGAACCGCCTGGTGTTGGAGCCTTCACCGCAGCCGAAATCGATGATGTCTAATCCGGCGATGCTTGGCAGAAAGGCTTGAAACGCCGGGAAGGTGAATAGCTCGCGGTAAGTGTCATAGCCGTTCCGGACATCATATGCCCATTGATCGGCATTGTCGTTCCAGCGGGCAGCGACTTCGGTTTCAGATACCTGGGTCATTCTGTGCTCCTTCTGGAAATTCGATTGCGTGAATGTACCTGATTTGAACGAGCTATCCAGCGGTGTCTGAGACGCAGCGACATGGTGGCTTCGTCACGTGATGCCCCGAGCTGTCGCGACGACACTGTTCAAAAATCGGCCTTTGCCCTTGTATAGCCATCGCCGTCATAGGCATATTTTCCGGAGAGTTTTTGTTTGAGCACCGAATATTCCGCCGCGATCAGCGGATGCGCAATCAGGTAGTCTCGAAAAATTATGCGCTTCTGATGCGTTTCGTTTCCCTGCGGCAGTAAATAGATCCGCCGTATGGGCTTCGTCGATCTCATCATGAATGCGTAAACGTCCCGCTCGTAGCGATTCCCACGGTTCTCATAACCTGCGCCCTCCATGGTGTTGATGGCCGCCAACACACGTTCAGGACTTGGCATTGTGACGTCAATGTCGATCAGGGGCTTTGCCGAAAGGCCGGGAACTCGCGCTCTCATCTAAAATAGCCACGCCGCAAGGCTGGTGCCAATAGGAGGCCACTTGCCTATTGTCGCAATCGATCATGTCCAACTCGCCATGTCCTTCGGCGAAGAAGCCGCTCCTCGCCGATTTTACGTGGACGCTCTTGGACTGGCGGAAGTTCCAAAGCCCGATCAACTCGCGGCGAGGGGTGGCTGCTGGTAAGGCCACGGTATGAGGGTTGATACCGACTTGTATGCGGAGGTCAGCCAGCCGTGGCCGATGACTTTCTTCGGCAACTCCGCCAGGGAGCGACCGGTAGATGACTTCGCTCGATGCCGAGCTAATTCTTGTGCCGAGGCTCAAAACCGTGTCGGAGTGGCTCAGCCGCCATGGTGACAGCGATCCCGGGATTCGTGACTCTTCTGAGCAGGCGTCTCAGATGCGCTACTGCCGCCCGGCGATAATTGAGGAGTTGACGTCGTTGATGTCGCGTTTGCCGCAGAGCGCCATGGTGATGTCCATCTCCTTGCGGAGGATGCCGAGCGCCAGTGTCACGCCTTCTTTGCCCATGGCGCCGAGGCCGTAGAGGAAGGGGCGGCCGATATAAGTGCCCTTGGCGCCGAGCGCCACGGCCTTCAGCACGTCCTGGCCGGAGCGGATGCCGCCGTCGAGATGGATCTCGATTTTATCTCCGACGGCATCGACGATCTGAGGGAGCATGCTGATCGAGGAAGGGGCGCCGTCGAGTTGGCGGCCGCCATGATTGGAGACGACGATTGCGTCGGCGCCGGTCTGGGCTGCGGCCTTCGCGTCCTCGACATCGAGAACGCCCTTGATGATCAAGGGGCCGCCCCATTTTTCCTTGATCCAGGTGACGTCGGCCCAGGAGAGCTGCGGATCGAACTGCTCCGCCGTCCAGGAAGACAGCGAGGAGAGGTCGGAAACATTCTTGGCGTGACCGACGATGTTGCCGAAGGTGCGGTGCTTCGTCTTCAGCATGTCAAGGCACCAGAAGGGGCGCGTTGCCATTTGCCATATGTGCTTCGGCGTGAATTTCGGCGGGGCGGAGAGGCCATTGCGCAAGTCTTTATGCCGCTGACCGAGGATCTGCAGGTCAGCCGTCAGGACCAGTGCCGAGCACTTGGCCGCCTTGGCGCGGTTGATGAGGTCCATGACGAAGTCCTTGTCCTTCATCACATAGAGCTGGAACCAGAACGGCCGCGTCGTTACGGCGGCGACATCCTCGATCGAGCAGATGCTCATGGTCGAGAGCGTGAAGGGAACGCCGAATTCCTCGGCCGCGCGGGCAGCCAGCATCTCGCCGTCGGCGTGCTGCATGCCCGTCAAGCCGGTTGGCGCAAGCGCCACCGGCATCGAGACTTTCTGACCGATCATCGTCGTTTCCAGCGTGCGGTTCGTCATGTCGACGAGTACGCGCTGGCGCAGCTTGATCTTGGCGTAGTCGCTCTCATTCGCTTGATAAGTCGACTCCGTCCAGGCGCCGGAATCCGCATAGTCGAAGAACATTTTCGGCACGCGCCGTTGGGCGAGTTGCTTGAGATCAGCGATGGTGAGAGGAGTGGCCATGGACGAGACTTTCACATCTGGATAGTGCCGTGGCCCTTACCATGATTTTCAAGCTGTTGGGTAACTCTTTCGTCGCCTACGGAACAAGAATAAGACTGCCCGCAGCACGTCCTTCTTCGAGGATTTGCTGCGCCTTAGCGGCGTCGGGCAAAGCATATTCTCCGGCAATCGTTGCGGTGACGCCGGAACGCATAATCTCGACCACGGCTTTGGCCGCCCTCGTGTAGTTGTCGAGGTCGGCGACATAGGCGATGACGCTCGGATGAGCGAGAGATTTCCCCGGGCGCAGCTCCTCGACGGCGACAGGCGGTATCGGGCCGCCGGCCTGACCGATTGTCGCGGCGACGCCGAATGGCCGCAAGCATTGAATGGTCTTGGACAGCATGCTGCCGCCGATGCCGTCATAGGCGGCATGAACGCCGCAGCCTCCAGTCAGCCGCTTCACTTCTCCAACGACATCTGCATCGCGCCCGATGATCAGGTGGTCGGCGCCATGCTTGCGGGCGAGCACTGCCTTTTGCGCCGAACTGACGGTCCCGATGACTGTTGCTCCGAGATGCTTTGCCCATTGCACCAAAATGGAGCCGAGCCCGCCGACTGCTGAATGCACGAGAATGATCGAGTCGGGGGCGACCTTGTAGGTCTGCGTCAGCAGCATGTAGGCAGTCATGCCCTTCAGCATCGAGGCCGCGGCGAGGCGTGATGGAATCTCGTCCGGAAGGCGGATGGCGCGCGCGGCGGGGAGCAGGCGCGTTGCGGTATAGGCGCCGGGCGTGCCGGCATAGGCAACGCGGTCACCCGGTTTCAGTTCGACGGCGCCGGTACCAACAGCCTCTACGATCCCCGCGCCCTCGACGCCTAGGACTGCCGGATAGGCCGTCAAGGGATAGATGCCCTTCCGATGGTAGATATCGACGAAATTCATGCCGATCGCTTCGTGCCTGATGCGGATCTCGTCGGGACCAGGCTGCTGCGGCGTGTGCTCCATGACCTGCAGTTGCTCTATGCCGCCCGGCGCCTGAAGTGTAACGATCTTGTCCATGACTTTGCTCCGATTTGCTCGCGGCAATCATGACCGATGGCTTGTTGATCGGAAATTCCCTATTCTTTGTCAGTTGATGGGAAAAAATGAACAATGTTCGATTGGGACAATCTTCGCTATTTTGCCGCCCTGGCGCAGTCTGGAACTTTGCTCGGGGCTGCCCGATCGCTCGACGTGGAACATGCGACGGTTGCCCGCCGCGTCGCCGGCCTGGAGGCGCAGATAGGCGTGAAGCTCGTCGACCGGCGGGGGCGACGCATCTCGCTGACGGCAGAGGGGCAACGGGTCGCGGCGATGGCCGAGCGAATGCATGAGGAGGCGCGGGCGATCGAACGCGTGAGCCTTGTTGCCGGAAACAGGCTTGCCGGCGATGTCAAGATAAGTGCACCGCCGACGGCTGCGGCCGCGCTGCTTGCGGGGCCGCTCGTCGAGCTCCGGCGCAATCATCCGGACATCGGCATAACGATTGTCGGCGAGACGCGATACGCCTCGCTGGACCGGCGGGAGGCGGACATCGCGGTTCGCATGACGAAGCCCGAACAGGGCGACTTTATCGTCAGCAAGCTCGGCGACGTGACTTTTGGCTTCTATGCGGCGCCAGCTTATCTGGCTTCCGTGCCGGAAAAGGACTGGAACTTCATCGCCTACGACGAAACGATGTCGAGCTCGCCGCAGTCAACTCGGCTGCTCGAGGTGGCGAATGGCCGAAAACAATCCATCAGGGCCAGGACCCTCGAGTTCCAGCTCTCCGCCGCGAGAGCCGGCGGCGGTGTCGCCCTCCTGCCAAATTTCCTTCTTGTCGGCTTGGATGACCTCGTCGAGGCCGTCCGGGAGCCCAAGCCGCTCACGCGCGAAGTCTGGCTTGTGGTTCACTCTGACATCAGGAATGTCCCGGTCATCCGCGCAGTGATTGAGGCTTTGAAGCAAAGCTGGTCTTATTGATATCCATGCCGCCCTTGTTGGCATCGATCGGCTGGAACAAATGTTAGCTCGTGGGGGCGGTGGATCATGACAAGCGAAAGGGATCGCCTGCGATCGAGAATTTCCGCCACGCGTTCGGAGCGTCTAACAGCGGTTGTGGGCAAAGCTTCCTGCTGTTGCATGCGGAATGGAAGGGCAGCGATTCGGTCGGGTAACGCGCCTCATAAGACAGTGAGATTGCTTTTCGCTGCTTCGCCCGCCACATAAGTCTCCGCGACCGCCCGGTCGTCCCCCATCGTCTGCAGCAGGAAGAGTTCGTCCGGCAGCGTCCTCACCACGTCCATCTTCAATGCCATGGCAGGCGTTGCCGCGGCGTTGAGGACGACGAGATCGGCGTCCGTGCCTTCCTCCAGGGTGCCGATGCTATCGGCGAGCGAGAGCGCCTCGGCGTTGCCGAGCGTCATGTAATAATAGCTTTCGAGCGGGTTGAGCCGCTCGCCGAGGAGCTGCTGGATCTTATAGGCTTCGTCCATGGTGCGCAGCATCGAAAAGCTGGAGCCGCCGCCGATGTCGGTGGCAACGCCGATCCTGACGGGTTTTTCGCGGCGCGCCAGTGCCCTCAACGGAAAGAGGCCCGAGCCGAGGAACAGGTTCGAGGTCGGACAATGGACTGCAACCGAACCGGCTTCGCTCATGGCATCTGCCTCGCGTTCGGAAAGGTGAATGCAGTGGCCGAAGAGGCTCTTAGGGCCCAGCAGGCCGTAGCGGGCGTAGATATCGGTATAGTCGATCGCGTCCGGATAGAGCTCGCAGGCCAAAGAGATCTCGTCGTGGTTTTCCGAAAGATGCGTCTGGATGTGCAGGTCCGGAAATTCGTGGGCGAGGGCCTGGGACGCCTCCATCTGCTGCGGCGTCGAGGTTATGGCGAAGCGCGGCGTGATGGCAACGTGGTTTCGGCCCTTGCCGTGCCAGTCGGCAATCACCTGGCGCGTTTCGTCATAGCCCATCTCGGGTGTGTCGAGCAGGCCCTGGGGCGCATTGCGATCCATCATCACCTTGCCGCCGACCATGCACATGTTGCGGCGCATGGCTTCCGAGAAGTAGGCGTCGGCGGAGGACTTATGGACGGAGCAATAGGCGGCAGCCGTCGTCGTACCGTGGCGGGCCAGTTCGTCGTAGAAATGCGTCGCGATCTTTTCAGCATGCGCAGTTTCGACGAAGCGGCATTCTTCCGGGAAGGTGTAGGTGTTCAGCCATTCGAGCAGGTTGGCTGCATAGGAGGCGATCACCTGCATCTGCGGAAAATGCAGATGCGTGTCGATGAAGCCCGGCATAATCAGATATGGGCGATGGTCGATCTCGACCGCATCTGCCGGTGCCTTCTTCCTGATGTCAAAATAGGCCCCGATCGCCGTGATCTTGCCTTCCTCGATCAACAGGCCGCCGTCGCTCTCGTAGCGGTAGCTGTCGGTATCGGTGAGGCTGAGGGGCGCGCGCCTAAACGAGAGCAGCCGCCCGCGCAGGAGTTTCTTCGTCATTGCTGTTTGCCTTCGACTGCGCTTTCGAACCACGCGACGAGCAGCTTTCGCTCGTCCGACGTAATCTCCGTCACGTTGCCGGGCGGCATGGCATGGCTGCGGCCTGCCTGTATATAGATTTCACGTGCATGGGCAGCGATTTGCGCGTCGTTTTCGAAGATGACCCCGTTCGGGGGTCGGGCAATGCCCTCGTAGACCGGTTCGGCGGCATGGCACATCGCACAGCGTGTGCCGATCAGCTCCTTGACCGCAGGGAAGTGGGGATCACCCGCAAACTGCTGGAAGGCCGGCGCGACGGCAGCCGTTTCGCTGCCACCGGTCAGCACCCTAGGCACCGTCGAAAGCCACATGATGAGGATGAAGAGGACGACAGACACGAGCCAGGTCCAGGTCGGGCGCCCCTTGCGTGCGTGTGTCGTGTTGAACCAGTGGCGGATGGTGACGCCCATCAGGAAGACGAGGGCTGCGATCACCCAGTTGAAGGCGGTGCCGAAGGCCAGCGGATAGTGGTTCGACAGCATGAAGAAGATGACCGGCAGCGTCAGATAGTTGTTGTGTAGCGAGCGCTGCTTGGCGACAACGCCATATTTCGGATCCGGCGTGCGTCCGGCGATAAGGTCGGCGACGACGATCTTCTGGTTCGGGATGATGATCAAGAAGACGTTGGCCGACATGATCGTCGCGGTGAAGGCGCCGAGATGCAGGAAGGCCGCGCGGCCGGTGAAGAGCTGCGTATAGCCCCAGGCCATGAAGACGATGACGCCGTAGAGCACCGCCATCAGTCCCCAGGTGTTTTTGCCGAGCAGCGACTTGCAGAGCAGGTCGTAGACGATCCAGCCGATGGCCAGCGAGGCGAGCGAGATCAGGATCGCCACAGGCGCGCTGATGTCGAGTATATGGCGGTCAATGAGGAAGAGGTCGGCTCCGCCATAGTAGACGATGCAGAGCATCAGGAAGCCGGAGAGCCAGGTGAAGTAGCTTTCGTATTTGAACCAGGTCAGATGCTCCGGCATCTGGGCCGGCGCCACCAGATACTTCTGGATGTGATAGAAGCCGCCGCCATGCACCTGCCATTCCTCGCCATAGGCGCCAGGCGGAAGATGCGGGCGCTTCACCAGCCCGAGATCAAGCGCGATGAAATAGAAGGACGAACCGATCCAGGCGATCGCGGTGATGACGTGAAACCAGCGTGTCGCAAAAGCAAGCCACTCCCACGCTATGGCGTATTCATACATTCAGTTCCCCTGTCTTCCTCCGACTCGCCACATTGCAGAAAGTTGATGCGGGAGGGAAGGGGAAAGACGTCAGCCGCCTGCTTTGCCGCGGAGCATGTGGAGGCAATCGTTGCCCTCGATTGTTGTAACGGCAGCGGATTTGCCGTGGGCACAATTCATTGCTTTGAAATTTCCTGGCAGTTCAGTCGCTGATCCGCAGCCGGGGCTCGTGATCGGCCGAGCGTCTCGAACGGATAACATCGATCTTCGACTCCTGGAGAAGGACGATTGCCCGCTGCCGTCGTCACCCAGGTGTCCGGTGACGACGGGTTGTCCATTCGTATGGTCACGACCAGTCACCATTTCGTGAAGTCCGTCTTTGATCAGAACCAGGACCACAAACGTAGCCAAACTGCCCTGCGATGTCAGATCGACGGAGTGTGGCTCACCAGGTCGAAGTCCCTGAAAAATCGACGGTATCTGAATACTCAGTACGCCCCGGTCGCGACTATAGGCTGCCGCCGAGAGCACTGGAATTGCCGCGACGTATTTCCACACGACAAGCCTCAATTCGGTCTCCGTCAGCATGGATTATGTGACCCGTGAGGTCATTGAAGTTGCGGGCTGTCTGCAGCAGCACGTATGGTTTGAATATATTGCACCGCAACATTTAGTGATCCTTGAAATGTCACGACTCGGTTACAATTACCATTATGGGCCGCCAGGATGAGGTGGAAACCGCATTGAGGCGGCGCATTCATCGACGGAGAAGATGCCCATGCGCAGCATTCTGGCAGGTGTGATGATTGCGTTCGCGTCGAGTGTAAGTGCCCACGACGCGCCAGCAGGTTGGTCTTACGAACCCTTCTGTTGCAACGGCGACAACCATACTGGCGATTGCCAGATGATCCCTTCGAAAAGCGTCAAGGTGACGCCCAGAGGGTATCGGGTGACGCTGTTGCCGGGCGACCACCGGCTGGTGACGCGGGCGCATGTATTCATGCTGCCGATGACGAAGGCGATGCAATCGGGCGACGGTGAATATCACCTCTGCCTGTTCCCGAACGAGGACACGCCGCGCTGCTTTTACGCGCCGGAAATGGGCTATTGAACGCAATTCATAGAGCTTGCGCGTCCATCTCGCCGATGATCCAGTTCCGGAAGGCTCGGATCTTCGGCACATTTCTTCGGCTTTCCGGATAGGCGAGCCAGTAGTCGGCGCCGTCGTAGCAGACGAGGTCGAAGGGCTGGCACAGCCGGCCGGCGGCAAGATCGTCCGAATAAAATTCCGGCGTCAGGATCGCAACGCCTTGACCGGCAATTGCGGCACTTGCTTCAAAGGACTGCGCGCCGAGCCTTGAGCGGGGACGACCGGAAAGATCGGGATTTTCTACGCCAGCCTCGGTGAACCACTGCAGCCACCAAGGGTCTCCGGCATCGATCAGCCGCAGCTTCAGCAGGTCGGCCGGTGAATGGATGCCGCCGATCGACTGAGCCAATGCGGGTGCCAGCATCGGCGTAAACATCACCTTCATCAGCATATGGGAACGCAGGCCCGGCCAGTTGCCTTTGCCGCTGCGAATTGCAAGGTCGGCAGCCTCGCGGGAAAAATCGATCAGCGTGTCTGACGTTTTCAATCTTACGGCAATGCTCGGATATTTCAGGTGGAACGATCCGATATGTCTCGCCAGCCACTGCGCCGCAAAGGTCGGGGTCGAGTGGATAAGCAGCATTTCTTCTGCTGCGGCGCTGACGGAGGCAACCGCTTCGCTCAGGATGGCAAAACCTTCCGTCACCCTCGGCGCCAGCCGTTCGCCGGTATCCGTCAGGCTGATCTGGCGCGGGCGACGCAGGAAGAGCGGCTCGCCGATATTCTCCTCCAGTAGCTTTACCTGATAACTCACAGCCGTCTGCGTCATGCCGAGCTCTTCGCCCGCCTTGGTGAAGCTGCCGAGCCGCGCCACGGCCTCAAAGACGCGCAGCGCATTCAGCGGGAACTGTTTCGACAGCTTCATGGATAAGTTCTCTTTATGCACCTAGACGGTTGTTCAATTGGAATTGCAGCATTTTCAGCGGCAATCTGCAAGCCATAGCATCAGTTGAACAAAGGTGATGTCATGGATTGCCATGCTGTCGAAGAAAGCACAAATCTCGTCAATCTCTCGCTTATGTCCCTTATTTCAGGCGTAGCAGGCTGGGCTTATGGCAAGGTATTCCACCCGTCGAGGCTCGATCTTGACCGCATTCCGGATCGAATGAAGCGCGATCTTGGCTTCCTGGACGGGCGCGATCCCCGTTACGAGAGCGATTTCTGCCGATAGGCGGAAAGCGCCGTCAGTATTTCGGCAGCGGTCATGGCGGCGATCACTTCCGGCCGCTTGTCCCTGACCGCCAAGCCGCCGATCGGCAGGGTGAGGCGGTCGAGAAAGTTGCGCTCGCCGCCTTCGCGCGAAAGCCAGCTCGCAAAGGTCGCCCGTTTCGTGGCCGAGCCGATCATGCCGGTATAGGCAAGATCGGTTCTCGAAAGCGCCTCGCGGGCGATCAGAAAGTCCAGCGCATGGTCGTGCGTCAGGATGACGACGGCGGAGCCCGCGGGAATCTCCTTCAGCAGTGCTTCCGGTATCGGCGTAAGGCGCGTCTTTGTCTCCGGCGGCAGATTCGCAAGTTCTTGCTTGCGCGTCTCGACCACTGTCACCAAGAGCGGCAGCGGCGCAAGTGCGGCCGCAAGCCCATGCCCGACATGGCCTGCGCCGAAAATATAGACCTCCGGCATGCCCGCCGCTTCTTCGGCCTGGCGTTCTTTCAGCTCCTTCATCAGGTCATCCGTCACCCGCCGGAACCGCAACTCGGCACGCCCGCCGCAGCATTGCCCGATCTCCGGCCCGAGCGGGATTTCCAGGGTCGCCCTGCCGCTGCCCCTAAGCAGGTCTCGTGCATTGCGGATGGCCATGAACTCCAACTGTCCGCCGCCGATCGTGCCCCAGGTGGCATTTTCCGCGACGAGCATGAAGGTGCCGGCTTCGCGAGGCGTGGAGCCTCGGGTTTCGACAATGTCGATGAGGATGATGGCAGGGTGAACGGACGTGAAGGAGAGGAAAGAGGACGTCATGGCGCGAAGGCACCCCGCTTTGTCCCTGACACTTCCCGCAAAAGAGGGAAGATTGATATGACGCGCGCTTGCCGCAAACCAACGGGCGCATTACCAATGCCTGCCGATTGCACGGAGCCGGGGCTTCTTGGCGATCTCTCCCATTGTGGGAGAGATGGCCCGCAAGACAAGGCGGGATAAAGCCTGCGCCCCCGCTCATTCACCTTGGCTTGAGGCATCAGGAAGCCGGCCACTCTTCACACCCGCTTCATCCGCTCCACCGCCATCAGGACCCGCTCCGGCGTCGCCGGGGCGTCGAGCCGTGGGCAGACCTTGTAGTCGGCGACGCTGGCCACCGCCATCGAGAGTGCTTCGAGCACGGAGATCGCCAGCATGAGCGGCGGTTCCCCGACGGCCTTCGAGCGACCGATGGTGGGCTCGGCATTCTCCGACCAATCGACGAGACGGACGTTGAAGACCTTCGGCCGGTCGGAGGCAAGGGGTATCTTGTAGGTCGAGGGGGCATGGGTGCGCAGCCGGCCCTTTTCGTCCCACCACAGTTCTTCCGTCGTCAGCCAGCCCATCCCCTGCACGAAGCCACCTTCCACCTGGCCGATGTCGATCGCCGGGTTCAGCGAGCGGCCGACGTCGTGCAGGATATCTGTGCGGTCGATCAGGTACTCGCCCGTCAATGTGTCGATCGACACTTCGCTGCAGGCGGCGCCATAGGCGAAATAATAAAATGGCGTGCCGCGCCCTGCTGCACGATCCCAGTGGATTTTCGGAGTCTTGTAGAAGCCCGCTGCCGACAGCTGCACGCGGGCGAAATAGGCCTGTTTGATGAAATCGGGGAAGGGTACTTCCGTCTCGCCGACGCGCACCCGGTTCGGCAGGAAGACGATTTCCGCCGGATCGACGCTCCATTTGTCTGCGGCGAAGGCAACAAGACGTTCCTTGATCTGCCGCGCAGCGTCATAGGCGGCCATGCCGTTCAGGTCGGAACCCGAGGAGGCGGCGGTCGCCGACGTGTTCGGAACCTTGCCGGTGGTCGTTGCGGTGATCTTCACGCGGTCGATGTCGACCTGGAAGCTGTCGGACAGAACCTGCGCCACCTTGGTATAAAGGCCCTGGCCCATCTCGGTGCCGCCGTGGTTCAGATGGATCGAGCCGTCCTGGTAGATATGCACCAGCGCGCCCGCCTGGTTGAAGGCGGTCATGGTGAAGGAAATGCCGAATTTCACCGGCGTCAGCGCAATGCCCTTGCGGATGTAGCGGCTGTCGCGGTTGAAGGCGATCACGGCATTGCGGCGGGCCTGGTAGTCGGCGCTCTCCTCCAATTCCTCGACGATGCGCAGGATGATGTTGTCTTCGATTTCCTGGTGGTAGGGCGTCGTCGTGCGGCCGGAACCCGGCTGACCGTAGAAGTTCAGCTTGCGGATTTCGAGCGGGTCCTTGCCAATCGCATAAGCGATCTCTTCGATGAAGCGCTCGCCTCCCAACATGCCCTGCGGCCCGCCGAAACCGCGGAAGGCCGTGTTCGAGGCGGTATGCGTCTTCAGCGGTATAGAGGTCAAATGCACATGCGGATAGAAATAGCTGGAATCGGCATGAAAGAGGGCGCGGTCCGTCACCGGGCCGGACAGGTCCGACGAGAAGCCGCAGCGCGCCGCGTAGGTGGCGTCGACGGCATGTATGCGACCTTCATCGTCGAAGGCGAGTTCGTAATCCACCAGGAAGTCGTGCCGCTTGCCGGTGGCACGCATGTCTTCGTCGCGGTCGGGGCGGAATTTAACGGCACGTTTAAGCTTCTTGGCGGCGATGGCGGCAAGCGCTGCAAACTGGTTGCCCTGCGTCTCCTTGCCGCCGAACCCGCCGCCCATGCGGCGCACATTCACGGTGACGGCATTCGAGGGAATGTTCAGCACATGGCCGACGATATGCTGGATTTCGCTCGGATGCTGCGTGGAGGACCAGACGGTCACCTCGTCGTCCTCGCCAGGGATCGCCATGGCGATTTGGCCTTCGAGGTAAAAATGCTCCTGCCCTCCGATGCGCATTTGGCCTTTCAGTCGGTGCGGGGCATTGTCCATCTCGGCCTTGGCGTCGCCGCGCCGCAGCGTCATCGGCGCAATGACGAGCGGAGCGCCGTTTTCGAGCGCGCCGTCGATATCGCTAAAGTGCGGCAGATCGCGATACTCGATCTTCGCCTTCCGTGCGGCCATGCGTGCTGCATCGCGGGTCTCGGCAATCACGGCAAAGACCGGCTGGCCGTCGAACTCGACCTCGGTTTCGGCAAGCAGCGGCTCGTCATGGCTTCCGTTTGAACTGACATCGTTGACGCCCGGCACGTCCTTGCCGGTGAAGACCCAGACGACGCCAGGGTGCCTTCGGACTTCGGAGAGATCCATGCTGAGGATCTCGGCATGGGCGCGGTCGGACATACCGAGCGCGCCATGCAGCAGATCCGTCGGCTCTGGAATGTCGTCGATATAATCGGCAGTTCCGGTGACATGCTTATGCGCTGAATCATGCTTCAGCGCGCTGTGCATGGGACCGCTGATGAAGACCTTGGCGGTGTCGAAGGTGGATTTATCCATCAGATGGCTCCTCCGAGTTGCCCTGCACTGGCGTTTGGTGTCGGCTGCTCCTCATCAACTGGGCTGGCTGGTGAGAGGAAGGTGGCTGCACAGAGCCGGCCATCCCCGTGGCGACCTGGCCGCTCAGGTGTGGATGCTTGGCTCAAGCCTGAGCGTGACGGAATCCGCAGACAAGGCGGCGGCAAACGATGCGCTGCCCTCTGACTTGGCGCATCTTTTCTTTCCATCGTACCTGTGCCTGTCAAAGGGATAGAAGAGCCTTCCTTTGCGAAGGCGTTGATGATCGTCATCACGACACCCCCTCGAACCGCTTCAATTCCACCGGCGTTCCGACCGTTTCCAGGTAGAAGCGCCTCAGCAGGTTCTTTGCCGTCAGTTGCCGGTATTCGGCGGTGGCGCGCCAGTCGGTCAGTGGCTGGAAATCGGCGTCGAAGGCCTCGCGTGCCCTGTCGACGGTTTCCTCGTTCCACGGCTTGCCGATGAGATCGGATTCGACGGTGCGGGCGCGCTTGGGCGTTGCGGCCATGCCGCCGAAGGCGATGCGGATGTCGTTGACGTCGCCTGCCTCATCGAGTGTCAGATAGAAGGCGCCGAGCACGGCGGTGATGTCCTCGTCGCGGCGTTTGGTGATCTTGTAGACCGCGAACTGGCTGCCGGCGGCCGGGTAAGGCATGAAGACACTCTCGACGAATTCACCGGGTTTGCGGTCCTGTTTGCCGTAATCGATGAAATAGTCCTCGAGCCGCAGCATGCGCGTGCCCGTTGCCGAGCGCAGCTTCAGCGTGGCGCCGAGCGCGATCAAGGGCGGCGGGCTGTCACCGATCGGCGAGCCGTTGGCGATATTGCCGCCGATCGTGCCCATGTTGCGCACCTGCTCGCCGCCGATGCGGTTGATGAGTTTGCCGAGCGTCGGTACCTTTGGCGCGAGGATTTCGAAAGCCTTGGTATAGGTGACGCCCGCGCCGATCGTCACGCCGCCATCCGTGGTCTTGATCGCCTGCAGTTCGTTCAGGTGATTGATGAAGATGGCCGGGGTCAAGGCACGCATCTGCTTCGTCACCCAGAGCCCGACATCGGTGGAACCGGCGACGACGGTCGCCTCAGGTTCGTCGGCCAGAACGCGCGCCAGCGCCTCGACCGAACCGGGAACGATCAGCCGGTCTTGGCCGGAAACAATGGTGATCGTTTCGCGTGTCTGCATCGCCCAGAGCCTGGAGACGATTTCGGAGCGGGTCTTTTCGAGCGGATCAAAGAGCGTACTCGGTCGCGCACGGCTGACGGCTTCGGCCGCCTTGACGATCGGCTCGTAACCGGTGCAGCGACAGAGATTGCCCTGAAGCGCCTTTTCGATCGCAGGCCGTGCGGGCTTCTCATCGGAAAGCCATAGGCCGTAGAGCGACATGACGAAGCCAGGCGTGCAGAAACCGCATTGCGAACCATGGTAGTCCACCAGCGCCTGCTGTACCGGATGCAGAGTGCCGTTCCTGGCGGCCAGATGCTCGACGGTGACGACATGCGTGCCGTTCAGCGATCCCAAGAAGCGAATGCAGGCATTGACGGTTTCATAGAAGAGCTTGCCGTCGAGCAGCCGCCCGACGAGCACCGTGCAGGCGCCGCAATCACCCTCGGCGCATCCTTCCTTCGTGCCGGTCAGCCGGCGCCTCAACCGCAGAAAATCGAGAAGCGTCTCGGCGGGGTGGACATCGCTCAGCGTGATGTCTTCGCCGTTGAGGATGAAGCGGATGCTGTCTTTCATGTTGTTCCTTGTTCTTGTTTTGAAATGGTTATGCCGCGGTCCAGCCCCCGTCAATCGAGATGTGGGTGCCGGTCACCTGCCTCGCGTCGTCGCTGGCGAGGTAGAGTGCCATGGCCCCGATCTCCTCGGCCTTGACGAATTCGCGCGTCGGCTGGGCCTTGAGGATGACCTCGGTCTTCACCTGTTCCTCCGTCATCCCGCGGGCCTTGGCGGTATCCGGGATCTGCCTTTCGACCAGCGGCGTCAGCACATAGCCGGGGCAGATAGCGTTCACCGTCACGCCGAATTCGGCAAGTTCGAGTGCCGCTGTCTTCGTCAGGCCTAATATACCATGTTTTGCGGCCACATAGGCGGATTTGAAAGGCGAGGCGACGAGGCCGTGCGCCGAGGCGATATTGATGATGCGGCCATGCTTCTTCGCCTTCATCTGCGGGATGGCAGCGCGCATCGTGTGAAACGAGCTCGACAGGTTGATGGCGATGATCTGGTCCCATTTGTCGATCGGGAAATCCTCGATCTTCTCGACATGCTGGATGCCGGCATTGTTGACGAGCACGTCGACGGTGCCGAAGGTCTTCGCCGCCGTGGCGATCAGGTCTGCGATCTCCGCCGGTTTCGTCATATCGGCCGGGTGGTAGAGGGCGCTTGCCTGGGAAAGAGATTCAAGTCGCTCCACTATCGCCTTGATTTCGTCGGCCTTTCCGAAGCCGTTGATGACGACATTGTCGCCCTTACCGGCAAAGGCGGTGGCGATCGCAAGCCCAATGCCGCTGGTGGATCCGGTGACGACAACGGTTCTCTTCATGCTGTTGTGCTCCCTATGGCTTGTTTTCGCGACGCAACATCGCGAAGGTTATGCCCAAAGCGGCGCGTCTGGCAATCGCGCGCAGGAAAACGATCTGCTAGCTGGTATGTGAGCGGCCGAGGGCGGGTGGGAGCGGCTTCTTTTTTCGTTTTATTTTCTTTTCAGGTTCGCTTTGGTGCCTTATTGATTTCCTGCAACAAAGCAATGCGCATGGGAGGGACAGGCGTGAGCGGATATGTTTTGGCGATCGATCAGGGCACGACATCGACGCGGGCGATCATTTTCGACGGCGAGATGAGGATTGCCGGCGCGGGCCAAAAGGAATTCAAGCAGATCTATCCGCGTTCCGGCTGGGTCGAACACGATCCGGAGGAGATCTGGGTTTCGGTGGTCTCTACCATCCATATGGCGTTGCGCGAGGCAAAGATCGAAGCCAAGGACATCGCGGCACTTGGCATCACCAACCAGCGCGAGACGGTTGTCGTCTGGGAACGCGAGACCGGCAAGGCGATCGGGAACGCCATCGTCTGGCAGGACCGCCGTACGGCGAGCTACTGCGACAATCTCAAGCGCCAGGGCCTGGAAAAGACGTTCATGAAGAAGACCGGGCTGATCCTTGATCCGTATTTCTCCGGCACCAAGCTTTCCTGGCTGCTGGCCAATGTGAAGGGAGCACGGGCGCGCGCCGCCAAGGGCGAGCTTTGCTTTGGCACCATCGACACCTTTCTGATCTGGCGGCTTTCCGGCGGCAAGAGCTTCGTCACCGATGCCACGAATGCCTCGCGCACGCTGATGTACAATATCGCCGAGAACAAATGGGACGAAGACCTCCTCGAAATTCTGCGCGTACCGGCCGCCATGCTGCCGCAGGTGAAGGACTGCGCGGACGATTTCGGCGTTGCCGATCCGTCGATCTTCGGCGCCGCGATCCCTGTTCTCGGCGTAGCCGGCGATCAGCAGGCCGCGACCATCGGCCAGGCCTGCTTCGAGCCTGGCATGATGAAATCGACCTACGGCACAGGCTGCTTCGCGCTCTTGAACACCGGCGCCGACATGGTGCGATCCAAGAACCGGCTGCTCACCACGATCGCTTACCGGCTAAACGGCGAAACGACCTACGCTCTGGAAGGCTCGATCTTCATTGCGGGCGCGGCCGTGCAGTGGCTGCGCGACGGGCTCGGGATCATCGACCGCGCTTCGGAGACCGGCGAGCTTGCGGAACGGGCCGACCCGACACAAGAGGTCTATCTCGTCCCCGCCTTCACCGGCCTTGGTGCGCCGCATTGGGACCCGCAGGCGCGCGGCGCCATCTTCGGCCTTACCCGCAACAGCGGTCGAGCCGAATTCGCCCGCGCAGCACTCGAAGCCGTCTGCTACCAGACCCGCGACCTGCTTGATGCCATGCAAAGGGACTGGAAGAACGGCAAGGACGACACGGTGCTGCGCGTCGACGGTGGCATGGTCGCCTCCGACTGGACGATGCAGCGGCTGGCAGACCTGCTCGAAGCTCCCGTCGATCGCCCGATTATCCTTGAAACCACTGCCCTCGGCGCTGCCTGGCTTGCCGGCAGCAGGGCAGGGGTGTGGCCCGACCGCAAGACCTTCTCCGAAACGTGGAAACGCGACCGACGCTTCGACCCGGCAATGGACGAAAAGACGCGGGCGGCGAAAGTCAAGGGATGGCGCAATGCTGTGAAGCGGACGCTGAGCGAACCCTAGCGTTTGCATTGGCTTACGCTATCGCCTCGACCGGTTTCAGCGGCCATCGCTTCCTGCTTGCGCCTTGCTAGGGGAACGTAGAAAAAGCCGGCGCCGCTGCGATCGGCAACTGCCTTGATGGCGAGCGACAGGCCGATCGCGACGACCACGACAAGAGGCGCGGTCACATAACTGCTTGCCGCCTTCGCCAGCGTCGCGATCGCCGCCACCAGCAGCGAAACGATCATGACGTGCGTCACATAGACCGGAAGCGTGTTCCGCCCGAAATAGGCGAATGCATGCCGGACCGGCTGCAGCCGCGACATCAGCACGGCGGTTCCGCAGAGCCATGCCAGACCAGCAATGGAAGAGAGCAGCGCCCAACTGCCTTTTTCGATGGCCTGCAGCCGCCAGCGCAACAGATAGAGTGCGGCAAACAGCAAAAAGCCGCCAAATGCAACAAGAAGCGGACGCTGCGTGATCGTGCCCACCACGGATTTGCCGTACCAGCTACCAAAGAGGAAGAAGACAAAATACTGCAGCACGTTGCGATGCGTAAAGAGATCGACCTGCAGATGCTCGCCGAAAGTCAGAATCGAGACCATGGCGGCGACCGAAATCGTGGTCGCATGATGGGTAGAAGAAAGAAGCTTCGTGGCAACCATGAAGATCGCCAGTGCCCAGATGAACCAGATGCCTGTGTTGGGCGCCCACCACATCTCGATCAGCTGGTAGGGATCGCTGCCTTCGGCCGGTACCAGGACATTGCTCTGGATGTAGCGGAAGAACAGCCAGCGCGCGATGCTCCAGAATGCGAAGAGATAGATGAGCAGCCAGATCTTCCGGCGCAGGAAATCGCGCCAGGGCGCCTTTGCGGCCGATGCCGCAAGAAGGCCGGAGACGGTAAAGAACAGCGGCATCCGGATCGGCGTCATGATGCCGCTGATGCGGGCATAAGGATGCGGCGCAATCTCATGGAAGTCGTAGTAGAGGAGCGTGTGATAGATGACCACGAGGATGATCGACATTCCCTTGGCGATGTCTAGCCAGTCGATCCGGGTCTTTTCCTGCCGCATGGTTCCCTCTCTCGACCGTGCACTGCAGCAGGAAACAAATAGACGAAATGCGTCCAAAACGTGGGCGTGCCGATCACCTGATGGGATGGAATGCCGCAGCAGGGGCTCGTTGCCAATTATGTACTGATGGATGCCAAGTATTCTCATCAGTAGAGGAATTGTTCATGCGCGCACTCGTCCCGCCTTTCACACTCACGGCCGCCCGGCCAGCGAGGCGAGGGGGGAGGCGGAGAACGCAGTGCTCGCAATACAGGCGGCTCTTGTGCTGTCGCGTGCGCTCGATGACAGGGCCTTGTTCAATCAGGCCCTGGACAGATGGCGAAACGGTTGAGCGTCACGTCCTGCCGGTGCAGCAACCCTTCGGGGGGTCTTTGCATCATCGCCGCATGCCGTCTTCACAACGGCAATTTTTTGCTGCGTCCTGTCGGATGCCGGGTTACTTGTTCGTCATTGAGGAAGAGGAGTGAGAGATGCTTTACGCGATCCTTTGCTATGCCAATGAAGAGACGGTTTTCTCCTGGTCGAAGGAGGAAGAAGACGCCGTCATGGCAAAGCTCCATGCCGTACAGGCCCCCCTGGCTCAAGCCGGAAGACTCGGTCCGACCGGTCGGCTGATGCCGACGACGGCGGCGACCACCGTACGCAAGGGCAAGGAAGAACCGCTCGTGCTCGACGGTCCTTTTGCAGAAACCAAGGAAGCTCTTCTCGGTTTCTACGTCGTCGATTTCGCAACCCTGGACGAGGCGATCGCTTTTTCGAAGGAGCTGTCGGCGGTCAATCCAGGCTCGACGTCCTATGAAATTCGGCCCTTTTACGTTTTCCGGCCGGGAGAAGCCTCGACATGACGGATATCGCCTGGATCGACGTTGCACTGACTGCGGCCCGGCCGAAGGCGCTCGGAGCACTGCTGCGTTACTTCCGCGATCTCGACATTGCGGAGGAAGCGTTTCAGGAGGCGTGTCTGCGGGCGATCCGCACCTGGCCGGACAAGGGCCCGCCGCGTGATCCGACCGCCTGGCTGATCTTCGTCGGCCGCAACAGCGGTATCGATGCGGTGCGCAGGCGGGCAAAGACCCAGGCTTTGCCGGACGAAGAGCTGATTTCTGACAAGGAGGATACGGAAAGCGATATCGCCGACCGGCTGGACGAATCCAACTATCGCGACGATATCCTGCGGCTGCTCTTCATCTGCTGTCATCCGGACCTGCCGGCCACCCAGCAGATCGCTCTGGCACTGCGCATCGTTTCAGGGCTCTCCGTGCAGCAGATCGCGCGCGCCTTTCTGGTCGGCGAAAGTGCCATGGAGCAGCGCATTACCCGGGCCAAGGCACGCGTTTCGAAAGCCGGCGTGCCGTTCGAAACGCCGGGTCCCGAGGAGCGGGCGGAGCGTCTGTCGATCGTCTCGACGATGATCTACCTGATCTTCAACGAGGGCTATTCGCAGGGCGATCCGAAACGCGAGGCCGCTGCCTTCAGCGACGAGGCGATCCGGCTCGGGCGCCTCCTGCTTCGCATCTTTCCGGGCGATCCGGAAATCATGGGTCTGTTGGCGCTGATGCTGCTGCAGATCTCGCGGCGAGAGGCGCGCTTCGACGCAAATGGCGAACTGGTGCTGCTCGAAGATCAGGACCGCTCGCGCTGGAATCATGCCTTGATCAACGAAGCGCTCAATCTGCTCGACAAGGCGATCCGCCACCGCCGGCCCGGACCCTATCAGTTGCAGGCGGCGATTGCGGCCATCCATTCCCGTGCCAAGCAAGCCAAAGATACGGACTGGGAAGAAATCGATCTGCTCTACAGCGTGCTCGAGCGCCTGCAGCCGTCTCCGGTCGTCACGCTCAACCGGGCGGTTGCGATTTCGAAGCTCAAGGGACCGGAGGAGGCTTTGCGCCTCGTCGAAAAGCTCGGTGAAAAGCTCGACGGCTACTTCTACTATCATGGCCTGCGCGGCGGTCTGCTGAAGCAGATGGGCCGGGCGAAGGAGGCGCGCGAAGCCTTCGACCGTGCGATCGCGCTTGCAAATTCCGCTGCCGAAGCGGCTCACATCCGCCTGCAGATCGACAAGCTTCAGAGCGAGCCGGCACACCCGGTTGCGAAATAAATTTCAAGAAAAAATCGTGGGCGATGTCGGAACGGCAAATGGCCAGGCGTCTTTTTAACAACCTGATGGAAAACAGGTTTCGCTCAACAGGAGGTATGCTGAAATGATTGCCGATGCAAAACATGAACTCGTTCTGGTGCGCGAATTCGACGCCCCGCGAGAAAAGATATTCAAGGCCTGGACCGATCCGGAACTTATGATGGAATGGTTCGTCCCGCGCCCCTGGACAGTCTCCAAGGTCGAGAACGACGTCCGCCCCGGGGGGGCGAGCCTTGTCGTCATGCGCAGCCCGGAAGGCCAGGAATTTCCAAACCACGGTGTCTATCTGGAGGTCGTCGAAAACGAGAAGATCGTCCTGACGGACGCCTATACCAGTGCCTGGGTTCCATCTGAAAAGCCGTTCATGACTGCCGTGGTGCTGCTCGAGGACCTCGGCAACGGCCGTACCAAGTACACCGCCAAGGCACTGCATTGGCGGGCCGAAGACAAGGAAGAGCACGAAAAGATGGGCTTTTACGAAGGGTGGGGCAAGGCTGCCGATCAGCTTGCCGAGGTTTTGGCCCGCAACTGACTTTCCACAGTGGAGCAGGAGATCGGGCTGAAGGCTCGGTTTCCTGACCGGTGATCATCTTCATTGTGAAGCTGTTGGGAAACTGATTCCGTTGAAGCGGCGAAGTGGGTTGTTTTACAGGAGAAATATGAGTTTTTGCAGCCCGACGAGCGGCTGCTGTTCAGGCGAGCATCACAGGAAACCGGCTGGCTGGCGTCGGCCTGTGCAGCCCATGAGCGGAGTTGCAGCTTTCCATTTGAGAAGAGGGCAATTACCCATCAACTTCATCGAACGGTCCGTTCCAGAATTTCCGGTTGCCCTCTGCCCTTTGTCTTCTTATCTCCATGGGCACATTCAACGGGATGCCGATTATGGAATTGGGCCTTTATACCTTTGCCGACGTCAATCCGAACCCTGAACGCAGCAAGGGTGCGGAGGGAGCCGAGCGGCTCAAGCATCTGATCGAGGAGATCGAACTTGCCGATCAGGTGGGGCTCGACGTCTTCGGGCTCGGCGAACATCACCGGCCCGACTATGCCGTCTCCGCGCCCGCCGTTGCGCTTGCCGCAGCTGCGGTCAAGACGAAGAATATCCGGTTGACCAGCGCCGTGACAGTGCTCTCCTCTGACGATCCGGTTCGCGTGTTCCAGCAGTTTGCGACGCTTGATCTGATTTCAAACGGCCGTGCCGAGATCATGGCAGGGCGCGGCTCGTTCATCGAATCCTTTCCGCTCTTCGGCTACAACCTCGAAGACTACGACCAGCTTTTTGAAGAGAAGCTCGACCTGCTGATGACGCTACGCGAAAGCGAGACCGTCAAATGGCAGGGCGAGCTGCGGGCGCCGGTCAACGGACGCGGTGTCTATCCGCGCCCGCTGCAGGACCCGCTGCCGCTTTGGATCGCGGTCGGAGGCACGCCGCAATCAGTGGCGCGCGCCGGTGCGCTCGGCTTGCCGGTGGCGCTTGCAATCATCGGCGGCGAGCCGGCCCGTTTTGCGCCGCTCTTCGATCTTTATCGCGAGGCAGCGCGCCGGGCAGGACAGGACCAGGCGAAGCTGAAGACCAGCATCAACGTCCACGGTTTCATCGCCGACACGACGGATGCGGCCGCCGATCAATTCTACGGACCGCAGGCCGAGGTCATGAACCGCATCGGCCGCGAGCGAGGCTGGGGACCGACGAGCCGGGCGCATTTCGATATGTCGCGCGGGCCTTCCGGCGCGCTCTTCGTCGGAGACCCTCAGGTCGTTGCCGAAAAGATCGTCGCACATCACTCGATCTTCAGAAACGACCGCTTCCTGTTGCAGATGGCGATCGGCCTCATGCCCCATGATCAGGTCATGCGCGGCATCGAGCTCTACGGCACGAAAGTGGCCCCGCTTGTCAGAAAGGCATTGACTGGCACGGGCGAAGGGGCGAAAGCCACGGCCTGAACCCGGAAATGGCCTGCTCCTTGCGGCAGGCGGGAAAAGCAATGGTAATCGAAAACGACGACGAACTGACAAAGCTTAAGGAGATCGGCCGCATCTGCGCCAATGCCATTCAGGTGATGGCGGCAGCAGTCGAACCCGGCATGACGACGCTGGAACTCGACCAGATCGGCCGCAAGGTTCTTGAGGATGCGGGCGCGCGTTCGGCGCCGGAATTCTGCTATCAGTTTCCGGGTGCGACCTGCATCAGCGTCAACGAGGAGATCGCCCACGGCATTCCGGGATCGCGAATGGTCCGCCCGGGCGATCTCATCAATATCGACGTCTCGGCCGAAAAGGACGGTTTCTTCGCCGATACCGGTGCCTCCTTCACCGTGCCCCCCGTCAAGCCGAAGATCGAGAGGCTCTGCCGCGATGGCAAGCGGGCGCTCTGGGTCGGCCTCAACCAGGTGAAGGCCGGCGAGCCGCTTTCGAAGATCGGCAAGGCCGTCGGCGCCTTTGCGGCAAAGAACCGCTATACGCTGGTCGCCAACCTTGCAAGCCACGGTGTCGGCCGCTCGTTGCACGAGGAGCCGGCCGAGCTTTCCACCTGGCCGGATCCTTCCGAGAAGAGGATGATGACGGAGGGCCTCGTCTTTACCGTGGAGCCTTTCCTGTCGCTCGGCGCGACATGGGCCGAGGGCGGCGACGATGCCTGGACGCTCTACGCCGACCCGCAGGCGCCGACCGTGCAGTTCGAGCACACGGTGGTGGCGACCCGGAACGGGCCGCTGATCTTGACGCTGCCGGACGGCGGGCTTTAGCGGCGATTTCGGTCGGGAACATGCGGTTGACCGAAGCCATCTCTTCGCAGATGCGCTCGAGGTTGTTCGGCGTGTGCTGGATCTTGGCGTGATCCTGCCGGGCTGTTGCCTGCCGCGTTCGGTGATCTTGTCGAGCTTCGTGGTGCCTTCGATCCGGACTCCCGCCTTCTGTCGGCGCGGGGATAGATCACGCCGGGGCTTGGAACCTAAAAGCCGCCCGTGCGCTCCTCCAGGTCTGGTGAGGTCCTGGCCGTGACGTGGCCGCTCGTCGGGGCGCCGAGTATTTGTGGAATTGATAGATCGATCAGATTTTCTCGTTTGTCGCTGCCGTTGTGCAGCGCGATAAGGCCAACATGTTGCTACGCAGCGATACCGAGCCAGTGAACCTCTTCCGGACGGCGCTTGCCGGCATGATCGCGATGTCGGCCGCCATGGGTTTCGGGCGGTTTTCCTATACGCCGATCTTGCCCGGTATGATGAGCGGCGTGCCGCTTTCGGCGGCCGATGCAGGCTTCATCGCTTCTGCCAACTTCGCAGGCTATCTTACAGGCGCCGTGCTTGCCACTTACAGCTGGGCCGCCGGCCGTGAACGCAAGGTCGCGCTCTCGGCGCTTCTGGCGAACGCTCTGCTGCTTGCCGCCATGGCCGCCACGAATTCCGTTCCAGTCTTCGCTACCATCCGTTTTCTGGCCGGGTTGGCAAGTGCATTTGCGATGATCTTCACCTCGTCGATTGTCTTGAGCCATGGCGCTGGAGCGGGCAACGACCACGTTCAGGCGGCGCATTTTGGTGGCCCAGGTGCTGGCATTGCGCTCTCTTCGGTCATGGTGATGCTGAGCGGTCTTTTCTTTGCCGGCGTTTCCGGCTGGCGAGCCGACTGGATCGGCGGTGCGATCTTTTCGGCAATCAGCCTCGCCGCCGTCTGGGTTTTGCTGCCATCGGCGCCGGTACGCTCGGGCAATGCCGGCAAGGAGCCGCCGATCGTCTGGAAGCTGCCGGTGGCTCTGCTTACGCTTTCCTATGGCATCTTCGGCTTCGGCTACGTGATTACCGCGACCTTTCTTGTCACAATCGCGCGCATGGACGCGGCGGGGCAGACGGTGGAATTCCTCTGCTGGTTCATCGCTGGGCTCACGGCAGCCGTTGCGCTTTTTGCATGGCGGCCGCTGGTATATCCGCTTGGCCTTGGCTGGGTTTATGTCGCCGCCCTGCTGACGGAGGCGGTCGGGGTTCTTGCAACCGTGCTTTTGCCGCATTCGATGGCGCCCCTTGTCGGCGGCGCTCTCTTCGGCGCCACCTTCCTCGCCATCACCGCCTATGGGCTGCAGATCGGCCGCAAGCTGGTTCCAGAAAGCGCGCGACGCATTTTCGCGACAATGACCGCCGCCTTCGGTCTTGGCCAGATTATCGGTCCCATCGTTGCCGGCTGGATTGCCGAGCAGACCGGAAGCTTCACCACGCCGACTTTTATCGCTGCCGCAGCCCTTATCTTGTGCGCCGCCCTCGTGCTGCCCGTCATCAAGAGATTGGGATAAGCCGTTACAAATGCGTAACAATGGGCCGTACCCATTGCTGCCTTCTTCGAACTGCCATAGTTTCCGGCACAATCAGTTAGCTGATGCTCCACAGATTCCAGTTCAGGAAAGCGACTGCTCGTGTTCCATTCCTTCTTCCCGCAGCCGAAACTCTTCTTCCCGTCAGTAGCCATCTGGGCACTTATCTGCATCGCCATCTGGTATGGCATCGGAGAGTCGACGGGTCTTTCTCTGGGTTTCGGGCCGCTTCCCGAGGGGCAGGAGCCCCCAATCGGACTCGACTTTTTTCTCCTGCCCGACAATCTGTTCTTTTACGCTTTCTTCCTGATATGCGTTGGTCTCTTCTGCGGTTTTTGGCACCTACGAGCAAAAGATCATCCCTGGAGGATCTGGTCCGTATGGGGTTCTGCGCTCATTATCTTGGCGACATATTTCGGGGTTCAGATTTCCGTTGCCATCAACAACTGGCGCCGTCCGTTCGGTGATACGCTGCAGAACGCTCTGGCGAAAACGGCCCCTGTCACTGTCTGGGACTTCTATAGCCTGATGTTGATCTTTGCGCAGATCGCGTTTCTGAGCATGTTCGTTTCGATCGTCACCGACTTCTTCACCAGCCATTATGTGTTTCGCTGGCGGACGGCCATGAATGATTTCTACATGTCCAAGTGGGAGAAGCTTCGCCATATCGAGGGTGCTGCGCAGCGTGTTCAGGAAGATACGATGCGTTTTTCGAGCATTCTCGAAGGGCTCGGCATCAACCTGATCAATTCGGTGATGACGCTCATCGTGTTCCTGCCGATCCTGTTTGCCCTTTCAAGCTACGTCTCCGAACTGCCGGTCGTCGGTGAAATTGGGCATACGCTGTTCTGGCTGGCCCTCTTCTGGTCCGCCTTCGGAACGGTGCTTCTCGCCGTCGCCGGTATCAAGCTGCCGGGATTGAACTTCCGCAACCAGCGCGTGGAAGCCGCTTACCGCAAGGAGCTGGTATACGGAGAAGATTATGCCGACAGGGCTCAGCCGCCGACGGTCAACGAGCTCTTCGCCAACGTCCGCCGCAACTATTTCCGGATGTATTTCCACTATCTCTATTTCAATGTTGCACGGTACTTCTATCTGCAGGCCGACGCGCTGTTCGTCACCTTCATGCTGGTGCCGACGATCGTGGCGGGAAAAATCACCTATGGTATCTATCAGCAGATTCTGACGGCCTTCGGCCAGGTCAGCAACTCCTTCCAGTATCTCGTCAATTCCTGGACGACCATCATCGAGCTTTTGTCGATTTACAAGCGTCTCAGGGCCTTCGAGGCGGCGATCGACGACGAGCCGTTGCCCGAGATCGATCAGCGCTATCTCGAGCGTGAGGGCGTCGTGCAACCGGACGGCTAGACTAAGACCTGGGTTGGCAGCTAAGCTGAAACATCCCGTTTCAACCTGTCCCTTCATGCGCCGGCCGGCACTCGTGGTGACGTTTGCCTCACTGGAAAGATCGGACGGTGGCGGTGGCGCTGATCAAGACCGGGATCAGCAAGGGCGGCGCGCCGCGGCCGGAGTTTCAAAGGGAGCGGGAGGCGATGCTTAAAGTCCCGAAGTCTCCTGTTGCCTCAATTTGGCTCGCGCCTCGATCATCGGTATCGCTTCCGCGTAGCTCACGCAGGCAACGTCCGTTCGTCGGCAGACGTCGCTCACCAGGCGATCGAGCGCGCGCCAGTAGGCGCCACCGTTCATCTCCACGAAGTGGAACCCGAGCTGGAGGGGAATGCGGTCTCCGGCATATTGCTTGTCGAATGCTTCCTTGAAAGCCGTGTAGGCGCGCTCTTCGAAGACCTTGCTGTCCGTCTTGTCTTCTTCACCCTTGGAGTGGCGGATGAAGAGGTTGTAGTCCATGGCGATAACCGGCTTGGCGTTCGGACCTTCGGGAATCAGTGGCAGGCCGAAGCGGACGATGCCATTTTCGACGACGGGCGTGGCCGGCCCCTTGGTAACGAGGCTGGCGTCATAGGTAAAGCCCGCCTTCTTCTGCGCAGCGATCATGTCGCCGCCCGCCGTCACGGAAAGATAGGGTGCGCGAAAACCCTTGATGCCGTGCTCGACCAGATCCAGCCAGCCTCGCGGCTCTTCAAGATCCACGCTTTTCCAGGCGTTCTTCAGCGTTGCCTTGAAGGTCGTATATTCGGTCGACCAATCGGCCTCGCTCCATTTGCGGCCGTCGAAGTGGCCGCAGGCGTGGCTCGAAATATCGTGGCCTTCGAGATGCGCATGCCAGATGTTGCCGAGCCGCTCGCGGATTTCGTCATCGCTTTGGGCAAAGCCGACATTGGACTTTCCGCGTTTTTGATGAGGAGCTTGGTAGGCTTTCTTCGCAGCCTGATTCATCAGGAACGTGCAGGATAGAAAATAGGTGAAGTGGGCGCCATTCCTTGCTGCCATTTGGCGGCTCTTGTGCCACAGCGCATTGTCATGGGCGCCATCGAAGGACACGATCACCAGCTGCTTCGGCGGCTGGTCGACTGCCTGGGCGGGAAGGGGGGCGATAAAGGAAAAGACAAGGCAAGCAGGGAAAATGAAACGAAACATGAGCACCGCGACAATTTGTTTGCGGCTTCCGTGTTACAGAATTGCGGCAAAGCTGCGGTGCCGCTGGCATTTTCCTGCGGCTGCAGCTAAGCCTCGGGAAACGGACAGGAGACGCGCGCCATGGCCTTGCTTATCGTCGGCATCATACTTTTCCTCGGTATCCATCTGGTGCGGGTGGTCGCGCCGGGTCTGCGCCAATCGATGATTGCAAGCCTCGGGGAGAACGGCTGGAAGATCGCCTATTCGATCGCAAGCCTTCTTTCGCTGGTCCTCCTCATCTACGGTTTTGGCCAGGCGCGACAGGTGACCGGCATGCTGTACATGCCGCCGGTGTGGATGGCGCATATCGCCGTGACGCTGATGCTGATTGCGCTCATCTGTCTTGCCGCCTCGCTGCTGCCGGCGGGGCACATCGCGGTTCGGACCAAGCACCCGATGGTGCTCTCGGTGAAGATCTGGGCGCTTTCGCATCTTTTTGCCAATGGGGAGACCTCGTCCGTTCTCTTGTTTGCGGCCTTCCTTGCCTGGGGCGTCATCCTGCGCATCTCCCTGAAGCGGCGCGAGCGGGCAGGCGAGTTGGTGCTGCGGCCCTTCGTTTCAGCCAAGTATGATCTTTATGCAGCCGTCATCGGCGTTGTTGCCTGGGCGCTGCTGATCTGGAGAGTGCACGAATGGCTGATCGGCGTTTCGCCGCTTGCCGTGTGACGAATCTTTGCGATCCCCCTTACAAGTGCCGCAAAATGGAGTAGAAGGCCCGACAATATGCGGCAACGCATGCAGTGGGCTTATCCGTGCCGGAGACGAGAATGGCATTCAACGACGACAGCTTCATCCGTGAAGTCAACGAGGAACTTCGTTCCGACCAGATGAAGGGCGCCTGGCGCCGTTTCGGCCGCTACGTCATCGCCATCGCCGTTCTGATCGTGGTCGGTACGGCAGGCAAAGTCGCCTTTGACTACTGGGACGACAACCGCTCGTCCGGCACCGGCGATCAGTTCCTGGCGGCGATGAAGCTTGCCGACGAGAACAAGAGCGACGAAGCGCTTGCCGCGCTTGCCACGCTCGAAAAGGAAGGCCACGGCGCCTATCCGGTTCTCGCCCGCATGCGTGCAGCCTCGGTTCGTGCGCAGAAGGGCGACAATGCCGCGGCCATCTCCGACTTCGAAGCGATCGGCAAGGACCAGTCCGTTCCGGAAGCCGTCCGCGATGCCGCCAGGATGCGCGCCGGCTGGCTGCTGATCGAAAACGGCACTTACGAGCAGGTTTCCGGCGCCGTGGAGGATATGGCCATTCCGGCGAACGCCTTCCGCCACTCCGCACGCGAAGCGCTGGGCCTTGCTGCCTACAAGGCCGGCAACATGGCGCAGGCCCGCCAGTGGTATCAGGCGATCGCCGACGATGCCGCAAGCCCGCGCAATATTGCAAACCGCGCCCAGATCATGCTTGATAATATCACCGCATCCGGCAAGGCGCCCGCCGCACAGGGCTGAACCTAAGGATCCCCAATGAGCTTTACGGTCGCGATCGTCGGTCGCCCGAATGTCGGCAAGTCGACGCTTTTCAACCGGCTGGTTGGGAAGAAGCTGGCGCTCGTCGACGATACGCCGGGCGTTACCCGTGACCGCCGGCCGGGCGATGCGCGGCTCATCGACCTCAAGTTCACGATCGTCGATACCGCCGGCCTCGAAGAGGCAGATGCCGAAAGCCTGCTGGGCCGCATGCGCGCCCAGACGGAAGCGGCAATCGACGAGGCCGACCTGTCGCTGTTCGTCGTCGATGCCAAGACCGGTCTGACGCCGGTCGATACTGCCTTGGCCGAAATGCTGCGCCGCCGCGGCAAGCCGGTGGTCCTTGTTGCCAACAAGGCCGAAGCGAAAGGCTCCGACAGCGGTTTCTACGACGCCTACACGCTCGGCCTCGGCGAACCGACGCCGATCTCGGCTGAACACGGGCAGGGCATGCTCGACCTGCGCGACGCAATCGTTGCCGCGCTCGGCAAGGAGCGCGCCTATCCACCGAAGGAAGACGTCGCCGTTACCGACGTGGACGTTGCGCGGTCCGAAGTGGAGGGCGAAGAGGATGAAGAGCCGACCTACGACGACACCAAGCCGCTACGCGTTGCAATCGTCGGGCGGCCGAATGCCGGAAAGTCGACCCTTATCAACCGCTTCCTCGGCGAAGACCGGCTGCTGACCGGGCCGGAAGCTGGCATCACGCGCGATTCCATCTCTGTCGAGTGGGACTGGCGCGGCCGCACGATCAAGATGTTCGACACCGCCGGCATGCGCCGCAAGGCGAGGGTGACCGAAAAGCTGGAGAAGCTTTCGGTCGCCGATGCGTTGCGCGCCATCCGTTTTGCCGAACTTGTTGTCGTCGTCTTCGACGCGACCATCCCCTTCGAGAAACAGGATCTGCACATCGTCGATCTGGTGCTGCGTGAAGGCCGTGCGGCCGTTCTAGCCTTCAACAAGTGGGACATGATCGAGGACCCGCAGGCAGTTCTCGCCGACCTGCGCGAAAAGACCGATCGCCTGTTGCCGCAGGCACGCGGCATCCGCGCCGTTCCGATTTCCGGCCAGACCGGCCGCGGGCTCGACAAGCTCATGCAGTCGATCATCGATACAGACAAGGTGTGGAACAAGCGCATTTCGACGGCGCGGCTCAACCGCTGGCTGGAGCAGCAGCAGGTGCAGCATCCGCCGCCGGCCGTTTCCGGCCGCCGCATCAAGCTGAAATACATGACACAGGTGAAGGCCCGCCCGCCGGCCTTCATGATATCCTGCACGCGTTCCGACGCGCTGCCCGAATCCTATACGCGCTATCTCATCAATGGGTTGCGCGAGGATTTCGACATGCCGAGCGTGCCCATACGTATCCATTACCGCTCGCCGGACAATCCGTACGAGTCGAAGAAGAAGCGGTAGCCGTTTCTCGCAACTGTTTCAGCAAATGCGCCGCCGAACGGCGCGCGCAAAGGCTGGAGCTGCCGTTGGGGCCGCTCCAGCAATGACCCTACGAAACCTTGGCGCTCCTAGTCGAGGAACGCCGCGCGCAGCCGATGCAGCATGCCGCGCTTTCCTTCAGCGTAGAAAGAGCGGATTTGCCGGGCAGCGGTTGCCGCGTTTACCGTAGCGCCGAAGTGGCAGTAGCAGATGACCTTGTGCAACTCCCTGTCGGTCAACTCGAAAAACCGCTTTGCTTCGCCATAGGTGTCGTTTTCCATCCCGGCTGCACGCAGCACAGGATCCTTGAACGCGACGGAGATGGGCGAATTGTCGGCGCGCATGATATCGCGCCCTGCTTCCGGCTGATATTCTGTCTGGTGCAGTGTCGAGAGATGCCGGTTCGGGAACTGCTCGAGGATCTCTGCCCAGCGCTGCAGGCGCTCGCTGCGCGACATTGGCCGGCGTGGCTGATCCGGGTTGACGTTTGCGACGGTCCGCAGTTGGTCAAGTGCTTGATGTTTCATTTTAGCCTCCGATTCAGACGATGGCTGCTCCGCCCCCTTACGCTTTTGCCCTGAAATAAGATTGACTCCTGCGGGCGCGGAAGTCCAATCACGATGCTCATCGAAACGGCTTTTTGCGTCATCGGCAGCGTTTTTGGCAGGTCAAATTTGCTGGGCAGGCGACCATGATCCGCCAATTGGCGAAGTCATGGTTTTTTGCATGGCAAACCAATGCCGGGACGAACAAAGGCGAAAGCAGTCCATGGCACTACCGACACGAACCGCACCTTTGATAACCCTTGGCTCCTGTCATTGCGGCGCTGCCTGCTGGGAGGTTCGAGCCGGTGCCACGATTTGCGATTGCACCGTTGACCGCCGCCATGGCGTTGCGCTTTCTCGCTGATGCCTGGTTCGCAGAAAGCCCGTCGAGTTAATGTCATGGCCGTCTTAAGCCGGAAGGCGAAGGGGTTGGCTGCCACTCAACAGCTGACAGTCGCTTCTCAGGCCACGACACTCCTGTTCAGTGCCTCGCGCAGCGCCACGATCTCGGCCTTAAGACGCGCGAGGCCGGCAGCGTCCCGGCCGGTAGCGCTGGCGATGCAGTCGGGCACAGCGGCGGCCCTTTCTTGCAGTGCGATGCCTTCTGCGCTCAGTTTGATGACGACGACGCGTTCGTCTTGCTTACTGCGCTCACGGCGGACATAGCCGGCGGCTTCGAGACGCTTCAGCAAAGGGGTGAGTGTGCTCGATTCCAGGAAGAGCTTCTCGCCCAGGCCGCCGACGGTCTGGCCGTCTTCCTGCCAGAGCGAGACCATCACCAGATACTGCGGATAGGTGAGGCCGAGGGCGTCGAGCAGCGGCTTGTAGACGCGGTTCATCGCGTGGCTTGCCGTATACATGGCAAAGCAGATGAAATTGTCGAGTTTTGGTTGTTCCTGCATGCTCTCTCTCCGAAAACAAACACATCAAACTAAATCGCACGATAAATAATAGCAAGCGATTTTAACGCATGGCAGCTATGAGCCGATTTTGATTGCGCAATAAACAATCGTGCGCGATGTTGTCGCCGTTTGCAGCACACAGCAACCTCAAAGGACAAGACAATGTCGACCATCAAGACCGCACTTTCCGCAGCAACGATCCTGGCCGCCTCCGCCCTTGGCGCAGCTGCCGATCCGGTGCTCGAACCGGCCACGCAGAAATTCATCGACGCGCTTGCCGGCAGCAAGCCGATCTACACCTTCTCTCCGGCTGAGGCCCGCGATATTCTCGCCGGCGCGCAAAAGGGCGAGGTGAAGAAGCTCGCAATCCATGAAGAAAACAAGACGATCAAGGTCGGCCCGACTGGCAGCATCAGGCTGCGGATTGTCCGCCCTGAACATGCCAGGGCTGCGCTGCCGGTCGTCATGTATTTCCACGGTGGCGGCTGGGTGCTGGGCGATGCCGATACGCATGACCGCCTCGTGCGCGAGATTGCCAATGGCGCGAATGCCGCGGTCGTTTTCGTCGATTACGAGCGTTCGCCTGAGGCGCGCTATCCGATCGCCATCGAGCAGGCCTATGCCGCAACGAAATATGTCGTCGAGCATGCCAAGGAGTTCAAGGTCGATGCGAGCCGCCTCGCCGTTGCCGGTGACAGTGTCGGCGGCAACATGACAGCGGCTGTCACCCTGCTTGCCAAGGAGCGCGGCGGCCCGGCCATCGATCAGCAGGTACTGTTCTATCCGGTCACCGACGCTAACTTTGAGACCGGCTCATACAATCAATTTGAGAACGGCCCGTGGCTCACGAAGGAGGCGATGAAGTGGTTCTGGAACGCTTATCTGCCGGATGTAGCCAAGCGCAAGGAGCCGACGGCAACGCCGCTCAACGCTTCGCTGGAACAGCTGAACGGCCTGCCGCCGGCGCTCGTCATCACCGATGAAAACGACGTGCTGCGCGACGAAGGCGAGGCCTATGGCCGCAAGCTGTCGCAGGCCGGCGTGAAGGTCACCTCGGTCCGCTACAACGGCACGATCCACGACTTCGTGCTGTTGAACGCCATCAGCGAAACTCCGGCCGTTCGCAGCGCCATCACGCTTGCCAACGACACGCTGCGCAGCGCCCTGCAGGAGTAAAAGATCAGGTTCCGGATTTCATCGGGCCGGCGGCGTCGCCGGCCTTTCTGTTTTTGGGCAAGGTCCTGGCATATTGCCAGGCCTTCTTCCATTTCGGCGTAATGACGCCGTTGGCGGCGCGGATGTTGTTGATGAACTGCTGCGTTGCCGCTTCCCAGGAATATTGAAGGGCCAGATCCCGTGCCTTCTCGCGCGAGGCCGACAATGCGCGGAGGCAGGCTGCCTGCAGGTCTTCGTCCAGTGCGCCGACTTCGCCATCCTCGCCGACGATGTCGAGCGGTCCGGTGACGGGGTAGGCGGCAACGGGAACGCCGCATGCGAGCGCTTCCAGGATCGTGTTGCCGAAGGTATCGGTCAGCGACGGGAAGACGAAGACATCGGCCTGTGCATAGATCCCGGCAAGCTCCTCGCCGAATTTCAGGCCGGTGAAGAGCACGTCCGGATAGCGCTTTTCCAGCTCGCCTCGGGCAGGGCCGTCGCCGACCACGACTTTGGAGCCGGGCAGGTCGAGATCGAGGAAGGCGGGCAGGTTTTTTTCCAATGCCACCCGTCCGACCGTCATGTAGACGGGGCGCTGCAGGCCGAAGGGTTTTTCTTCCAGTTCCATCGGGCGGAACTGCGCCGCGTCGATGCCACGGCTCCAGGGCATCAGGTTGCGGATGCCTTTTTCCGACAGCTCACGGGCAAGGCTCGGCGTTGCCACCATGCAGCCGGCGCCGGAATTGTGGAACCACTTCACGAAGGCGTAGAGCCAGCCCTTCGGCACCGGCAGGCGGGCCGAGACATATTCCGGGAAGCGCGTGTGGTAGCTGGTGGAAAACGGCATGCGGTTCCTCAGGCACCAGCGCCGCGCCGTCAGCCCGAGCGGGCCTTCGGTGGCGATATGGACATAGGACGGCGCGTGCTTTTCGATCTCGCGGGCGACCCGGTGGTAGTTGGCGATCGAAAGGCGAATTTCCGGATAGGTCGGGCAGGGGAAGCTACCGAAACGCTCGGGCGTCACCATGGATACTTCGACGCCCAGTCTGGCGAGTTCGCGGTTGGTATTCTCGATAGAGCGGACAACTCCGTTCACCTGCGGATGCCAGGCGTCGGTGACGATCACCAGCCTCTCCGGCAAGCTTCCAGGCGCGGTATCGGCCCGGTTCTCGCCGCGACAGTTATTCGAACGGTGTTGCAGCATTGTCCCGTTTTCCATCCACGCCGCGCCGTATCGAACGGCAGCGGCACAACCCCCGAGCGGGCGCAGGGGAGGTGATTCCCGCGTGCCCATTCTGAGGCTTCTCTGTGATGGATTTATTACAGGCTGCTGATCGAGGCTCAGAGCCCGAGCTTATCCCTTGCCACGAGTGCCCCGTGCTCGCTGACGACGCGCGCGGCAACCTTCACTGCGAAACAGGCGCTGGCGACGGCATCCTTCGTCTCGAGATACTTGGCGAGGAACGCGCCATTGAAGCTGTCGCCGGCGCTCGTGGTATCAACCACCTCGTCGACGTTTTCCGCCGGCACGAAGTTCTGCTGGCCGGCGAAGTTCAGCGTCGCTCCGTCGGCGCCGTTCTTGATCAGCACGTTCGGTGCGCCGAGGGCACGGTAGCGATGGATGGTGGCGTCGATGGAGTCGTCGCCGAAATGCAAGGCCTCGTCGTCGAAACTCGGCATGACGAGAGAAGAGGAGCGGGCGCCTTCGCTGATCGTCGTATGCATGACGTCATAGCTCGCCCACAGGCGCGGGCGGATATTCGGGTCGAAGACGACGAATTTACCCGCGGCCTTGGCGCGGCGGGTTTCGGCAAGCAGCGTGTCGGCGTCTTCGCGCGGCAGAATGGCGAGCGTGATACCTGAAAAATAGATGACGTCCGAGCCTTCGATCGCTTCGCGCAATAGATCGGGATCGGCCGCAAGCTGTCTGGCGGCGGAGTTGTCGCGCCAGTAGCTGAAGGAGCGTTCGCCGTTCCTGAGGTTGATCATGTATAGGCCGGGAGCTTTGCCCTTGATGCGCCTGATGAGCTTGGTGCCGATGCCGGCTTCCTCGAAGAAGGCGATCATCTCGTCCGACATGGCGTCGTCGCCAAGCGCGGTGAAATAATCGACGCTCCAGGCGGGCTGCATGCAGGCGCGAGCGTACCAGGCGGTGTTCAGCGTATCGCCGGCAAAGCCCTTTCTCAGCAGGCCGCCGCCTGCCTGCGAAAGCTCCACCATGCATTCACCGATCGATAAGAACCGTCCGTTCAAAACTGCCTCCCGAAAAATCTCCGCGTCTGCTGATTACGCAAAGAGGCGTTTGGAGGCAAGCGCTGGCAATGCCGCTTTGTGGCTGTTTGGCGGGCGGCAGCTGTCGGAAAGCCAGCCGTGCTCCGTTCGGAGGCGCGTCTGAAGACTGACGGCGGAGTGCTGCTCGTGGATGGTGTAGCTCGCAGGTTGGCAGAGATCGCGCGTGTCCTTGGTCGCATCGAGGTCGGAAGCTTCGTCGAGTTCGAAGCGCATGTCGCATTTGCAGTCATCGCAGCCCCCGGCGATGATGATGCTGATCGTTTCGCCCGGCTTCGGGACCTGCTCGCCGACGACGTGAAGAGCCCGCCGGCAGGGCGGGCTCCACTCGCAGGTCGTTCGTTTGCTATCCGATCTCCGGGCAGCCGCGGCGGTTGGCGAAGACGATGCGGTCCGGCCCGTAACGGGTCCAGCCTTGCACCGTGACGCTACGCCTGGTCACACGCACGACCTCAGGTCGGCGCAGGCCGGAATCGCGAGCGGCCATTTGTGCCTCACGCGGGCTGCAACCCCGGCGGTAGTCGTCTCGATAAGGATCGTAGCGATCGCGATCGTAGATACGCACGCCGTCCGGTCCGATGCGGAACTGGACGTCCTGAGCCAGAGCAAAGGACGCGGGTGCGACAGCGCCTCCAAATGTCAGCGCCAATACAAGGCCGGCATTGGATATCAGCTTGAGCATTTTTCTCCTCCTTGGAGCCCTGCGGTGACCCCGCATGCTTTTGTCAGGGGAGAACTGCCCCGGAGCGCAAATTGTTCCGCCCCGGGGCAGGCGCTGGGCAACGCGCGTGTTGCGCGCGAGCTGACCCAGAGCGGACGCGAATTACCGGTCCATGTGGTAACAGGCTGCCGTTTGACCCGGGCGGACATGCTCGGTCGGCGGCATTTCCGTCCGGCAGATATCCGTCGCCTTCCAGCAGCGGGGCGAAAAGACGCAGCCCTTCGGCGGGAACAGTGGCGATGGCGGGTCGCCCTGAAGGCGGATGCGTGTACGCTGGCGGGCAAGCTTCGGATCGGGGATTGGGGCGGCCGAAAACAGTGCCTGCGTGTAAGGATGTGCAGGATGTTCGAACACCGTCTGACAATCGCCGGCTTCCACCACCTTGCCGAGATAGAGCACCAACACGTCGTCCGAGATCAGCCGCACGACGGACAGGTCATGGCTGATGAAGATCAGCGTCAGGCCGAACTCTTTACGGAGCTTGCGCAGGAGCGTGATGACCTGCCCCTGGATCGAAACGTCGAGGGCCGATACCGGCTCGTCGCAGATGATCAGCTTCGGCCTGGTCACGACCGCGCGGGCAATGCCGATGCGCTGTGCCTGGCCGCCGGAAAACTCATGCGGGTAGCGGTTGATCATTTCCGGCACGAGGCCGACTGCACCCATGATCTCGCGCACACGTTCGAGGCGCTGCGCTCTGGAGAGTTTCGGTTCGAAGACGGTCAGCGGCTCGGCGATGATGTCGCCGACCGTCATGCGCGGATCGAGCGATGCGATCGGATCCTGGAAGATGATCTGCATGTCGCGGCGCGCAGCCCGCATCTCTTCGTCCGACAGGTCCAGCAGATTGCGGCCCTGCCAGAGGATGCGGCCCTTCTGCGAGCGTAGCAGCCGCAGGATGGAGCGGCCGAGCGTCGACTTCCCGCAGCCGGATTCACCGACGATGCCCAGGGTGCGGCCCTCCTTCAAGTCGAAGCTGACATTGTTGACAGCCGTCAGCATCACCGGCGGCTTGAAGAAGCCTTTGGAGGGCAGTTCGAACTGGGTCGTCAGGTTCTCGACCCTCAACAGCGATCGTTCAGCCATGATTGAGAAGCTCCTCGATACGCGGGAAGGGATGGAAGCAGGCTGCGCAATGGTGCGGTGCCAGCGTTGCGAGCGGCGGCGGACGATCGATGCAATCGTCTTCTACCTTCGGACAGCGCGGCGAGAAGTTGCAGCCCTTCGGCAGGTGCTGCAGGTTGGGCGGCCGACCGGGAATGACGACGAGCTGGTCGACGTCCTGGTCGGGGCGCGGGATCGCCGCGTGCAGCGCCGCCGTATAGGGATGCGCCGGATTTTCAAAGAGCTGATCGACCGGCGCTTCCTCGACGATGCGGCCGGCATACATGACCGCGACGCGATCGGCGAGGCCGGCAACGACGCCAAGATCGTGGGTGATCATCGCGAGCGCCGTGTTCATCTCGGCCGTCAGATCGTTGAAGAGATCGAGGATCTGCGCCTGGATGGTGACATCGAGCGCGGTGGTTGGCTCGTCGGCAATCAGGAGCTTCGGCTTGGTGAGCAGTGCCATGGCAATGACGATACGCTGGCGCATGCCGCCCGACAGCTCGTGCGGATAGAGGTTGAAGCGGCGCGTGGGGTCGGGGATGCCGACCCGTTTCAGCATGTCGAGCGCTTCGGCAGAGGCTGCGCGCGCAGTAAAACCGCGATGAACCTCAAGCTGTTCCGTCAGTTGGCGCGAAATCTTGAGAGATGGATTCAAGGCGGTCATGGGATCCTGGAAGACCATGGCCATGTCCTTGCCGCGCACCTGATCGAGTTCACCTGGCTTCAGCGACAGCACATCCCTGCCTTCGAGCAGCGCCTGGCCGCTGGTCTTGCCGTTCTTGGCGAGCAACCCCATGATGCCGAGGAAGGTCTGGCTTTTGCCTGAGCCGGACTCCCCGACGATCGCGATGCGTTCGCCGGGCTTGATCGTCAGGTTCATGTTGGAGACGGCCTTCACCTGGCCGTCCGGCGTTTCGAAGGTGATCGAGTAGTCTTTGAGTTCGAGAAGGTTGTCGGTCATCTTTAGCGATCCTTCGGGTCGAACGCGTCGCGCAGACCGTCGCCGATGAAGAGCAGGCTGAGCAGCAGGGCGACGAGGAAGCTCGCCGGAAAGACCAGCAGCCAGGGCATGCTCTCCATTGCATCGGTACCTTCGGCAATCAGCGTGCCGAGCGAGGTCAGAGGCTCCTGAACGCCGAAGCCGAGATAGGACAGGAAACTTTCCGTGGCGATAATTTCCGGAACGGTGAGTGCCGCAAAGATGACCACCGGGCCGACGAGGTTCGGAATGACGTGCTTGAGGATGATCTTGAAGGGCCTCTGTCCCGAGGCGCGTGCAGCCTCGATGAACTCGCGCTGCTTGATCGACAGCGTCTGGCCGCGCACGATGCGGGCCATTGTCAGCCACTCCAGCGCCCCGATCGCGGCAAAAAGCAGATAGACGTTACGGCCGAAGATCACCATCAGCAGGATGACGAACAGGATGTAGGGCAGGGCATACATGATATCGACGAAACGCATCATGACCGAATCCAGCCTGCCGCCGATATAGCCGGAGACTGCGCCGTAGAGCACGCCGATGACGACGGAGACGACGGTTGCCGTCAGCGCGACGGCAAGCGAGACACGGGTGCCGTAAAGCACGCGGGCGAGAAGGTCGCGGCCATTCGGATCGGTGCCGAAGTAATGGCCGCTTGCAAAGTCCGGAGGTGTGCGGAAGGCGGCCCAGTCCGGATCTTCATAGTTGAAGGGAATGAAATAAGGGCCGAGGAAGGCGAGGAGGACGAGCAGCGCCAGCACGGCGATGGAAATCACGCTTGCCTTGTTGCGGGCCAGGCGTCGAAGCGCATCCTTGGTGAGCGATCGGCCTTCGGGCGCCAGGCCTTCGGCCTGCAGCAACTCGGCAGCGAGCAGCTCGCGTTTTGCGGGGTTGAGGATCATCGGTTTCTCACTTTCGGATCGAGCCACGCATAGGCGATGTCGACGAGAAGGTTGAGGAAGACGATCAGCACCATGTAGAAGATGACCGTTCCGAGAACCATGCCGTAGTCGCGGTTCAGCGCTGCAGTGATGAAATAGCGGCCGATGCCGGGCAGTCCGAAGACGCTCTCGACAACAAGCGAGCCGGTGAGAAGATAGCTTGCCGCCGGTCCGAGATAGGAGACCACGGGCATCATGGCAGGTTTCAGTGCGTGGCGCATGACCGTCAGGCGTGGGCCGATGCCCTTTGCCTTGGCTGTCCGGATGAAGTTCTGGTTCATGACCTCGATCATCGAGCCGCGGGTGATGCGCGATATGCGGCCGGCATGCGGCAGCGCCAGAACCACGATCGGCATGACGAGGAACTTGAAGGAGCCGTCACCCCAGCCGCCGACTGGAAGCCATCCGAGACGGATGCCGAAAACGAGCTGCAGGATCGGGGCGATCAGGAAGTTGGGAAGCACGACGCCGATCAGAATGAGTGCGCCCAGGATATAGTCGGGCGTCTTGTTCTGGTAAAGCGCCCCAAGACAGCCTACGGTGACCCCGACAAGGATGGCGAGCAGGAAGGCGGCGGTACCGATGGTGAAGGTATAGGGCAGGCCGATCATGATCTGCTGCCCGACAGTGAAATCTTCGCTGGCGAAGGACGGGCCAAGATCACCTTTCAGCAGGTCGCCGACATAGATCATGTACTGCTGGATCAGCGGCTTATCCAGATTGTAGTGGGCGGCAAGGTTCTTCATGATGACCGGCGGCAATGGCCTTTCGCCATCGAAGGGGCCGCCGGGGGCAAGGCGCAAAACGAAAAAGCAGGCTGTGACGGCGATCCAGAGAACGGGGATCGTCGACAGCAATCGACGGAGTGCATATTTGATCATGATCGTGGGCCGGCCCTTCCCGCAGTGCGGGAAGGGCCGTTTTCCTTACTCTTTCATCGACAGCCAGCGCGTACGGTGGATGTCCTGCACATTGTCGACGAAGCCCTCGATCTTTGGCGAGACGACGTTCTTCGAGACGTAGTAGTAGATCGGCAAGGCGGCGGAATCGTCGAGCGCCAGTTGCTCGGCCTTCTTGAAGATTTCGGCGCGCTTGGCCAGATCCGTCTGCGCGTTGCCTTCCTTGATCAGCTTGTCGTATTCGGGGTTAGACCAGCGGCCATAGTTCATCTGAACGCCGGTAACGAGCAGGTTCAGGAAGTTGTCCGGATCGTTGTAATCGGCAAGCCAGCCGGCACGGCCGATTTCCACTTCGCCACTTTTCAGCTGATCATAATGCACCTTGGTCTCGGCATTGACGAGTTCGATATTCACGCCGAGCGGCTTCCACATGGCGGCAATCGCCACGGCGATGCGCTTGTGGTTGTCGTTGGTGTTGTACTTGAGCTGTGCCGTTAGTGGACGATCAGGGCCGAAACCTGCTTCCGTGAGCAGTTTCTTCGCTTCGACGACCTTCTCGCTGTAGGGCAAGTCTTTCCACGAGACATAGGCCGGCTCGCCGTAGTTGGCCGTACCCGGCGGCACCCAGGAATAAGCGGGCAATTCGCCCGTTCCGAGAATCTGCGGGCCGATGACTTCGCGATTGATTGCCATGGAAAGAGCCTGGCGGACGCGCTTGTCGCTGAACGGCGGCTTGGTCGAGTTGATCACGTAGTAATAGAGGCCCGAGAACGGAGCCACGTGGGCCTGGCCGGGCAGGTTCTTCTTCATCCATTCGTACTGATCGGTCGGGAAGTCGGTAAGGATGTCGAATTCGCCGGCGCGGTAGCGCTTCAGCGCCGCTTCCTGGTCTTCAAGCACGAAGAACTTCGCACCGTCTATCTTCAGATCTTTGACACCATAGTATTGGTCATTCTTGACCGTCGTAACGTGCGAGCCAGGCACCCACTCGACGGGCTTGTAGGGGCCGTTGGTGACGATGGTTCCGATCTTGACCCAGTCTGCGCCCTTGGCTTCGACGACATGTTTGGGCAGCGGGTATGCGGTGTAGTGAGTCAAGGCGCCGATGAAATACGGTGTCGGGGCTTCAAGCGTGATCTCGAGCGTCTTATCGTCGATTGCCTTGACGCCGAGCTGGTTGAAATCGGTGATCTCGCCCTTGTTGATCTTTTCGGCATTCTTGATGGTGAACTGCAGATAGGCGTAGTCGGCTGCATTCTTAGGATCCATGAGGCGCTGGAAGGCGAAGACGAAGTCTTCGGCCGTTACCGGCTGGCCGTCGGACCACTTGATGCCGTCGCGCAGCTTGAAGGTGTAGACTTTGCCGTCATCCGAAACGGTCCAGCTTTGGGCCTGGCCCGGAATAGGGTTGAGCTTGGCATCTTCAGCCACGAGTCCTTCGAAGATGTCGCCGGCAATGCGATTCTCCCAGTCGCCGGAGAGCTTTTGCGGATCGAGAGATGCCGGATCGCCGCCATTGTGGATATTGAGCGTGGCCGCTTGGGCCGAGAAAGCCAGCAATGTGCCGAGCATTGCTGAGGCTAGAAATTTTTTCGTTGTATGGGTCATATTGGGCCACCTTTCCAGGCTTTTTTGCCTATTATTAGTCGTTTGTTCCCGGTCTTTGACCTGTTACGTGCAAGTCAATGCGCACCTTATCGCAAAGGTTTGGCGTTGCAACCCCCAATGAAGGAGGGTTGCTCAAGGTGTGGACAAGCCCGGATACGCCGTTTTCCTTGCTGTGTGCGTCTCGTTCAAAAGAGGTCATCGGTCGCAGTTGTTTTTTGTTTTCCGGGCTTTAGTCTGTGCGCATTTCGAATGGCGCGGAGAATCCGGCAAATGGCGATGCAGGCAGCGGAGTGGTGGCGGGGGGCGGTCATCTATCAGGTTTATCCACGGTCGTTCCAGGATACGAACAGTGACGGTCTCGGCGACCTCAAGGGCATTACCCGCCGCCTCCCGCATATCGCCAATCTCGGCGTCGATGCGATCTGGCTCTCGCCCTTCTTCAAATCGCCGATGGCTGACATGGGCTACGACGTCTCGGACTACTGCGACGTGGATCCCATCTTCGGGACGCTCGACGATTTCGACGAGATGATGGCTGTCGCCCATTCGCT